>NZ_BAABCB010000015.1:0-454132 GCF_039538385.1 Winogradskyella damuponensis | reverse complement strand
GAATTATTCTAGTACTCTAAATGATTTATTCTCTTGTTTGAAAATAGCCGTTTCCAACTATCTTCTTACGCTGTCAATTCAATATGTTAATGAACTTTTCTTTACTTTTACTTAACATTGTTTCGCTAAGCGGGTGCAAATATAAAACCCTTTTTTCATTCTCACAAACTTAATTTGAAAAAATATTATTTATTTTTTCAAAGCTAAATCTGTCTGGAAATGAACGTCTGAAACTTGACTTGTTGTCTTTGTTTCGGGGTGCAAAAATAGAACCCTTTTTCATTCCTACAACACAATTATGCTTTTTATTTTCACTTTTATTTTAAAACCTTAATTTCGTGCAATTTAACAATCTTAAAAAGTTACTGTTTTGTTCTAGCTGATAGCAAACACTAGTCTTTAATGCTAAAAAACGGCTTTTAATAGCACAAGATCTTTTTAAATTACAACTATATTAGCGGTAGAAGCGGCATCCTTTTTTACTTCTATATATAATGACAAGATAAGAACATAGTATATGAGATTAGTATATTCTACTCTAAAGAAACTTAGTAAAAAAGATATAGCGGATGACGCGACACTTTTGCTACTAAAAAGCAAAAGTGAAATACCCTAAAAAAACAATGCAATATTTATAGAAACTTCACTTTGTCTATTCCTTATATAGATATATCTTTGTAGACTAAAATTTATACTATATATAATGATACAAATTACTTTACCAGATGGTTCTGTTAGATCTTTTGAAAAAGATGTAACACCTTATGAAGTGGCTGTAGATATTAGCGAGGGATTTGCTCGCAACGTTATCTCTGCAAAATTCAATGACACAACTGTTGAAACTACCACTCCATTGACCACCGATGGTAATCTTACTTTATATACGTTTAGAGATGATGATGGTAAAAAAGCATTCTGGCATTCTTCTGCCCATGTTTTAGCACAAGCTCTAGAAGAATTATACCCTAATGTAAAGCTTTGGGTTGGTCCTGCTGTTGAGAATGGGTTTTATTATGATGTTGACTTAGGGGAAGGTTCTATTTCTGAGAAAGATTTTAAAACAATTGAGAACAAAATGATTGAAATTGCTAGAGGCAAGCACGACTTTAAAATGCGTGATGTTTCTAAAGCAGAAGCTCTCTCCTATTATAAAGGTAAAAACGATTACAAAGTTGACTTAATTGAAAACCTTGAAGACGGCACTATTAGTTTTTGTGATCATTCTAGTTTCACTGATCTTTGTCGTGGTGGCCATATTCCTAATACAGGAATTATTAAAGCTGTCAAAATTTTAAGTGTTGCTGGCGCCTATTATAAAGGTGACGAAAAGAATAAGCAATTAACAAGAGTTTATGGTATTTCTTTTCCAAAGCAAAAAGAATTAACAGAATACCTACATCTTTTAGAGGAAGCTAAAAAAAGAGATCATAGGAAATTAGGTAAAGAATTAGAGTTGTTTACTTTTTCTCAAAAGGTCGGTCAAGGTTTACCACTTTGGTTACCAAAAGGTGCCGCTCTTAGAGAACGTTTAGAGAATTTCTTAAAAGCAGCTCAAAAGAAAGCGGGTTATGAAATGGTAGTTACACCACATATTGGACAAAAGGAGCTTTATGTCACTTCTGGTCATTATGCAAAATATGGAGAAGACAGTTTCCAACCTATTACAACTCCTTCTGAAGGTGAAGAGTTCCTATTAAAACCAATGAACTGTCCTCATCATTGTGAAATTTATAACGCTAAACCATTTTCATATAAAGAACTTCCAAAACGCTATGCCGAATTTGGAACTGTATACAGATATGAACAAAGTGGCGAGTTACACGGTTTAACAAGAGTTAGAGGGTTTACTCAAGATGATGCTCATATTTTCTGTACTCCTGATCAATTGGACAAAGAGTTTAAGGATGTTATAGACTTAGTATTATATGTTTTTGGGTCTTTAGGTTTTGAAAACTTTACAGCTCAAGTTTCATTAAGAGATCCAGAAAATCCTGAAAAATATATTGGAAGTGATGAAAACTGGCAAAAAGCGGAAGAAGCAATTTTAAACGCAGCAAAAGACAAAGGTTTAAATTATGTTGTTGAAACAGGTGAAGCTGCCTTTTATGGTCCAAAGTTAGACTTTATGGTCAAAGATGCTTTAGGAAGACAATGGCAATTAGGAACAATACAAGTAGATTATAACTTACCTGAGCGTTTCGATTTATCTTATAAAGGTAGTGATAATGAGATGCACAGACCGGTTATGATTCATCGTGCGCCTTTTGGAAGTATGGAGCGTTTTATAGCTATATTACTAGAACATACGGGAGGAAACTTCCCACTTTGGTTAATGCCAGAGCAGGTAATTATACTCTCAATAAGCGAGAAATATGAAAAATACGCAGAAAAAGTTTTAATTTCGCTAGAAAATGACGAAATTCGCGCCCTCACAGACAACAGAAATGAAACTGTAGGTAAGAAAATTCGCGAAGCTGAAATGCAAAAGTTTCCTTATATGATTATCGTCGGTGAGCAAGAAGAAAAGGATAATACAATAACTGTGCGCCAACATGGAGGTGAAGACCTTGGCACAATTAGTGTAGAAGACTTTAAAGAAATAGTAAAAGATAGAATTAGTAAAAGTTTAAAAACTTTTAAATAATATTAAGTTTAATTTAAAATACAGAAGCCATAGCAATACGTAGAAACAGAAAGAATTTTACAAGACGTGTATCTCAAGAAGATAAACACCGTATAAATTCTAAAATCAGATCTGAAGAAGTAAGATTAGTCGGAGATAATGTCGAAATAGGTGTTTATCCTATTAAACAGGCTTTATCCATAGCCGACGAACAAGGTTTAGATCTTGTAGAGATATCGCCAAATGCGAAACCTCCTGTTTGTAAAGTTATGGATTATAAAAAATTCCTTTACGAACAGAAGAAAAGAGAAAAAGCATTAAAGTCTAAAGCGACTAAAGTCGTTGTTAAAGAAATTCGTTTTGGTCCTCAAACAGATGACCATGATTATGAATTCAAAAAGAAACATGCTGAAAAGTTCTTAAAAGATGGAGCGAAGTTAAAAGCGTTCGTATTCTTTAAAGGACGATCTATTGTCTTTAAAGAACAAGGTCAAATTTTATTATTAAAGTTGGCACAAGATCTTGAGGAATATGGGAAGGTAGAACAAATGCCTAAACTTGAAGGAAAGCGAATGATTATGTTCATCGCACCTAAAAAGAATTAAATAAAAAATCACTATAGCTAAAGCTATAAGTGTATTTAAGATAATAAGCGAAACGTAAATTAAAAAGAGGAGAAAATGCCTAAAATGAAAACAAAATCGAGTGCTAAGAAACGTTTCAAACTAACTGGCACTGGTAAGATTAAAAGAAAGCATGCGTTTAAGAGTCACATATTGACAAAAAAATCTAAAAAACGTAAGCTAAAATTGACTCATGATGGTTTAGTACATAAAGCAGATGAGGACAATATTAAAACAATGTTACGTTTAAAGTAATACGGTTTTAATCGGTTAAAACAAATTATAAACCCTGGAGTTAGGCAAAATTATTTAGCAAGTGTCGATTTAGACCGCCTACTACAAAAACAATTAAAGAAATGCCAAGATCAGTAAATTCAGTAGCAAAAAGAGCCCGAAGAAAAAAGGTTCTTAAGCAAGCAAAAGGTTACTTCGGAAGACGTAAAAACGTTTGGACAGTAGCAAAAAATGCGGTTGACAAAGCGATGCAATATTCGTACAGAGACCGTAGAGTAAAAAAGAGAACATTCCGTTCGTTATGGATTATGCGTATTAACGCAGGTGCAAGACAGCATGGAATGAGCTATTCAAAATTTATGGGAGGATTAAAATCTAATAATATCGAATTGAACCGTAAGGTACTTGCCGATTTAGCAATGAATCACCCAGAAGCTTTTGAAGCTATAGTAAACAAAGTAAAGTAGGCTTTTAGCCAAATTAATAACAACATTTCGCTTATAAAATCCGATTCATTTATTTGAATCGGATTTTTTTATGTCTAATTATTAAAAACTAAACTGTTTACATAAGCGCATATGCATACAAAATTCCTTTTTTATTTTTAACTTACGCTTTAATTAAAATCATTTCCATGAAACGTATTCAGTTTATCGCAACCCTTATTCTACTCGTTACTTTTAATACGTATAGTCATAGTCAAGATAAAGAAAAACCCAAACCTTGGGATGTATCTAACCCCGAAGGTAACTGGAATTTTAAAGACCTAAAACTTTCAACCAATGAAGGGACTTGGATGAATTTGGATATAAGTCCTGATGGGAAATCTATTGTCTTTGATTTATTAGGCGATATCTACATCATGAACAGCAATGGTGGTAAAGCAAAAATACTAAGAGAAGGTTTGCCCTTTGAAATTCAACCACGATTTAGCCCTGATGGTAAACAGATTTCATTTACTAGTGATGCTGGTGGTGGTGACAATATATGGGTCATGAATACTGACGGTTCTGATGCTAAGCAAATCACAAAAGAAAATTTCAGATTATTAAACAACGCTATTTGGACACCGGATGGAGATTATCTTATTGCCCGAAAACATTTTACTTCTGGGCGTTCTTTAGGAGCTGGCGAACTATGGCTATATCATAAAACTGGCGGTAGCGGTTTACAGCTTACTAAAAAGAAGAATGACCAACAAGATGTTAACGAACCAACTATCTCTCCAGATGGGAAGTATTTATACTACAGCGAAGATGTTTATCCTGGTGGCTTTTTTCAATACAACAAAGACCCAAACAGTCAAATCTATGTGATCAATCGCTATGATATGAAAACGGGTAAAACAACAAGAATCACCGGTGGTCCAGGTGGTGCTGCACGTCCTCAAATTTCCAGAGATGGAAAAAAACTAGCTTTTGTAAAACGTATTCGTACCAAATCTGTTTTATATATTCATGATTTAGAAACAGGAGAAGAATGGCCTGTTTATGACCAACTAAATAAAGACCAACAAGAAGCATGGGCTATTTTTGGTGTCTATACCAACTTTAATTGGATGCCTAATAATGAAGACATTGTAATTTGGTCTGGCGGAAAAATTAATAAAATCAATATCAATTCGCTTAACGTATCCGACATTCCGTTTGAAGCTAACGCTACTATTAAGATTGCTAAAGCAGTTGAATTTGATACACCTGTAGCACCTGATACTTTTGACGCTAAAGTGATTCGTCATGCGACCACGTCTCCTGATGGAAAATCAATTGTCTTTAATGCGCTTGGTTATTTGTACACACAAAAATTACCAAATGGAAAAGCTAAACGGTTAACGAAAGGCACCGATTTTGAATTTGAACCATCCTTTTCACCTGATGGAAATACCATTACTTATGTAACTTGGAATGATCAAAACTTAGGTGCTATTTATTCAATTCCTTCAACTGGTGGTACTGCCACAAAACTGACTTCAGAAAAAGGCATTTATAGAAATCCGTCGTATTCACATAACGGTAAACATATTGTCTACAGAAAAGAAGGAGGAAACAACGAACAAGGTCGAACATTTTCAAAAAAGCCAGGTTTGTATTTGATGAATAGTGATGGGACAAACACCAAATTTGTAACCAAAGAAGGAGATTTCCCAATGTTTAATGCTGATGATACACGAATTATTTACCAAAATGGCGGACAATTTTTTGGGGCTTTAACTAAAGAATTGAAAAGTGTTGATCTTAATGGTTTTGATGAACGCACACTCGTAAAATCAAAACATGGTAATATTTTGGTACCAAGTCCTGATAGCAACTGGATTGCTTTTGTTCATTTACATAAAGTGTATTTAGCACCAATGCCTAAGTCTGGACATACTTTAGACTTAACTGATAAAAGCAAATATGTTCCAATTACGCAGCTTTCTAAAGATGCTGGGATTAATCTTCATTGGTCTAAAGACAGCAAAACATTACATTGGACATTAGGCAACCAGTATTTTTCAGTTAAAGCTTCTGAAGATGCTAAACTTGTTGAAAAAGGTATAAAAATAAATTTAGAAGCTAAAACCGATAAACCTTCAGGAAGAATTGCTTTAAAAGGAGCGCGACTGATTACTATGGAAGGTGATGAAGTCATAGAAAATGGCACCATCATTATTAATAGCAATATCATTGAATCTATTGGAAATACTTCAGACATCACAATTCCTTCCGATGCAAAAGTCTATGATGTTTCAGGAAAAACAATAATGCCAGGCATGGTGGATGCGCATGCACATATTGGTGGCTTTAGATACGGATTAACCACACAAAAACACTGGCAATTTTACGCGAATTTAGCTTATGGAGTGACGACGTCTCATGATCCATCTGCGCATTCTGAAACTATTTTTGCGCTTTCGGAATTACAAAAAACCGGTGAACTTGTTGGACCACGTCTCTACTCTACAGGATTTATTCTTTATGGAGCTGATGGCGATTTTAAAGCGGTCATCAATAATCTTGAAGATGCGCGTTCATCTATTAGAAGAACCAAAGCTTTCGGTGCCTTATCGGTTAAGAGTTATAACCAACCAAGACGCGAGCAACGACAACAAGTATTACAAGCCGCTAGAGAGGAAGGCATCTTTGTTGTTCCAGAAGGAGGCTCAACATTTTACCACAATATCACTATGGTAATGGATGGCCATACTGGTGTAGAACACAATATTCCTGTGGCACCTGTTTATAAAGATGTTTTAGAACTTTGGGGAAATAGTAATGTGGGTTATACACCAACACTTATTGTAAATTATGGAGGTATGAATAGTGAAGTCTATTGGTACCAAAAAACTAATGTTTGGGAAAATGAAAAGCTTTTAAAGTATACTCCAAGAGGTATTATCGATTCACGTTCTAGACATCGTGTTATGGTTCCGGATGAAGAATATGAGAACGGCCATATTTTGGTTTCTAAAACCACCAAAGCACTTAGTGATGCTGGTGTAAAAGTTAACCTTGGTGCACATGGTCAGTTACAAGGCCTTGGAGCGCACTGGGAGTTATGGTCACTTCAACAAGGAGGCATGGCCAATCATGACGTCTTAAAAGCTGCGACTATAAATGGAGCTAATTATATAGGTGCAGGTAATGATATTGGTTCGCTGAAAAAAGGAAAATTAGCCGATTTAATTGTGATGAATAAAAACCCCTTAGAAGACATTAGAAATTCTGAAAGTATTATTTACACCATGATTAATGGTCGATTATACGACACTGAAACTATGAATGAAATTGGAAATCACCCAAAGGAACGTACCAAATTCTATTGGGAAAACAATAAATATAACCAAGCGTTTCAGTGGCATGAGGAATCGCAAAGTTTTACACGAGAAACCTGCGGTTGCCATGTAGGCGCTCATTAAAACAAAAACCGATTCTATTGTGAATCGGTTTTTTATTTTATTTAATTTGAATACAATTTTTAAGAATACAATATGAAGGACGTTAAAATGGTAGTTACAGATATGGATGGTACTTTACTAAACTCTAATCACGATGTGAGTTCCAAATTCTTTGAGCTATTTAAAGACTTAAAACAACAAAATATCCAATTTGTTGCGGCAAGTGGACGGCCTTATTATAGCATTGTGAAAAAACTTCAACCTATAAAAAATGATATTATAATCGTAGCAGAAAATGGTGGTTTAGTAATTCAAAATCAAAACGTACTGCTTTCTAATCAGCTAAATCCAAATAGAGTATTAGAACTTTATACCTTGGTTTCAACTATTGCAGACGCCTACCCTATTTTCTGTACGCAACATCAAGCTTTTATTCTTAGGGCTTCAGATGATTTGGTAAAGACTTTTTCTGAATATTACTCAGACTATACCATTATTGATTCCTTTGAAGACATCACAGATGATGTCATTAAAATAGCATTGTATCACACCACAAATTCTGAAAAACATATATTTCCCTTTGTGAAACACCTAAAACCAGAACTCAATGTTGTGGTTTCAGGAAATCATTGGGTCGATATTTCTGAAGCTATTACTAATAAAGGAAATGCGCTAAGCTTTTTACAGAGGCAACTCAATATTACTCCTTCTGAAACTATGGTCTTTGGAGATTATAATAATGATTTAGAAATGTTGACATGCGCCAAATATAGTTACGCAATGGCAAATGCACATCCTAATGTTAAAAATGTGGCTAATTTTGAAACAGCATCTAATGATAATAATGGTGTAGAATTGGTTTTAGAACAACTAATTACCGAAAGCCGTAAGCACTAATTGCCTACCGCCTGCTCTATTTCTATGCTCACAAAGATAAATGCCTTGCCAAATCCCGAGATTTAATTGACCATTTGTGATAGGAATTTGAACAGAGGTCCCCATTAATGATGCTTTTATATGGGCAGGCATATCATCAGAACCTTCGTAAGTATGTTGGTAATAAGCCTGATTTTCTGGAACCATTTTATTGATGTGGCTTTCAAAATCTATCCTAACCGTTGGATCTGCATTCTCATTTATAGTTAAACTCGCAGATGTATGTTTAATAAACACTTGTAATTGCCCTACATTAATTTGTTTTAGTTCTGGAATTGCTCGTAAAATATCTGATGTAATCAGATGGAAGCCTCGTGAAAACGCTTGTAGTTTTATTTCTTTTTGAAAAAAATTCATATGGCTATAACATTTTTTTATTTAGATTCCTCTGTAATTTCATCAATAGCAGATTTAAATTCTTTCCAACTGATAAGGTCATCACCATCTTTATCGTAGCCTTCGATTAATTTTGAAGAGACCATACCACGAATAAATCCGGTAATTTCAGCATCCTTTAATAGTTTTACGATTTCAGCTTTATTGAGTTTTCCATCACCATCCTTATCAAAAAAAGCAAAAGCATCTTCAGGGGTTTCAAAGTGATTAGTAATTAAGATTTGAATTTTGTGGAGTATGGTTTCTTTTGATAACATTTGTTTTGAGAGTTTTATTAAATAAGTAATACTACACGTTTAAGTTAATAAAAAAAGGTCACTTTAAAGCGACCTTATAGTTAATGATTATATATTCTAACGTTTTGATTATCCTTATTAAAATTAAAAGTATTTAATATTGATTCACTAAATAAATTTTATATTATGTTTTCTGCTTTTTCTTTTTAGCTGCAGGAAACAATACATTATTCAATATCAATCGGTATCCTGGAGATGTAGGATGTAAATCTAATTCTGTTTTTGGGTCACCTACACGATGTGTATAATCTTCGGGATCGTGACCACCGTAAAAAGTGAAGAAACCTTTTCCTTTAATACCATGTATATATTTAGCCTCACCGTTGGTTCTGTTTTCTCCCATTACCAAAACATTAGATTTAATTTGGTCTCTAGTAAACGATGTAGTTTGTCCCATAAACCCTTTGACCAAAGCAGTATGATTTTGAGTTAACATTGTAGGGATTGGGTCCCATTTTGCAGAATACTCCATTAAAGAAAAATAATCTGTCGTCTTAGGGATTTTACGTTTTTGAGTCATATCTATTGACGAAAACTCATACACATTAGGACTACGTTCTAAAATATAATCTTTAAAAGCAAAGGTCTTACTAAAGTCAATTTTATTTTGATAGCCAGGATCACTCCCATCGCCATCAAACATCGGTTCACAAATATCTACTCCTTCTGCAGAAAGCGCAATATCAAAACTATCTGTTGCAGAACACATGGCAAACATGAAACCACCTCCAACAACATAATCTCTAATTTTAAGTGCTACAGCCAATTTAGCCTCAGACACTTTATCGTAGCCTAACTTTGTGGCTAATTCTTCGGCTTCTTTTTTATCTTCAATGTACCATGCTGCTGAGCGGTAAGCTCTATAAAATTTTCCATATTGCCCTGTAAAATCTTCATGATGTAAATGCAACCAGTCGTAAAGTAATAATTCATCATTTAAAACTTCTTCATCGTAAATGGTTTCGTAAGGAATTTCAGCATAAGTTAACACCATAGTCACCGCATCATCCCAAGGTTTTAAACCTTTTGGTGTATAAACTGCTATTTTAGGTGCTTTTTCTAACACAATAGCTTCTTGATTTACTGCAGGACTTGCAATATCTTCTAATATTTGAGCTGCTTTTGCATCTGAAATCACTTCAAAAGACACGCCTCTAATTTGGCATTCTCGTTGAATAATTTCGGCATCAGGTAATAAAAACGAACCTCCTCTATAATTAAGTAACCATTTTACCTTAAGCTCTCGTTCTAGTGTCCAATAAGTAACACCATAAGCTTTAAGATGATTATTTTGTGTTTCGGCATCCATAGGAATAAGGATATAGGATGCGTAAGCATTTATACTTAAAAATAAAGTAAAGATGATAAGAAATAGATTTTTCAAGTTCATAAATTTAGAACGGAATATAACCAAATTTTAGTCTGTTTAAGTCTTATTTAATAATCTTTTAAGACCTATTGAGTTGAATAAAATCTGAACAATGAATTTCTTTAAAAAAAACACATTTGAATTTAATCTAGCTGAGTCTCATTACCAGAAAGTAAACTAGCAATGACCTTAGTCCCTTCAAACTGCTCTAAGATAATTTTAATAAAAACGGTAATAGGAATAGCCATAATTAAGCCTGGAATGCCCCAAAGAAATCCCCAAAACATCAGCATTACCAATACTGCAATGACATTTATAGAGAAGGATTTTCCCATAAAAATGGGCTCCAAAATGGCACCAAAAGTCACTTGAACCATAGAAATAGCGAAGATAAAAAAGAACAGAGTACTCGTTGGATCCAATTCTACAAACGCAAAAATAGATAATAGAATTACAGAAATAAAAGAGCCTACCATCTGAACAAAATTAATAGCAAAAGCAAATAATCCCCAGAAAATAGGAAAACTCACATCAAAAAACACACACATTAATCCTGTAAACAAACCGGTTAAAGCACTAACTAAAACTTTTACCTTAATAAATTTAATAAGGTCTTTTTCTATTTTCATAAACGTTTTAATAGAAGTATGCTTTTGTTTTAATAGTGTATTATTAAGTAATTTATGAACGTTTATTGATTCTGCCAACCACAATACCACAAAGAATACTGTCATTAATAAAGCTGTTAGAAACGAATTTACAAATCCGAGAGTAGACCCTAGATTTTCTTTTTCAAATAATTGACCAATAAGTCCGTGTTCTTGTTCAATTTCTATTCCGAAGTTATCAAATAAATAGACTTTGAGATCTGCAATTTTTAATTCGGCTTTTGATAAAAATTCGGTATTGTTAGCTAATATTTGTTTGCTAGATAATTGCACCAGTTCTATACCTATTTTAAGACCAATAGAAACGAGTAATAAAACGATAATGATACTAACAATTTTTGGTACTTTTCTACGTCCTAACCATCGCATTAATGGTAGAAATAGCAAGGCTATAAACATTGAAAAAATCAATGGAATAAAAATAAAAGACAGAATCTTTAGTAAGTAAAACACTAAAGGAATTACAATAATTAACAACAAAATGTTTGTTGTACGTCTTTGGTCTAACATGAGGCAATTTGATTTTATCTAAAGCATACAAAGATAGGATAAAAAATAGTGCTCAAATACATAAAAAGCTGTTAAAAAGGTACACCATCATCTTCTGGTCCTCCAAAAGCATCCGAAGGAGATGGGAAATTATCAGGAGTAAATGTATTATCATTAGCAGCTTCATTCATTTTAGAATGAAATTCACCAAATGGTGTATCAAAATCATCTAAATTATCGAACTTACCTAAGTGACCAATAAATTTCAATCTGATGTTTTCTAAACCACCATTTCTGTGTTTAGCAACAATAAATTCACCTTGTCCTTCGGTTGGAGAGCGCTCTTCATCATCCCATTCATCAATCTTATAATATTCTGGTCTGTATATAAACGATACAATATCTGCATCTTGCTCAATCGCTCCAGATTCACGTAAATCGGATAATAAAGGTCTTTTACTTCCTCCACGCGTTTCTACAGCACGTGATAACTGAGATAAGGCAATAACAGGAACACTTAATTCTTTTGCTAAAGCTTTTAAGTTACGGGAAATCATCGAAATTTCTTGTTCACGATTACCTCCTTTTTGGCTTCCTCCTGCTGTCATTAATTGCAAATAGTCAATCATAATCATCTTAATACCGTATTGAGATGCCAAACGACGTGCTTTTGCTCTTAAATCGAAAATTGAAAGTGAAGGGGTATCATCTATAAATAAAGGGGCTTGTTCTAAGGTCTTAACTTTAACGTTAAGTTGCTCCCATTCGTGTTTTTCTAACTTACCTGTTCTTAATTTTTCTGAAGACAAACCTGTTTCACTCGAAATTAAACGTGTAATTAGCTGTACTGAAGACATCTCTAAAGAAAAGAAAGCCACAGGAGTATTACTATTTACAGCCACATTACGAGCCATGGTTAGTGTAAATGCTGTTTTACCCATACCAGGACGTGCAGCTACAATTACTAAATCACTAGGTTGCCAACCAGACGTTAACTTATCTAATTTATCAAAACCAGAAGGAATTCCACTCATACCTTCTTTATTTGAGATCTCTTCAATTTTCTTTTTGGCTTGAATAACTAAACTCTGAGCAGATTCTGTAGATTTTTTAACGTTACCTTGAGTCACCTCATATAATTTGGCTTCAGCGGTATCTAAAAGATCGAAAACGTCTCTGGTTTCGTCGTAAGCTTCTTCTATAATTTCATTTGAAATTTTGATTAAACTTCGTTGAATGTATTTTTGAAGAATAATACGTGCATGAAACTCAATGTGAGCAGAAGAAGACACACGTTGTGTTAATGAAATAAGATAAAAATCGCCACCAATCAAATCTAATTTTTGGTCCTTCTTTAATTGGCTAGAAACGGTTAATAAGTCGACTGGCTCACTATTCTCAAATAATTTAAAAATAGCCTCAAAGATATGCTTGTGCGCCTCTTTATAAAAAGCGTCTGGGCTTAAGATGTCAATTACTTCATCTACACCTTTTTTATCAATCATCATTGCACCAAGCACAACTTCTTCTAAATCAGGTGCTTGAGGCGGTATTTTTCCTTTTTCTAAGTTAATAATTGTGCTTTTATCAACTTTATAGCCTTGTACTGGATTGGGTTGTTTCATAAGTAACAAAAGTAGTCAAATAGTATTGACGATCTGATTATAAGTGGTTTTCAATCTTAACAGTTAGTTAACAATCTAACTGTTAATAACTCTATTTTATTGTTAATAGCGCCAAAAAAAACCGAAGCTTAAACTTCAGTTTTTTTTAGTTTCCTATGTTTAATGGATTCAGTCTTTATAGACTCCCATAGCATCGTATTTTGCCATACGTTGATTCACTAAATCTTTTGGTGATAAGTTTTTAAGCTCTTCATAAGATTTAATAATAGCATCTTTTACGGCAGAAAAAGTCTTATCTCTATCAGTATGTGCTCCACCAAGTGGTTCTTTAATAATAGAATCGACAAGCTTCATACGTTTCATATCTTTTGCTGTTAGTTTTAAGGCCTCTGCAGCTTGTTCTTTATATTCCCAACTTCTCCATAGAATTGAAGAACAAGATTCGGGTGAAATAACAGAATACCATGTGTTTTCTAACATCATTACACGGTCACCTACACCAATACCTAGAGCGCCACCAGAAGCTCCTTCGCCTATAATAATAGTAATAATTGGGACTTTAAGACGTGCCATTTCTAGAATGTTTCTCGCAATAGCCTCTCCTTGTCCTCGCTCCTCTGCTTCTAAACCTGGATAAGCACCTGGCGTATCGATTAAAGTAACGACAGGAATTCCGAATTTTTCGGCAGACTTCATAAGTCGTAATGCTTTACGATAGCCTTCAGGATTAGACATTCCGAAATTACGATACTGTCTGGTTTTGGTATTAAATCCTTTTTGTTGGCCAATAAACATATACGATTGGTCGCCAATTTTACCTAAACCACCAATCATGGCCTTATCGTCCTTTACATTTCTATCTCCATGTAGTTCTAAAAACGTATCTCCACAGAGTGCTTTTATATGATCTAATGTATAAGGTCTGTTTGGGTGCCTAGACAGCTGAACACGTTGCCAAGCTGTAAGGTTTTTATAGATATTCTTTTTAGTTTCAGCTAACTTTTTATCTATCTGTTTACAGGTTTCAGTAACATCTACATCACTTTCTTTTCCTATAATCTGACATTTATCTAGCTGCTCTTCTAATTCTTTTATCGGTAATTCAAACTCTAAATATTCCATACAATTTGAAGTTGTTTTTTGTTTCGTTAGTTTACAAACCTACGGCTTCTAAATTTATTTCTAATCACTAAATTTAAAGTAAGTTTTCTTATTGCGGATACAAAAATACAGATTATATAAGAAAATATAAAGACTTTAATCTGTTATACTTTTAGTTTGCCTTTCCTAATCTTGTAATTTTTAAAAACTGCATCAAATAAAACTGTGATTAACACAAGAATAGCTCCTATATAAAATTGAGGAGACATCTTTTCTGTTTCTGGAAATAAAAATAAAGCTATTGCAATTCCGTATAGCGGTTCTAAGTTATAACTTAAAATAACCGTAAATGGACTTATATAACGCATTACATCTACAGAACCAATAAATGCATATGCTGTACAGATAGATGCTAAAATGAATAAATACATCCAATCTGAATTTGATAATGTAAAGAACTCTGCATTAAATGTTTTACCTGACAATAAAATAAAAACTGTTAAAAAAAGTACGCCACTTATAAACTCGTAAAACGAAATAACTGTGGCATTATGTTTCTCAATAAAACGACCATTTATAACTGCAAATAAAGTAGAAAATAAAGCTGAAAACAGTCCCAAAATAATGCCGTTAACATACCCCATCTCGCTACTGGTGATTAAAACCACTCCCAATACCACTATAATACCAAAGATAATTTCGTAGCCTAAAATACGTCGTTTAAAAAATAAAGGCTCAATGAACGAAGCAAAAAAGGCACCTGAAGAAAACATTGCCAAAGCTATAGAAACGTTAGCTTGATTGATAGCTTCAAAAAAAGTAATCCAATGTAAAGCGATAATAACTCCAGCTGCAGAAAATTGTAAAAATGTAAGTCTAGAAATTTTAACATCTAACCGAATAATTTTGATGTAGATAAACATTAAAATTCCAGCGATAGCCATTCTGTACCATACGAGTTCTAGCGCTCCAATAGTAATTAACTCACCTAATATAGCGGTAAATCCAGCAATTATGACTAGAAAATGTAAATGTAAATAATGCTTAAGTTTAGCGTTTGGCATTTTGCAGCAGATATATAGCTAAAATACCAAATATAACATTAGGAAACCATACAGCTACTAAAGCCGAAAAATTAGACTGCTCTGCCATAACTCCAAAAACCTTATCAAAAAAGACATAAATCATAGCAATAGCAATACCAACAGCAAGATTAACTCCCATACCTCCGCGTCGTTTTACAGAAGATACGGCAACAGCAATAATTGTAAGAATAAATATAGAAACAGGAATACTCCATTTTCTTAATTTCACTACTTCATAACGGCCAATATTAGGAGAGCCTCGTCTTTTTTCTGCCGCAATAAACTTAAGTAAATCCCCATACGATTTTGTTTCTGCGGCATACTGAACAGGAGTCAAATCTTCGAGTTCAAATGGTAAATCCAGTTGTTTTCTATTTTCTCTTTCTACTGTTTCTATACTATTGTTAAAAGAACGCTTCATATAGTTGGTAAGCTGATATGTACTATCTTCTTCTGTGTAGCGAATATTACTTGCGAAAATTTTATACTTCATTTCGTTGCCTTCAAAATGTTCGTAGGTAAAATTCTGACCCGATTTATTTCTTGGTATAAAGTTACTCACATAGATATAATCATTGTCATTAATTTGTTGATAGACATCTCTTGTTTGCTGTACTTTCCGATTCTTTCTTAAATATTTAAATTTAAATTCATTAAACCCTTGGCTGGCTATTGGAGCTAAATACATCCCTAAAAACAGAGCGAAGCTAGCAACAATTGTAGCTCCAATTATATAAGGTCTTAAAAAGCGTGAAAACGAAACTCCTGAACTTAGAAAAGCAACGATTTCTGTATTATTAGCTAGTTTGGATGTAAACCAAATAACAGATAGAAATAAAAATAAAGGAAATAGAAGGTTTGCAAAATAAACCGTAAAATCTAAATAATAATATGCGACTTCTCCAAAAGGCACATCATTTTCTAACATTTTACCTACTTTTTCGGCCAAATCTACTGTAATTCCAATAGGAACAAACAGCAATAGCATCATGAGAAATGTAAGCAAATATCGTTTTAATATGTACCAGTCTAGAATTTTCAATTTTGTTATTTCGTCTTTAATTGTTTCGTTTTACTTATGCTTTTTTAGTTTCAAATACTACAAACGGTTATCCATTTGTTTTACCATTTTATCTTTCCATGTTCTAAAGTCTCCTGCAATAATATGTTTTCTGGCTTCTCTAGTTAACCAAAGATAAAATCCAAGATTATGAATGGTTGCAATTTGTTTCCCTAATAATTCATTAACAGAAAATAAGTGTCTTAAATACGCTTTACTATACTCTGTATCTACAAATGTAATACCCATTTCATCTATTGGCGAAAAATCATCAGCCCATTTTAGATTCTTAATATTAATAGAACCATGAGCCGTAAACAACATGCCGTTTCTAGCATTTCGTGTTGGCATTACACAATCAAACATATCTACACCTAACGCTATATTTTCTAATATATTGATTGGCGTTCCAACTCCCATTAAATAGCGTGGTTTATCTTCAGGTAAAATGCTACACACGACATCTGTCATGGCATACATTTCTTCTGCAGGTTCTCCCACAGAAAGTCCACCAATAGCATTCCCTTCTGCACCAGCATTCGCAATATATTCTGCAGATTGTTGTCTTAAATCTTTATAAGTACTTCCCTGAACAATCGGAAAAAATGTTTGTTCATAATCATATTTAAAAGGGGTCTTTTTTAGATGTGTTAAACAACGCTCTAACCAACGATGCGTCATATGCATAGAACGTTTAGCATAGTTATAATCACACGGATAAGGTGTACACTCATCAAAAGCCATAATGATATCGGCTCCAATACTACGCTGTACTTCCATCACATTTTCTGGCGTAAACACATGGTAGCTACCATCAATATGAGATTTAAACTTTACACCTTCTTCTTTAATCTTTCTATTAGAAGACATGGAATATACTTGATAACCTCCAGAATCTGTTAAAATATTACGATCCCAATTCATAAATTTATGCAAACCTCCAGCTTGTTCTAAAATTGGAGTTTGAGGTCTTAAATAAAGGTGATAGGTATTTCCTAGAATAATATCTGGGTTAATATCATTTTTCAATTCTCTTTGATGCACTCCCTTAACCGAAGCCACTGTGCCTACTGGCATAAAAATAGGAGTTTCTATAGTGCCGTGATCTGTTGTAATAGATCCTGCTCTTGCTTTAGTTTCTTTATCGTTTGCTACTCTTGTAAATTTCATGTGTATGTACTTATTATTTTTCAGTGGACACATGTTGTTTACTATTAATCATTTGTTTAACCAATAATAATTTTAGCATGTTTGTTTCCCGAATTGTAAGTCAGATGGCAAATATAAATAACTCAAAAACATTACTTCTTAATAAAATCCAAATAATCAATTAAAATTGTTAGCAAATCATACAATTCGTTAATAAGTGCACCTTTTCAACTTTTGAAAACCCTTAGTAAAAAGTTACTTTTGTACCATAAAACTTAAGCAATATAACATGCCAAACATTAAAGAATTAACTGATTTAACTACTCAAGTTCGTAGAGATATTTTACGAATGGTACACAAAGTAAACTCTGGCCATCCAGGAGGATCATTAGGTTGTGCCGAATTTTTTGTTTCTCTATACCAAGAGCTCATGGAAACTAAAGATGGTTTTGACATGGACGGAATTGGAGAAGATTTATTTTTTCTTTCCAACGGACATATTTCACCTGTATACTATAGTGTATTGGCAAGGTCTGGCTATTTCCCTGTTGAAGAATTAAATACGTTTAGACTTATAGATTCGCGTTTACAAGGGCATCCAACTACACATGAAGGGCTACCAGGCATCAGAATTGCATCTGGTTCTTTAGGACAAGGCATGTCTGTAGCACTTGGCGCAGCACAAGCAAAGAAATTAAACAATGATAATCACTTAGTATATAGTCTTCATGGTGATGGTGAACTTCAAGAGGGTCAAAACTGGGAAGCCATAATGTATGCTTCGGCTAAAAAAGTGGACAATCTAATTTCTACAATAGATTTAAACCAACAACAAATTGATGGTTCTACAGATGACGTTTTACCAATGGGCAGTCTAAGAGCTAAATTTGAAGCTTTTGGTTGGACTGTTTTAGATATTGAAAAAGGTAACGACATTGAAGCTGTTATAAAAGGTATGAAAGAGGCTAAATCCTTAACAGGAAAAGGGAAACCTGTTTGTGTTTTATTACACACAGTTATGGGTAATGGCGTTGATTTTATGATGCACACACACGCTTGGCATGGTAAAGCACCAAACGATGAGCAACTAGCTAATGGTTTAGCTCAAAACCCTGAAACTTTAGGAGATTACTAAAAAAAGTCTAATTAAACAGATACCCATTTTTATGGGCATTATTATGAAAACATATACATACACAGAAAAAAAAGATACAAGAAGTGGTTTTGGTGCTGGTTTAGCAGAACTTGGAAGAACCAATCCTAATGTTGTAGCACTTTGTGCTGATTTAATTGGATCTTTAAAAATGGACGAATTCATTAAAGAAAATCCAGAACGTTTTTTCCAAATTGGAATAGCAGAAGCTAACATGATGGGAATTGCTGCTGGTTTAACCATTGGTGGAAAAATCCCTTTTACAGGAACTTTTGCTAATTTCTCTACAGGTCGCGTTTATGATCAAATTCGTCAATCTATTGCTTACTCAGGTAAAAATGTAAAAATTTGTGCATCGCACGCTGGTTTAACTCTAGGTGAAGATGGAGCGACACATCAAATTTTAGAAGATATTGGATTAATGAAAATGTTACCTGGAATGGTGGTTATTAATCCATGTGATTACAATCAAACCAAAGCAGCAACTATAGCTATTGCAGACTATGATGGTCCTGTATATTTAAGATTTGGTCGTCCGTCTGTTCCAATTTTTACTCCTGCAGATCAGAAATTTGAAATTGGTAAAGCTATTAAATTTACTGAAGGTACAGATGTAACTATAGTTGCAACTGGGCATTTGGTTTGGGAAGCTCTAGAAGCATCAAAAGCATTACATGAAGCTGGTATTTCTGCCGAAGTGATAAACATTCACACAATAAAACCTTTAGATGATAAAGCTATTTTAGACTCTGTGGCTAAAACAGGTTGTATTGTTACTGCCGAAGAGCACAATTATCTTGGTGGTTTAGGAGAAAGTGTTGCTAGAGTTTTAGCACAACATCATCCAACACCTCAAGAATTTGTAGCTACAAACGATACTTTTGGTGAATCGGGTACTCCAGCGCAACTCATGGAAAAATATGGATTGAATAGTGATGCCATTCAAAATGCTGTTAAAAAAGTATTGAAAAGAAAATAACTTCATTTTGGCAACGTTTTTGATATTACACATGTTTAATCTTAAAAACGAACATTATGAAACATTTGAAAAAATCGGTTACCCTAACTGTAATTTTAGCTTTTATTGGATTTAGCATTAATGCACAAAATGAAAGTTTATTTGGTTTTAAAGGAGGTTTAAATTACAGTGCTAACGGAGATTATTTTGAATCTATTGGTGATAATGCCAAAAACCCTGATCGCAACGTAGGCTATCATATTGGTGTTTTTGGAAAAATAGGAAACAAGCTTTATTTAAGACCTGAGTTGATTTATACAGCAACAAAAAGTGACTATAATAGCAATGTGTTTTCGGTTAAAAAAATTGATGCTCCGGTATTAGTTGGTATTAAAGTGCTAGGCCCATTGAGTGTATTTGCAGGACCTTCGTTTCAATACATATTAGACACCGAATTTGAAGGTATTTCTATTGACAACGTTAATGATGATTTTTCTGTAGGATTAAATTTTGGAATTGGAGTTAACTTCAATAAAATAGGTATAGATCTTAGATACGAAAGAGGATTTAATACTAACGAAGCAACTTTTATAAACAACAATATTGGAGCTGGTGCAGTAAGTAGAATTGATACAAGACCAGATCAATTAATTCTAAGTTTATCTATAGGATTATAAACTTAATGAAATAAAAAAGCCGCTCAATAAATGAGCGGCTTTTTTTTACTTTTTACTGAACTAAATTTCTTTAAAAATTATTGTTCGTTATAATTAATTTCAATTGTTGCGTCTAAATAATCTGGAATACCATCATTATTAGAATCTGCAATAGTTACTGTGTTAATTGTAATTACACCATCATTAACAGATCTACTACGTTCAAACTCATTTGCCGCTAAAACTGGCTCAACTTCTCCCATATTTGTATCTACAGTATATGTTGTTGGAATCAATTCATCTATTGTTAAAACACTATCACCATCATCATTATTATCAATAAAATTAGAAAACGAATCTTCGTCCGTATTATCATCTTCTACGTCTAAATCTCCATCTAAGTCTTCTATATAAGATGGAATTCCATCATTATCATGATCTACAACTTCATATTGAAGTAATTCAAACTTAAAAATAAGATTATCATAAGTAGAACCTGTGGTAATAGCAGAAAAATAAGCTAAACCAGAAGGTATAAACATTACACCTAATCCAAAATCAGTATAGTTAACAACACCATCTACTAAACCATCTACAAAACCTGCTTTAAATGTAGGTAAAACAAGTTGCCATGCCTTTATTGTCCCAGCAACTGTAAAACCATCCGACTGCAAGTTTAATTCTATTGGTGTAGCTGAAGATTCAAAAACTTCTTCCTCTCCTCCTGCTTCTTCATTTACAGAGCTTCCTTCATATCTTACACGCAAAGCATCTGTAAATTTAGGTGCACCACCACCTCCTTGATTTAAACTTAAAACATAATATTTGTACTCTGTTTCAAAATAAGTTACTGTACGTGTTTCTACAACATCCATAAGAACGGTTTCGTTGTCTGGATTTACATGATTTCCATTAACATCTAAAGGTAATTCTGAAATTATGATGTCCGAATATTTATGATTTGAACCAGTCTCAAAAAAGCTAGAATTGTAATAATGTGTTTCAAGATAATTTACAATAGCAGCATCATCTATAACCTGTTGTTCTGTTCTATCTGCAATGACAATAGCTGTTCCTGTATCGTCATCACTACTACAAGAGATAAAGACTGTTATTAGAGTGAATAAAAAAAGGGTAATTTTTAAAGTTTTAATTTTCATAGAAATATATATTGTTCATGTTTAACCATCAGTAAGTTAACACACAAAATTCATTATTGCATATTTTTAAGGCGCAAGATACAATAATATAATATTTTTGTACTACAACATTAACGTAGTTTTTAGTAAATTAAGATATGCGAATTGACAAATATTTATGGTGCGTGAGATATTACAAAACACGAAGTATTGCGACAAAAGCTTGTAAAAAAGGACAAGTAAAAGTTAATGGCGTAGCAATAAAACCATCTAGAGAAGTTTTTCCAACAGATAAAATAGAACTTAGAAAGGATCAAATTATATATCAGCTTACCGTTAATGATTTACCTCCCAATCGTGTAGGAGCTAAATTAGTTGACCTATACAGAACAGATACAACACCAAAGTCTGCTTTTGAAGCTAAAGAGCTTTTAAAATATAGTAAAGACTACTACAGAAAGAAAGGTGTAGGACGTCCTACTAAAAAAGACAGACGCGATATTGATGATTTTTATAACGATGAAGAAGAAGAATAACTTACTCTTTTTTTAACATGGATAACTTAAACAAAAATTACTGGGAAAATAGATATACCAACAACCAAATTGGTTGGAATATTGGCGCCATCTCTACTCCGCTTAAAACTTACATTGATCAATTAAAGGATAAATCATTAAAAATTCTAATTCCTGGTGCTGGTAATAGTTATGAAGCCGAATATTTATGGAATAAGGGCTTTAAAAATGTTTATGTTTTGGATTTTGCTCAACAGCCTTTAGATAATTTAAAAAATCGCGTTCCTAAATTTCCTCAAGACCAACTTTTAAATGCTGACTTTTTTACATTAAGTAACAACTTTGATCTTATTATTGAACAAACCTTTTTTTGTGCACTAAACCCAATCTTAAGACAACAGTATGTTGAACAGATGCATCACTTATTAAAACCTAAGGGAAAACTTGTTGGCTTATTATTTAATTTTGAATTAACGGAGGAAGGACCTCCTTTTGGCGGAAATAAAGCTGAATATAAATCACTTTTTAAGAATAAGTTTAAAATAAAAATTCTAGAACCATCAATTAATTCTATAAAAGAAAGACAAGGTAAAGAACTGTTTTTTATCTTTGAAAGCCTTTAAGAGGCATTTGACTTACCTTAATTACAGTCAACTTAAATTGTTAAGCTACAAATTGTCGCTTATTGTAATTTTTAAATCTTGTAAAGAGCAGCTATGGCACTAACTAAAAACACCATTTTAAGTCATAAAGAAATAGAGCATAAAATAAAACGAATTGCTTATCAAATTTATGAAAGTAATGCCAATGAGACAGAACTCATTATTGCAGGTATTGAGAACAATGGTTATCTATTAGCAAAGAAAATAAAATCTAATTTAGATAAAATCTCAGATATAGAATCTACCTTATGCAAAGTCACCATAAATAAAGCGGTACCAACAGAACCTATTAAAACATCTATTAGTAAAGAAAGTTACACCAATAAATCGTTGGTATTAATTGATGATGTATTAAACTCTGGTAGCACTTTAATATATGGCATTAAACACTTTTTAGATGTGCCACTCAAACAGTTTAAAACTGCTGTTTTGGTTAATCGAAATCATAAAAAATATCCTGTTAAGGCTGACTTTAAAGGTATTTCACTTTCTACATCTTTATTTGAACATGTTCATGTAAATTTATCTAAACAACCTTACGAGGCCTATTTAGATTAAGTAAACTAAAAGTTCTTCTAAAACTTCCTGAGGGGTTTTATGGTCTGTATTTAACGTGTATTGCGCCTGACTGTAATAATGTGAACGCTCAAATAAATGTTTGCCAATAAACTCCATTAAATCATCTTCAGAATTTATGCTACTTATTAAGGGTCTATTTTCGCGTTCTAAGAATAATCGGGTTGTTAATAGAGGAATTGAAAGCTTTAAATAAAACGACTTCAAATTAGGGTGCCCTACCATAAGTTTCATGTTTTCTCCATAACAAGGTGTACCTCCACCTAATCCTAGCACAAGGTTTTTAGAAGAATTTAAAATTTCGGTTAAATATTCCGTTTCCTTTTTTCTAAAATAAATCTCTCCCTTTGTTTTAAATATTTCGGAAATCGATTTTTCTTCTTTATCAGAAATGTACGCATCTAAATCTAAAAAACTGTACTTCAAAGCCGTAGCCAATTCCTTACCAATAGTTGATTTTCCCGATCCCATATATCCTATTAAAACTATAATCATAACACTTACAAATTGATTATTAAACCCATAGGTTTGTTCACAACAAAAAAACAAAAAAAAAATTTAAAAAAGTGTTGTTAAATTAAAGAAAGCTTATATATTTGCACCCTCGTTAGAGAAAAGCATTATGACTAGTTAGCTCAGTTGGCAGAGCATCTCCCTTTTAAGGAGAGGGTCCTGGGTTCGAGCCCCAGACTGGTCACAAAAAAAAAGGTTAAGCGTAATGCTTAACTTTTTTTTTTGGTCTAAACGTAACTCACACTTTAAGATAAGCGATTATTTAGAAAATAAACTAACAAAAAAATAGTTAAAACACGCATTATCAAATCACTACAAAACGAATAATTACATATTAAATAAATATTCTAGGACACTTATAACCGTCATCAAATAAAAAAAAATATTTTTTTTTGATTCTGTTCTTTGTATTTATATAAAGGTTTTATATTTGCACCCTCGTTAGAAAAAAACATAACGACTAGTTAGCTCAGTTGGCAGAGCATCTCCCTTTTAAGGAGAGGGTCCTGGGTTCGAGCCCCAGACTGGTCACTAAAAAAAAGGTTAAGCGTAATGCTTAACTTTTTTTTATATTTACTTCATTATTTTGCGCACGTGGCGGAATTGGTAGACGCGCCAGCTTGAGGGGTTGGTGGACATTAGTCCGTGGAAGTTCGAGTCTTCTCGTGCGCACAATTACTTAAAAATCACATTTATATTCTTCACTAATAAATAAGCCTTCACTAGGTTTCTTTGCATTTTACAATTCTTTTTTTCATAATTTTTGTTAATTCTAAACTTCGTATTGGTATAAACCTTATTTTTGTTTAAACATTTTCAAAAAAAAATGAACAATATTAAAGATAGGTTTAGCATTAAAGATCTAGAAAACCTTACTGGAATTAAAGCACACACGATTAGAATTTGGGAAAAGCGTTATAATTTGCTTGAGCCCAAACGTACAGAAACAAATATTAGATATTACGACTTAGCTAATTTTCAAAAGCTTCTTAACGTAAGTTATCTTAATAATAATGGCTATAAAATATCTAAGATTGCAACCATTGATTCTCAGAAAATCCCGCAATTAGTTAGAGAAATTGCAACGGAATCAAATATGGAGAGCCATGCCATAAACGCTTTTAAGCTTTCCATGCTTAATTTTGACCAATCTCTCTTTTATAAGACTTATGATTCGCTTCTTAATGAAAAAGCTTTTCAAGATATTTTTTACAACATTCTTATACCCTTTTTAAAAGAAATTGGATTGCTATGGCAGACAGACACAATTACTCCTGCTCACGAACATTTTGTTTCTACACTTATCCGCCAGAAAATACTAGTCAATACCGAAAAAATTCAGGCCAAACAAATGCACACCTCCAATAAAACATTTGTGCTTTATTTGCCTGACAACGAAATACACGAACTCGGCTTAATGTTTATTAATTATGAGATTATTAGACACGGTTACAGGTCTATATTTTTAGGACCAAGTGTTCCAATACAAAGTCTTAGAGATATTAAAAACTACTATGATGAGATTATTTTTGTATCTTATTTTACTGTTAAGCCTGAAAAAGAAAATCTTTTAAGCTACATAGAAGAATTTGATGATGCCTTGTTAAAAAACTCTAATACAAGTTTCTGGGTTTTAGGAAAAATGCTAGATGGTATTGACAAAATGCAATTACCTGAACATATTAAACCATTCGATTCTATTAAAGCACTAATTAAAGAATTATAAATTAATGTCTAAAACAATATCCATAATAGGTTCTGGTTTTTCAGCTCTATCGGCAGCATGCTATCTAGCTAAAGCAGGACATACTGTTTCTATCTACGAAAAAAATGATACTGTAGGCGGAAGAGCAAGACAACTTATTAAAGATGGATTTACCTTTGACATTGGCCCAAGTTGGTATTGGATGCCTGATGTTTTTGAAAAATTCTTTAACGACTTTGGAAAAACCACCAGTGACTACTACCAACTAGACAAGCTCAGTCCTGCTTATAAAATCTTCTTTTTAGACGATGTAATTACCATAGGTGATCACATGGATAAAATTTGTGAAGAATTTGAACGTATTGAAGCAGGAAGCTCTAAACCATTAAGAAAATTTATAGCAAGAGCACAAGAGCACTACGATATTGCAATAAATAAAGTTGTACTAAAACCAGGTGTTTCACCTTTTGAGTTGGTATCTAAGGAAACCATTACAAGAGTAGACCAGTTTTTTAAAACCATAAGCTCGGAAGTTCGTAAAAACTTTAAAAACCCAAAACTTATTTCAACATTAGAATTTCCAGTATTGTTTTTAGGAGCAAAACCTAATCAGACACCTTCTTTTTATAGTTTTATGAATTTTGCAGATTTTGGCTTAGGAACATGGCACCCTAAAGGAGGTATGTATGAAATTATTAAAGCCATGCAAAGCTTAGCAGAAAGCATAGGTGTCTCTATTTATACAAACAGCAATGTTGAAAAGATAACGGTTAAAAACAATACCGCTGAAAGCATCACTGTTAATGAAAAAATTATTCCTTCTGATATTGTTTTAAGTGGCGCAGATTACCATCATACAGAAACCTTACTAGAAAAACAACACAGACAGTATAGCGAAGCTTATTGGAACAAACGAACATTTGCTCCTTCTTCCCTACTCTTTTATATTGGTTTTGATAAAAAACTACAAAATATAGAACATCATAATTTATTTTTTGACACAGATTTTGAAATTCACGCAAAAGACATCTATGACAATCCTAAATGGCCAGAAGATCCTTTGTTTTATGCCAATTTTCCTTCTGTTACAGATAAAACTATGGCGCCTCAGCATTGTGAAACAGGTTTTTTCCTCATTCCTATTGCGCCTGGTTTAGAAGACACACCCCAATTACGTGACCACTATTTTAATCTTATTATAAAGCGTTTCGAAAAAAGAACACATCAAAATGTTCAAAAACATATTCTTTTTAAGTCGTCTTTTTGTGTTAATGATTTTATAAGCGAATACAATTCTTATAAAGGAAATGCTTATGGTTTGGCTAACACATTAACGCAAACGGCCTTTTTAAGACCAAAATTAAAAAGCAAAAAAGTTAAAGACTTATATTTTACAGGGCAATTAACTGTACCTGGACCAGGTGTACCTCCAGCCTTAATATCGGGAAAATTAGTATCTGAACTAATTCAAAAAAATTAATTTTAATAACACACAGTATGAAATCAATTTTCGACAATGTCTCTAGAGAATGTAGTAAAGCAGTTACTAATGCTTATAGTACATCATTCTCATTAGCTACAAAAATGTTATCACATAGCATAAGGCAAGATATTTACAATATTTACGGATTTGTAAGATTTGCTGATGAGATTGTTGATACATTTCATGACTACAACAAAGAACAGCTTTTTAACAATTTTGAAAGGGATTTAGAAGCTGCTTTGGAAGATAGAATTAGCTTAAACCCTATTTTAAATTCCTTTCAAGAAACCTATCACAACTATGGCATTGACAAACATTTGGTAGATTCTTTTATGAACAGCATGCGACTTGATCTTCATAAAACAGATTATTTGACCCATGATGAATACGAAGAGTACATTTATGGTTCGGCAGATGTTGTTGGATTAATGTGTCTAAAAGTTTTTGTTAAAGGTGATACTGAAAAATATGAAGACCTAAAAGCATCTGCAATGAGCTTAGGATCAGCTTTTCAGAAAGTCAATTTCTTACGTGATTTAAAAGCCGACTTTGAAGGTTTAAATAGAACTTATTTTCCAGATACAGATTTAAATCAATTAGACGAAACTTCAAAAAAAGCAATTATATCTGATATAGAATCTGATTTTGAAAAAGGATTACAAGGCATAAAACGATTACCTTTAGAAGCTAAATTTGGAGTATTTATGGCTTATCGTTATTATAGTAAATTATTAGATAAACTTAAAAAAACTCCTGCTTTACAGATTAAATCGACTAGAATTAGAGTGCCTAATTACAGAAAAATAGAGCTACTTACAAGAAGCTATGTTAAATATCAACTGAATTTACTTTAAAATATAAATAGATAATTATGCAAACTATTTTTTGGATACTGATTTTCTTAAGTACATTCTTTATCATGGAATTCAATGCTTGGTTTACACACAAGTATATTATGCATGGTTTTTTATGGAATTTACACAAAGATCATCACAAAAAAGATCACGATAGTTGGTTTGAACGTAATGATGCCTTTTTTATTTTCTATGCCATTGTTAGTATGGTTTGTTTTTACTTATGGAGTTACGAAGCCATTTGGTATTGCCTACCTATAGGATTAGGTATCTTAGTATATGGTGCAGCCTATTTTATTGTTCACGATATATTTATTCACCAACGTTTTAAGTGGCTACGAAACATAGATAATAAATACGCAAGAGGATTGAGACGTGCCCACAAGATTCACCATAAACACTTAGGGAAGGACAAAGGAGAAAACTTCGGAATGTTAATTGTTCCTTTTAAATATTTTAAACAATAACTAATGAATTATCTGTATTTACTTTTAGATTTAGGGTCACTTTCTATACCTTTTATTTACAGTTTTCATCCAAAATTACAGTTTTATAAGCATTGGAAGTCTTTATTTATTGCCATCATAATAACCATGTGCTTCTATGTTCCATGGGATATTATATTTACACACTACGGCTTTTGGGGTTTTAATGACTCCTATTTTTTAAAGTATAGAATCTTTAATTTACCCATTGAAGAATGGTTGTTTTTTATATGTATACCTTATGCTTGTGTATTTACACATTATTCGCTCTTATATTATTTTCCAAACATGAGCGTTTCTAAAAAAACCACAAAAACTATAAGCTACATCTCATTAGCAATATTATCAATTACATTAATTTTTGCCTATGACAAATGGTACACTTTAGTTAATTTTATTTATGCTATTGGTTTAATTCTATTTGTTTTAAAATTTAATATTAAACTTCTGCAAGAATACTACGTAACCTTCTTAGTAATGTTAATTCCTTTTTTTATTGTAAACGGACTATTAACCGGGAGTTGTATTGAAAATGAAGTTGTATGGTATGACAATAGTCAAAATCTTGCTTTTAGAATTTTCACAATTCCTATTGAAGACATGGTGTATGCGTTTACACTTATACTTACCAATTTATACCTTATGAAACGTATTAAGCTATAAAAATATACAACTATAGCTTAAAACCAAGCTAATCTATTAACGTGTTAAGCATTTCTCTAACTTTGTCGCTATTCCAATCTATAGCACTAGATTCGTCTACAACAATTTCTCCTTCTTTATTAATAATAAAAGTTCTTGGTATCGTCTGAGTTGACAAGGTTGAAGGCACTTGATTTAATGGATTATACACTTCAAAATTAAACCCTTTTTTTGTTTTAAATTTTTCTACAGTTTTAAAATCATCACTAGTAACAAACATAAATTCTACTTTAGCGTTGTAGTCATTATATAACTCTTGAAGACTTGGCATTTCTGCAATACAAGGCGGACACCAGGTTGCCCAAAAGTTTATAAATACAACTTTTCCTTTAGTATCATTAAAACTAACAACCTTATTAGTATCGGATATTAACTGCCAATCTGTATAGCTTACAGACACCCTGTCTTCTTTATTAATAAGTGATGATTGATTCACGTAGCTCAACCCTTTATGAAGCGTTACCTGAATAGCACTTCTTGTTTGAGGTATAATAAGTAACAAGATAACCGCAATACCAATTATATTAGAAATTATAGATTTTTTCTTATTTGATTTTTTCATATCCGTATTAATATAAAATAAAGAAGCGCAACACCATAAATTTGGTATCACGCTTCAAATCTAACAAATTTAATCTAACTTAACTTTTTGTTACGGTTCCTGAAATAACAGAAACGGGTCCTACTTCCATTGAAATGGTTGTACGTACAGAAGCTTCTTCTGGTACTACATGCGCTAAGGGTTTTAACGTAAAAGGTGTTGGACTATTATCTGGTACCGGTTCAACAGAAATCACGATTGTTGCACCACGCAAATCGGTTGGAAACGTCATTCCTGCAGGAGCGTTTTGTAAATAATCTTCACCTGGAAAATCTGGTCCATTTCCGGCATCTCCTTTAAAAACTGAAGTAGCTGCATTATCATCTGCTAATGTTGGGTCTGTAAATGTTCCTGTACTAACTGGTGTACCATCTATGACTGCCCAACCTTCGTATTTCCAACCATCTGTTAGCGTTGGTAAATCTAATCCTGCAACAGCACTTCCACTAGAGTTGTCTAAAAACCAAACTCCACTTTCCTCGTTAGTATCATCTACATCTGTTGGTGTTGCTAAAATATAGTTACCTGTAGAAGTACTAAAATCTGCAACTATACCATTAGAATTTACACTTGCCAAAGTTCCGGAAAAATCACCTGCTAAAATTTTTGTAGCAGCTGGAGCGGGATCAGAATCTACTGCAGGTTCAATAGACAATACAAATGTAGTTGCCATAGCTAACTGTTCTGAATTTACATTAAATGTTTGAGGAAAATCTACACTACTAAATGTTCCTGTAGATACTGGAGATCCATCTACAATAATCCATCCTTCATAAACAAAATCATCACCTAACGCTTCTAAACCATCAAGGTTGAGGGTTAAATTTGAATTTACTGAGCTTGTGTTATCATCATCACTACTACACGAACTGGCAAAAATCCCTAATGCCAATACCGCTAAAATCATTTTTTTCTTCATTGCTTTTTTAATTTTAAAATTATATTTCAAAATTAAACGACCACAACTTCTTTAAATGTTAGATAGCTAACACTATGCTGATTTTTTTAAGATTCTTATTTCTTTTCTGTTAAAATCTAAGTAATTTTCCTCTTTTAACTCATTAAGCAGAATATTTATTGTTGGTCTCGATGTACCTATAAGCGAAGCAATATCTTTTTGAGTATAGGGATGCTTAATAACATAATCTCCGGTTTTGTCACAGTCGTAACCAAAATCTACACAAAGTTCATCTAGAAATTCAATTAAGCGTGTTTTAGTATCTTTAAACAATAACAATTGTAACCTACGCTCTAATTTTTTAAACTTTAAACCAATGAATTTATAGACTTTAAAACTAAAATTTTGATTGTCTCTCATTAAATCGTGCATGGTATCAACACTTATAGGACATATAGAAGTTTCGTTATCTATGGACTGTGCAAATTCATCACGCTTATCATCTCCTAGAATAGCTTTTTCACCAAATAATTCACCTTTAGTAAGAATGGCTTTTACGATTTCATTTCCATCTTCACTGTAATAGCCAATTTTAACTTTTCCATGTTCAATTAAATAAACTTTATTGGCAGCATCTGCTTCAATATAGATATAGTCTTTCTTTTTGTACGAACAAAAATTATGTTCGTTAGTATAAATCTTGACTTTATGAGGACAGAGCACCTTAAAAAGATTAACATTATCAAAGAACCATAGTGACTGCATTTAGAAGGTGTATTTGTTAGATAGCATAATTGTCGAGATAAAAATAGCATCCTAACATAAAAAAGCCCTTGATTTCTCAAAGGCTTTACTTTTATAAAAACGTTAGAGATTACTCTTTAATAATCTTTTTTGAGCCCCATTGTCCTTTATCATCTTTAGCTTTCACGAAATAAACACCATTTTCTAAAGACGATAGATTGAGTTCTAGTGTTAAAACGTATTGTTCCTTTTGCGTTAATACTATTTTTCCTAAAATATCAAAAACAATAACTTCAACGTTTGATTGTTCTGAACTAAAACTCAAACTCACCACATCTTTTAAAGGATTTGGAAATAGTATATATTGAGAATTAAGACTATTTTCTGTTAAACTTAGAGGAGCTACAAATTCAGTATTAAAAGTATTTGTTATTACAGGCGCATTAAAATCGAAAACAATAGCTGCTGTATTAGGCACTATATCACCTATTTCATAGCCTGCTAATGGCTTTATCTTATAGTATACAAATCCATGACTATTAGGTTCGTCAGTAGTTTCATCGGCCAAATTAATATTATTGAATTGCCACGTTAAGGCATCAAAATCGCGTTCAACTACGTACGAATGACTTGCGCTTAACATTTGAAATGTAGTTTTGTCTAACTTTGGATCTAAAACATTTTCTATGGTTACATTTATTGCACTAGCAGTCCCCACATTTTGAAACCTAATCGTGTAATATAAATAATCGTCTTCTGTAAAACTTACATGTTCAATCTCTGGTCCATGAGATTCGTTAATATCATTGGGATCATAAGAACCTATAATAATTTCTGATAAACTAGAGGAATTATTTTCAACGACCACATCACTGGAAGATGTTGTATACTCTGCAACATTGGTGATCATATCTCCTAAATTCGCAGAAGTGGATACTAATAAATCAATATAAATTACTTCACTTTCACCAGGCAATAAGTTTATAAAATCTAAGGTAAATCCATCTACCGTTGGTGTAATTGAATTACCTGTACTCAACCCTATTGCTCCAGAATAGGTTACCAAAGGATCCTTAGTAAACGCTACAGTGCCAGAACTGACTGTGGATTCTCCATTATTTTTTATAACAAGCATATTTCTATATGTAAATCCTGGTCTAGGAGCTGACCAATATGATAGTAAATTCACTGAAATATCATCACAAGTATCTTGTACTATTAAATTCATCTCTGAAATTTGAACACACTCTGAGTTTATACTGCTCTCAACTCTTACATATATAACTTCATCACTAGCTATATAATTTTGAGGCGAAGCTATAGCGTTTGCACTACTTTCGGCATCAACCAAAGTAGTATAGTAACTAATATTATATTGATACGTGCTTAAACCAGATAACAGCAAAGTATTTTTACTTGTTAAATCAAAAGCACCAATGCCATCAGTAGAGGAGCCGCTTGTATTATCACAAACAATATAATCTAATTCTGTATTTGGAGTTGGTTCTGAAATGGATAATAATTGAAATTGGGTAATGCTTAGATATGGATCGCAATTAAAATTAGTGTTATTTGGATCATATACCCTGGCATAAATAGTTTGATTAGGCGACAATGCCGTATAAGTAGAAGCATTCGTTATTGGATTATTTAGATTACTAGCATCATTATAGCTAACAAAATAATTAACCACTGCTAATTGTTGTCCGCCAATAATTTGAGCATCATTTGTAGTTAAATCAAATACGTTGTCCGTTGCATCAATAGAACAATCTCCCATATTAGGAACCCAAATAGCAAATAAAATCGGAAAATCGGGAATAACCTCTAAAGGAATAATATCTACACATGAACCATCATTTTCTTCAATACGTAGATATAATATAGTTACATAGTCATATACTTGATAATAAGTAATATTGTTATTATTACCTAGAATAGCGTCACTCTCAGTATAATAATATCTAGTTGTTATATTAGAAGCGTTAAATAAATAGTAATGGCTCTGCAAATCATCAATAAAAAAATCATTACACTGAACAAATTCATAGTTGTTATTGTATAGGTAGTCACTCTTTAAGATTTGAACCCAACCTATAAGATTACTATTATCAGAGAACGTTGCTACAACTTTATAATATCCAAGTCCATTGCTATTTCCAGTGATTGTTAATAAAGGATCCGTTGCACCAACAATTTCTTCGTTTGCAGAACTAATTGAAAATCCATAATACCATTGATAAGTAATATTTGTATCTGTTGTATTTATTACAGTTCCATCAAGCTCAAGAGAACCAGTTTCACATAAATATAAAGTAGATGGTAGTTCAATGGTTTGTGCCAAAATTTCATTGGTTTGCAATAACAAGATGAAACTTAAAAAGAGTAGTGTTTTTTTCATAAATTTATATTATAAGAACGAATATACTCTTTTTAATTTAGGGTTAATCCTTTATTAATTGGCATAAAAAAATCCGTTAGAATTTCTAACGGATTTTTATAGTTTATATCACTTAATTATTAAGAGTTTTGCTTTTTAATTAAATTTAAAGCAGAACCTTCATTATACCAATCAATTTGTGCATCATTATAAGTATGATTCAATGCGATTACATCTTTACTTCCATCTGCATGAACAACTTCTAAATGTAATTGCTTATCTGGTGCAAATTCATTTAAATCTATAAAGTTGAAGGTGTCATCTTCTTGAATTAAATCATAATCAGCTTCATTAGCAAAAGTTAAACCTAACATACCTTGTTTTTTAAGGTTTGTTTCGTGAATACGAGCAAAAGATTTTACGATAACTGCAGCAACACCTAACTGTCTTGGTTGCATAGCTGCGTGTTCTCTAGAAGAACCTTCACCATAATTATGATCACCAACTACTATTGATTTTACTCCAGCTGCTTTATACGCTCTTGCTGTATCTGGTACACCACCAAATTCACCTGTCAACTGATTTTTCACAAAATTAGTTTTCTTACCAAAAGCATTTACGGCACCTATTAAAGTGTTGTTGGCTATATTATCTAAATGACCTCTAAAACGTAACCAAGGTCCAGCCATAGAAATATGGTCGGTAGTACATTTTCCGAAAGCTTTAATTAATAACTTAGCTCCTGTAATAGAATTACCAAGAGGTGTAAAAGGCTCTAATAATTGTAAACGCTCAGATGTTGGACTCACAGAAACCTCTACTTGACTTCCGTCTGCAACTGGCGCTAAATACCCATTGTCTTTTACTTCAAAACCTTTAGGAGGTAATTCCCATCCTGTAGGCTCATCAAACATAACTTCTTCTCCATTTTCGTTAATTAACTTATCCGTCATAGGATTAAAGTCTAAACGTCCTGCAATAGCTATTGCAGCTGTAATTTCTGGTGAAGCTACAAAAGCATGTGTATTTGGATTTCCATCTGCACGTTTAGCAAAGTTTCTGTTAAATGAGTGAACAATACTGTTTTTTGGTGCATTTTTAGGGTCGCTATATCTTGCCCATTGTCCAATACATGGACCACAAGCATTCGTAAATATTTTAGCATCTAATTTTTCAAAAATTCCTAAAATACCATCACGTTCAGCTGTATAACGTACTTGCTCAGAACCAGGATTTATTCCTAATTCAGCTTTCATTTTAATGCCTTTATCTATGGCTTGTTGTGCAATAGATGATGCTCTTGATAAATCTTCATAAGACGAGTTCGTACAAGAACCTATTAATCCCCATTCTACAGCTATAGGCCATTCATTTTCATTTGCAATTTTAGACATATCTTTACCAACTGGTGTTGATAAATCTGGAGTAAAAGGTCCATTTAATAAAGGTCCTAATTCAGATAAATCAATATCAATTACTTGGTCAAAATATTGTTCTGGGTTAGCATATACCTCTTCATCAGCAGTTAGGTATGGTCTAATTTTATTAGCTTCATCTGCAACATCAGCTCTATCTGTAGCACGTAAATAACGCTCCATAGAATCATCGTAGCCAAATGTTGAAGTCGTTGCTCCAATCTCAGCTCCCATGTTACAAATTGTTCCTTTTCCTGTACAAGACATAGATGTTGCTCCAGGTCCAAAATATTCTACAATAGCACCTGTTCCACCTTTAGCTGAAACAATACCTGCTACTTTTAAAATGACATCTTTTGGCGCTGTCCAACCAGAAAGTTTCCCCGTTAATCTTACTCCTATCAGTTTTGGAAATTTAAGTTCCCAAGCCATTCCCGCCATAACATCTACAGCATCAGCACCACCAACTCCAATAGCAACCATTCCTAGTCCACCAGCATTTACAGTATGAGAATCTGTACCAATCATCATTCCTCCTGGAAATGCATAATTTTCTAATACAACCTGGTGAATAATCCCAGCTCCTGGTTTCCAAAAACCAATACCATACTTATTAGAAACAGATTCCAAGAAATTAAACACTTCACTACTCGTGCTATTTGCATTCTTTAAATCGGTAGCAGCACCATCTTTTGCTTGGATTAAGTGATCACAATGCACTGTAGTTGGTACAGCCACTTTAGGCTTACCTGCTTGCATAAATTGCAATAATGCCATTTGAGCAGTTGCATCTTGGCATGCCACACGGTCTGGAGCAAAATCTACATAATCCTTTCCTCTTGTAAAGGCTGTAGTAGGTTTTCCGTCCCATAAGTGTGAGTATAATATTTTTTCTGAAAGTGTTAATGGTTTACCAACAATGTCTCTAGCAGCATCAACGCGCTCTGTCATGTTAGCGTAAACCTTTTTAATCATATCAATGTCAAAAGCCATATAGTATATTTAAGGTTGATAATTAGTTTGTTTGTGTCACAAATTTACGAATTATAAAGGGTTTTAAAAAATATGTAACAAAATTGGGATTTTGTTGAATTAAATACTAGCTTAGTGTGTTTTACTATCAATTCAGCATTTTTAAATATAATTTATTATGCATTTAATAATTCTATAGCAACTTAAATATCAAATTAATAATTACGCTTATTTAGAATAATTATGAATTTGTCACTTACCTATATAATCTTCAAAATATTATGTAAAGAAAAAACTAATTGAAGTATGTTTTGAGCTTTGAAGTGTCCCTTAAATTAGTCAGAGGTCTTTCAAATAAACGATAAACAAAATATGCGCAAATGAGCGTCAAGCTTAAATACGTTAAGATATAAATTAGAATATCAAATTTAGGTAAGTTATCAGTTGGCAAATTGTATTTCATTAATTGCAAAATAATAGAATAATGTAAAACATAAATAGCATAAGATGTTAAGCTAATAAACGTAATTGGCCTACTTATTAGTTTTGGGGCTTTCTTTAATTCACTTAGCATTGGCAATGCCAATAATATAGCTATTGAATTGAGTGGTAAATACCATAAGTTCCAAAATGTAGAGTGCGTTTCAATAAATATATACTGTAAAGGAACTGCAATATTTATAACACCTAAACTTAACACACTTAATCCCATGGCTATATATTTACTTTGTTTCCAAAATTTTGGCTTTACCATAGAGATATAAGCAGCAAAAACGCCATAATAAATAGCATCTATTCTATAAATCACTACTGCTTTTAAATGGGAATTCCAATGATGCATTGTTTTTACATCATCATTAATTGCATAAAGCCATTTAGTTAGTATAAAAATTAAAATAATAAGGAACGTTACGCATAAAAACTGTTTCGATTTTGACAACTTTGTCTTTATAAACAGTGTAAAATACAACAACAAAGGTCCTATTATATAAGCAAACTCTTCAATAGACAAACTCCAAGACTCTACAAAAAAAGAAGGCATTTCTGTAGTCAAATTTTGAAGAAATAGAAAATATGTCCAAAGACGATCTGGTAAAGCCAAACCTAAATAAACGGAGATACCTATGTTTATAATTAATGCTAAATAATAATTAGGAAGTGTTCTAAACCATCGTCTCACCCAAAAATACGAGAGCGATTTAAAATTAAAATTATCAGAGGTATAAAGACGGTAAATAATTCGACCTATAAGGAAGCCACTAAGTACAAAAAATATTTCTACGCCAAGAACTCCTGCAATCCCCATTAAATCTGGAATCACTCCTTGTGCATTTGGCACTATCCAAGATACATGAGAAAAAACAACTAGTACTATTGCCATAGCCCTCATTAGATCTAAACCAAAAACACGTTTTTCACTATGTGCTTGCATAAAATAATAGTACTTTTATTGTGTGAACTCGAAAATACTAAAATATTCAGTTTTATTATTGCTTGTTGCCATAAGTGTTGGTGGAATTTATTATTTAAATCTTCCTAGCAGGCATAAAGCCATTATAAAAACGCGTATAAATCACACTTTTGGCTTGGTTGATAACACTTGGAATATCACAAATAATGACCAAACATTATCGCTTATTACACCAACACTTGTTGTCGACCAGATATACAAATCTATGGAAGGCCCTAAGGTAATGCGCTCCTTTCAAATAGATTCTAAAACGGATGATTTGGTTTGGATAACTTCATTTGAAACCAAGGCCATAAGTACAAACGAAGTCGATACACTCTCCAACGATTATATATGCCATACAAATATTGATTTTTATGATGGCGAACATTATTCGCGCTGGAATTTAAACGAACGCATTGGACAACACTATCCAAGGTTAACTTCAATGAGCAACGGCATTGAAAAGTATAACTTTCCTGATGGTTATGGTTTTCCTGTATTTGGAAATGAAAATTTATTTTTATCCACACAAACTCTTAATCATAATATAAAAAGTGATCCGTTTTCTGTAAAACATCAAATCAATTTAGGCTATAAACCGCATAGTAAAACGATGAAACCGCTACAAAGCAAAACGGTTTTTATTATGTTACCTTATAATACAGATAATCCTTTTCAAGGTCCAACCGAAGCCAATCCTAATATGTGCTTACCGGTTGAAACAGGAAACCATAGTTATAGTAACGATGAAGGAGAAAGCCTTTCTGGTCATTGGGTTGTGTTCCCCGGCAGAAAGCGATATAGTTATGATATTACACATCAACTTCAGCTAAAAGACAGCACAACATTGCACCATATTGCTACACATTTACATCCTTATGCTGAGACATTAACTTTAAAAAATAAAACCAAAGACACAGTAATATTTACATCTATTGCTGAAAATTATACTGATAAAACAGGTTTAAAACGTGTGTCGTCTTTTTCGAGTGCAGAAGGTGTAATGTTGTATCCAGATCATGCTTATGAATTGATACTAGAAGTTAATAACACATCTGGAAGCGATCAGGATATGATGGCGAGTATGTTTCTATTTTTATACGACAAAGAAATGCACGAACAACTAAAAGCTTACAAAGTAAACTAATGAAGCAATTACTATTTGTCTTACTAGCTATAGTACTTATGGGTTGCCAATCGAATGTTGAAGAACTGCCTATTTTAAGCTATAAAATTAACTCTGAAGGCGAAAAAGAAACTTATTCTATTAAATATTCTAATTTTAAAGACCAAGACGGATTACATGTTTCTGCTGAAACCATTCAGAACAAAATTATTGTTGCTAATTTCTTTTTTACACGGTGCCCAAGTATCTGTCCGCCTATGCGAACAGAACTTATTAAAGTTGCTGAAGAGTTTATAACTAATGATGCTGTTCTACTTATATCTCATACCATAGACCCTAAAAATGACACAATTGAAGTCCTAAAAAACTATTCTGAAGCTACAGCAATACCAAATCATAAATGGTTGTTTGTAACCTCTAGTGAAGAAAACACTAAACATTTAGCCGCTCAATTTATGACAAACTTTAAACCTAACGAGGATGGTACAGACTTTTACCATAGTAGTTACATTGCTCTTTTGGATCACAACCAAAACATACGTGGGTTTTATAACAGTTTAATTCCTGAAGAAGTTACCCGTTTAAAGAAAGACATCAAAACGCTTTTGACTTCTATTAATTAAAAGTAGCATTTAAATTCACTCCACAAAAAAAGCCCTTCATTTCTGAAAGGCTTATTACTTTTGGGTGGAAGACCGGGTTCGAACCGGCGACTTTCGGTACCACAAACCGACGCTCTAACCAGCTGAGCTACAACCACCATTTTAAATTGGATTGCAAAGATAATTTATTTGTTATCTCTTGCAAACAGTTTTTGAAATTATTTTAAATCAAATAACGATTCTACGGCCACATAACGCTCAACTGTATAACTCTCAGCATGTTCCACTCCAATTAATCTCCCTAAATTTCTTGCCCTATACTCTACACTATCTGTAAAGTTCTTACTAGATATCGGAGTTTCAGGCTCTTTACTATTAGGATCAAAGAATTGCGTTTTATAAGCTAATACTGATGCTACCTTTTTATCTATAAAACCAGAAACATCAACAACAACATCTGGCTCTAAATCTTTCCACTGTATATAATGGTATACGGCTTTTGGTCGCCAAGCTTCTTGTACTTGACTTTCATCTTTATAAATGGTTTCAATTTTTTTCAATCCACTAAGAAAACAAGCATCACTAACTAATTGGCTTCCTTTTGGGTGATCAATATGCCTATCATCTATAGCATTACAAATAACTAGCTCAGGTTTGTAATAGCGAATCATTTTAATAAGTTCTAATTGATGTGCTTTATCGTTAACAAAGAAACCATCAGCAAATCGCATATTAATTCTAGATTGTACTCCTAATATTTTAGCAGCATTAAAAGCCTCTTCATCACGTGTTTCGGCTGTTCCTCTAGTCCCTAATTCACCTCTTGTTAAATCTATAATACCTACTTTTTTTCCTTTTGAAACTTCTTTTGCTAAGGTTGCTCCACAGCCTAATTCAACATCATCTGGATGTGCACCAATAGCCAAAATATCTAATTTCATACGTCTTTTAGTTTTTTCTAAGTATCAAAAATATTAAAAAGAAGGTAGATAATCGCTTTCTTTTTAATTCGCAAACGGTTTCGATTGCATAAATCTTTTATTTTCTCAAATTTTAGTGGTCTAAATTGAAAAATCCGCAATACTTCTAAAGTATGACTTTCGTCATGAATATTGCTTCCTATTGACTCTATCTTTACGCTATTATTCAAAGATAACGTCCTTATGACCTTAATGTTAGCCATTCTAATTATTACCATTTCCTTATTCATTTGGGGTAAATTCACACCAGATATTATCGCACTTCTTTCTATGTTAAGCTTGTTTGTCTTTGGAATTTTAGATTTAACAGAAACATTAAGCGGATTTAGTAATCCAACCGTGATTATGATTGCTGCTCTATTTATTATAGGAGAAGGACTCTCTCAAACAGGTTGGACTGCTTTGGCTGGTGAAAAATTTATAAAAATGGCTGGCAAAAGCAAAATGAAGCTTTTATTAATAACAACTTTAGGTTCTGGATTACTATCTGGAGTCGTAAGTAATACTGGTACTGTAGCAACACTAATGCCTGTAACCATTGCATCTGCTTGGAGTATTGGTACCTTACCTTCTAAATTATTAATGCCCGTAGCTTTTGGCTCAAATACTGGTGGTCTGCTAACTTTAACAGGCACTCCTCCAAACATTATTGTAAATAATACAATGCTAGAAAGTGGTTTAGAAGGGTTTTCTTTCTTTGAATTTGGACTTATAGGATTACCGCTATTATTATTAACACTACTCTACTTTAAATATATAGGCTACAGACTTTTGCCTAGCAATAAAACCAATAATAAGCCTGTTAATGTTAGCACTACACTTCACCAATGGATTGAAGCATATAAAGTAGATGGCGACTATTATAGATTGAGAGTAAGATCTGTATCTCCATTCTTAAATACCAAATTAGGGGATTGGAATCTTGAAAAAGATTATGGTATTACCATATTACGTATTAAACGTAGACATCCAAACCGTCTAAAAGGTAATCATCCTTTTATTGAACTTCCGACAGACGACACTGAATTTTTATACCACGATATTATTACTGTTAAAGGTAATACTGAAGCGATTAATACCTTAATGATAAAATTTAGATTAGGTCTCTTACCATTAGAACCTATTGCTAATGAATTACGAAACAACCTCATCAATCAAGAAGTTGGTATGGCAGAGGTTTTGGTAACTCCGCAATCTGCACTTGTAGGACGAAATATAAGTTCAGGGCATTTCTTTGAACGTTACAACGTACAACTTATGGCTGCGTCTAGAAATGCAAAACCTTTAATAGACAGAGAAATTACAGTAAAGGCAGGTGATGCGTTTTTAATTAGAGGGCAATGGAGCGCTATTGATGAGTTAAAAAAACACTACGAGCATTTGGTTATTTGTGGTAGTCCTGAAGGCATGGCTAAAACGGTTACAGACCTTACTATTAAATCGTATATCGCATTAGCTGCCTTATTATTAATGATTGCATTATTAGTATTTGAAATCGTACCAGGAGCAGTTGCTGCATTAATATCTGCTGGCCTAATAATGATTACCGGTTGTGTCCCAATGGTAAAAGCTTACAAAGGTATAAGCTGGATAAGCGTTGTAATGATTGCAGCTATGATACCAATGGGAATTGCATTACAAAAAACAGGTACAGCAGAACTGATTGCTAACGGTTTGGTCGCTTCATTAGGAAGCTTACACCCTGTTGTTTTATTAGGAGGTGTGTTTTTACTCACTACAACTTTTAGTCAAGTTATTAATAACTCAGCCACAGCAGTATTAATGGCGCCTATTGTAATTATTGCAGCAAACACGCTTAACATCTCTGCAGCTCCTTTTATGATTGTAGTAGCGATTAGTGCTTCAACAGCATTTTTAACACCAGTAGGTACAACGACAAATGCTATGGTAATGACTGCAGGTGGCTATAAATTTATGGATTACTTAAAAGTAGGTGCGCCATTGCTTCTACTCTTCTTAATAACCTCTTTACTATTAGTGCCATTAATTTGGCCATTTTAAAAGGAACGTGGAATTAAAAAATTATAAATCATGGAAACTTTATTAAACAATTCAATTATGAAAACTAGAGACCTTACTAAATATGGACTTAAGGACACCAAAGCTCATTGGAATCTTTCTCCTGAAAAACTACAAGCCATTACTATTGAAAAAGGAATGGGAAAAGAAACTGCGAACGGCACTTTAGCTATAAATACAGGAAAATTCACAGGACGTTCACCTCAAGATCGTTTTATAGTTCGAGATGAATATACTGTAGATAAAGTTTGGTGGGGAAAAACGAACAAAGCAATTTCCCCAGATAATTTTGATAAACTACAATCTGAAATCACTAACTATTTAAGTGGCAAAGAAATTTATGTTAGAGATGCTTACGTATGTGCTGATCCTGAATATAAAACCAATGTAAGAACTGTAACAGAATATCCTTGGTCTAACATGTTTACTTATAATATGTTTTTAAGATCTGATGAATCTGAATTAGAAAATTTTAAAGAAGAATGGTTGGTACTTTGTGCACCAGGATATGAAGCACCAGATCCTAAAGCTGTTGGATTACGTCAAGGAAATTTTTCAATTCTTAATTTTACTAAGAAAATTGCTTTAATTGGTGGTTCTGCTTATACAGGTGAAATTAAAAAAGGTATTTTTTCTTCATTAAACTTTATTCTTCCGGTTGAAAAAAACGTTTTACCAATGCACTGTTCTGCTAATGTTGGCGAAGATGGAGACACAGCTATTTTCTTTGGTTTATCTGGTACAGGTAAAACAACCTTATCTGCCGATCCAAACCGAAAATTAATTGGTGATGATGAGCATGGTTGGACAGCAGAAAACAATATCTTTAATTTTGAAGGTGGTTGTTATGCAAAAGTGATTGACTTAACTGAAGAAAAAGAACCCGATATTTTTAGAGCCATTAGACCAGGTGCAATTCTTGAAAATGTCATCTTCAAAGACAATGGAGAAGTTGATTATATGGACAGTAGCATTACACAAAACACACGCGTAAGTTACCCTATTTATCATATAGATAATATTCAAAAGCCATCTTATGCTGGTAATCCTACCAATATTTTCTTCTTAACAGCAGATGCTTTTGGTGTATTGCCACCGGTTTCAAAATTAACACCAGGCCAAGCGGCTTACCATTTTATTTCTGGTTACACCGCCAAGGTAGCAGGTACAGAAGCTGGTATTACAGAGCCAGTACCATCTTTCTCTGCATGTTTTGGAGAACCATTTATGCCATTACACCCAACAGTTTATGCTGAAATGTTAAGTAAAAAAATGCAAGATGCAGGTGTCAATGTTTGGCTAATAAATACGGGTTGGAGCGCAGGACCTTATGGAGTTGGTTCTCGTATAAAACTAAAATATACAAGAGCTATGATTACGGCGATTCTTGAAGGGAAATTAGATAATGTAGATTTCGAACAACATCCAATATTTGGCTTATTTATGCCAAAATCATGTCCTAATGTACCTGACGACATATTAGACCCAATGAATACTTGGAAAAATAAAGGCCAGTATGTTAGTAAATCTATTCAACTTGCACATTCTTTCCATTTGAATTTTGAAAAATTTGCAAGTGAAGCATCTCAACAAATCATTGAAGGTGGTCCATTAATTGATGAACACCATCATTTAAACGACCATATTTAATAATTCCATGACTGAAAAGAGCCCAGAAATGGGCTCTTTTTCTTATACAGTCTATTATGAAAAACACCCTATACATCGTATTCGCTTTCATTATATTTCAAGCGCAATTGCATGCACAAAACACAGGAGAAAATAAATTAGGATCTTGGTATGAAGTGACATCATCTAACAAAATAAGTGATAAATTTAGTGTAAGCGGCTCATTCACTAATTGGAACTATGAATTACCCGCTAATAAAGCACACTTACTTTTAGGAATCATAGGGCTGAATTATCATTTTAACCCAAAATTATCCATTGGTTTAAGCTATGCTTATGGTGATATTGATTCATCATTTGAAGTCAATGATATTCCCCATACCAGAGACAATAGAATAATTGAACAGTTAGTCTTTAATCATAAAGCAAACACTATTGGTTTTTCTCATAGGTTAAGATTAGAACAACGGTTCTTAGCATATCCTACAGAAAACCTATTAAAACATAGAATACGTTACCGATTTAAAATTAAAATACCACTAAATAACATGCTCTTTATTTCATCCTATGATGAAATTCATTTCAACTTAAACGCTTTTGATTTTCAACAAAATAGAGCTTTTATGGGTCTGGGTATTTTAATAACCAACACTATAAATACCGAAATTGGTTATGCAAGACATGCTTTTAAAACTAAAAACTTCAACAGACTGTCTCTACAACTAAATTTAAAATGTGATTTTAGACAAAAAACACTTTAAATATTAGTGCTTTGTACTATTTATAGCTTGTTCTATGTCGCGTTTTAAATCCTTTACATCTTCAATACCTACAGAAAATCGAATTAACTGATTGCTAAGTCCAATAGCATCACGCTCATCTTGAGTTAATAATGCGTGAGATGTTAAATGCGGAGATAACACAGTACTCTCAACACCAGCCAAACTCATAGACGATTTAATAAGCTTGAGTTCTTTTTGAAATTGTTGTGAATCGATGCCATCTATCAATTCAAAAGACAACATAGCTCCAAAACCTTTCATTTGTGACTTAGCTAACTTGTAATCTGGATGCGACTTTAATCCTGGATAATAAACCTTTAAAACCTTTGGATGTTTTTCTAACCATTTGGCCAACTTCATAGCATTTTTGGTTTGTGCTTTTACACGCAGCCCTAAAGTTTTCATACTACGTTCTAACATCCAAACAGTCATATCACTTAGACTTCCGCCAAGATTCTTACCAACATTCCATATGCGTTCCATATGTTCATTAGAGCTTGCTACAGCACCAGCCAAGATATCGCTATGACCTCCAAAATATTTGGTTGCAGAATGCATTACCATATCAATACCTAAGTCTATAGGATTTTGATTTACTGGTGATGCAAAGGTATTGTCAATAGAGGTTAAAATACCTTTAGATTTACCCAGTTTTGCAATCGCTTTAATATCTGTGATAGTCATTAAAGGGTTGGAAGGTGTTTCAATATGAATCAATTTTGTGTTCGGCTGAATGGCTGCTTTAAAATCTTCAACTTGATACCCATTGGTAAAGGTGTATTCTATACCATATTTAGGAAATTCTTCTTTTATAAAATTTAAGGTTCCACCATACAACGTATTCTGAACTACCAAATGATCTCCTTGTCGTAAAAAGGCTAAAAACATCGTACTAATTGCTGCCATACCAGAACCAAAAATCATAGCCGATTCTGTATGTTCTAAAGCCGCAATTTTTTGGGCTAAATATTCTTGATTAGGAGTATTAAAATACCGAGGATATCGTTTGACATCCACATCTAAAAACTCATAAGATGTACTTAAATATATAGGAGATACTGCTCCTTTAAATTGTTCGTCCTTAACTTCACCTGTATGTGTGCAAATGGTATTTAAGCCTAGTTTATTTTTAGTCATAATTATGTTTCTAAGAGATGTAAATTTAGTAAAAATGGATGCAACTCATTAGAGAACTCTCAACAAAAAAAATTGGTTGATAAATACTCATATCTATCAACCAATTTTAAAAAAGTATTCTAAAGTCTTTACGTATTATTTGTAATGTCTTTTATATTTCCTGTAAGACAAGAATCCTAATATCGCTATAATACCAATAGTTATGGCAATAAACTGAAAACTTAATATTTGGTCTCCACTAGCATAAGAATGCAATCCTGACAGGTAGAAATTAACACCAAAATAAGTCATAAGAATACTACCAAAAGCGATAATAGACATAAGATTATAGATCCATCGACCTCGTAATCCTGGAACTAATCGCATGTGAATAACAAAGGCATAAATCATAATACTAATAAGTGCCCAAGTTTCTTTTGGATCCCAACCCCAATAACGTCCCCAACTTTCATTGGCCCACATTCCGCCAAGGAAATTTCCAATAGTTAACAATACTAAACCAACCGTTAATGCCATTTCGTTGATTATGGCTAACTCTTTAATATTAATGAGCATTCTATCCTTATTCGCTTTGTTGGTGAAAATCATTAAGACTAATGAAACCACACCTAAAATCATTCCTAAGGTAAACGGTCCGTAACTTGCAACGATTACAGAAACATGTATCATTAACCAATATCCTTGTAATACAGGTTGAAGATTTGCAATAGCTGGATCCATCCAATTCCAATGTGCAATCATTAATATCATAGATGTTACAAAAGCTCCAGCTGCAACAGTTAAACTAGATGTCGTAAATTTTCCTAAAATTGACTTAGAGGTTCCTGTACTATCTTTTTTCTTAGTAACACCTACAATAAATCCAAACAACATGGTAGACCAAGCGACATAAATCATGGACTCATAAGCATCACTCCAAGGTGCATGACCTGACAAATACCATCTCCATATTAAACCTAAAGTATGCATCACAAACAACAATGCTATAACACCTAGCAATACATTTATTGCAACCTTAAGGCCTTTACTTTGGTACTTAAAAATCTGAATAATAATTAAAACAAATAATAATGTACCAGCATACATGTACCAACTAAAGAGCTGTCTAAATACATCGTAATCGTTATACAGAATTTCGGAATTAATTTTCTCGTCAGATAACATGACTTCACTTCCAAAACGCTGTTGTGTTTTTTTAATGCCTTCTAGTAATTCTTCTGCTTTAGAATAATCTCCAGTTTGTTTGGCATTATTTAAAGTGACTAAATACGCACTAAAGCCATTATTTATAAAATTACCGTAAAGCGTATCTTCAATTTTTTCTCTATAGTTTTGCTCTCTAAACTCTAAAGAAGAAATCCATTTATTATTATCATCATTAGGAACAGGAAATATTTTAATAGACCTTCCTTCTATAGCATTATATAATAAATTAACCCTAGAATCTGCCTCTTTTACTTCTTTTTGAAAGCCATTAGGCACTTGTGTTTTGTAAGCTTCTTCTAAATAAGGTGCTAGTTTATACCTACCTTCTGGCGTAAAATAATCTACTAATCTCGAATATTCTTCACCATAATCAATACCTATTATTGACCGTATTGAATCTGCTTTTCTTGGTTTTAAATAAATGATTGGCACATTGTACCAAAGCATAGGACTTTCTTGAATAGATAAAAAGACTTGGTCTGCATCAAATTCTTCATAAACATCACTTTTACTTAATTTACGAAGCATCTCTGAAGCATAGGTATGCATTGGCATCATACGACCACTATAATCCTGAACGACCATTTTAGAAAACTTCGCGGCATGTTCTTTGGGTGTAATATGCACTCTAAGTATTGAGTCTATCTGTGCTTTATCTGTTTTCTTTTGGTGGTTATGACCATCATCTTCTGAATGCACTTGAGCAAAACCAGAGAAACTAATTAAAAGCAAAATCATGGTCATCATTTTTGCTTTCTTCTCTTTTAATTTAGCTAGTCTTTTTCGGATATCATCAAAACGCGTGTTCTTTACAAATAAAATAGCCATCATTGATAAATACAGTAATATATAACCTGCATAAGTAATGTATGTTCCCCAAAAATCATGATTTACAGAAAGGACTGTTCCTTTTTCATCGGGATGAAAACTCGCCTGAAAAAAACGATAACCTTTATGATCCAAAACATGATTCATGTATATATGGTAATCAAAATCTCCGTCTTCTTTATCAAACACAGTTATTTTACTTTCGTAAGAAGAATAGGCTTTTTCCGTACCTGGATATTTTTCAGCAATAAAATCATTAAGTTTAATTTCGAATGGTAGTTTTAACAACTTAGGGCCATATTGTAATGCTATTTCTAAACCACCTACTTTAAATTCTTTCAAAGCGGTATAATTACCAGGACCACCTAAAACACCTACTTTTTTAGTATCACCATTTGCAGTTACACTTAAGACTAGGCCATCTGGATCTGCATTACTTTTTAGAAGCTCCGGCTTTTTTACAACTCCAAAATCACCTTTTACAATAGGTTTTGGCAATACAAACTGCATGTTACCAATAATATATCTAGACCTTAGGATTAAAGGCTGTAAACTATCTTTAATTAACTTGCCTGTAGCACGAGTTGCCATAGTCATGTATTCTCCATCATAAGGAGAGTTAATGAAAAGCCCATCTTCCGTTTCAGTAATATTAATAGCTCCTTCTTGAAACTTATTTAAAGACACTAAAACATTGTGAAGATTAGCTACTGTACCATCCTCTAAAAAGTGATTATGGGCTCCGCTATCGCCTGCCTCTACAACTTTTAAATAGCGCTTTCCAGTTTCATTAGGAATGATATCTTCCTCTGCACCATGAATAAATTCCTCGAGTTTAACAGTTACTTCGGTATCACCATAATCAAAGGTTTTTTCAAAATCATTATCTAATCGTGGAGAAAAATCGACTTCTTCTTCTATTCTTCGTTGTTGTAATTGGCCATTAATTTTATAATCACCAATAATTCGTCCTCCTATATATGTTTTTTGAGAGAAAAACTCACTTTCTGTTTCGCCTTCTCTTATAGGCATCATACCTTCAAACCCTATATAACGTGTCACAAAAGCACCGAACAAGATAAGTATGAAGGATAAGTGCAAAATTAAAGTGGCCCACTTTTCTTTTTTATGCAAACGGAATCTGAAAATATTACCTATAAAATTAATTACAAAAAACACCATTATGGCTTCAAACCACCATGCATTATATATTAGCGTTCTTGTATATGGTGTTGGCGATGTATCCATGTTTCTATCTAGAATAGTACCAACTGCCATTGCAACAGCAAAGGCAATAAATAAAAACGCAGTAAGTTTAGTGGAGAATAGGAAATTAGCGATCTTCTTTTGCATAACTATAGGCTTTTTTAAGCTCGCGCAAAGATAGGATATTTTAGTGATTTGGAAATGAGATTAAAATACTAAAACATGTTAAATTTATACATATTTACAAACCTAATTCCTTGTGTTAGATTTAAGCATTCTATTTTGCTCTTCCATTAATTCTTTTAAATCTGACAAGAGCTGAATATCCTTTGGTGTCACCACTGTTTTATCTTTAGCATCATGGGCTTTATTTCTAAGTCTATTCATAAACTTTACAATTATAAAAACCGTAAATCCAATGATTAAGAAATCTAAAAACACTTCAGATAATTTTCCATAAGCTATAGCAACTTCACTAGTAATAATCTCGCCAGAAGCACTATTTATAGCCTCTCGTAACACTAATTTTTTATCACCAAAATTAACTCCGTCTGTCAATAAGGATAAAGGTGGTAAAATAACTTGCTTTGCTAAAACATCTATAACTTTATTAAAGGCCGCACCAATGATGATACCTATTGCCATATCCATCATATTGCCTTTAACTGCAAATTCCTTAAATTCTCTAATCAGTTTCATCTGTGTTTTGTTTTAGATTTTAAAACACAAATTTATGAAGATGCCTATAAAAAATCAGGCCTTTCTTGCTGCAAAAATATTCATATACATAAAGGTGCCCATTTTACGTGCTCTACGCTTAGCATTTTCGGCATAGTCGCCTTCAAATAACTCATCTATAGTTTCAAACCAAAGATTTAACCATAAGCCAAAGTGCAACTCGGTAATACTATGATTAAATGCAGCATCAACTTTAACATGTGCTTCTAATGGATTACCATAATATTTAGTTTTTAGGAATAAACTCGATTCCCAAAATGTGGTTAAATGTTCTAAATGTTCGTCCCAATTTTTAATAGTTTCATTGAAAAATGGTCCTAATTTTTCATCTTTTCTTACCTTTTCGTAAAATTTTGATACCAATAGAAAAACATCTTCTCTATTTTTTATGTCTGATTTACCCATAGAAATTAACATTTACAATCTACTAAATAGACTCATTCTTTTAATGTTACCCAAAGTTATTCTTTTAATCCCATTCTAGTGATTCTAAAATAAGAAATCTTAGTATTTTTACAGCATGATATCAGTTGTATTACTAGGTGCTGGCAACGTAGCCACACATTTATATAAAGCCTTTTTAAAATCTGAAACCGTTTCAGTTGTCCAATGGTATAACCGTACGCGAGCATCAATTTCGTCTTACGCTAATGATGTTGATATTACAGACTCGCTAGACGAATTAAAGGAAGCCGACATTTACATTATTGCTGTTAGCGATGATAGCATTTCACAATTGTCTTCTGATTTACCATTTTCTAATCGTATGGTGGTTCATACCTCAGGAAGTGTTGCCATGCACGATTTAGATAAAAAGAATAAGATTGGTGTTTTTTACCCTTTACAAACTTTTTCTAAAACGGCTGAAATAGAATTTTCGGAAGTTCCTATTTGTGTAGAAGTTTACGAAAAGGAAAACCTTACACTATTAAAAGATTTAGCCAAAGCAGTAGGTTGCAAACCTCATAAGATTACAACCGAACAGCGACAAACACTTCATTTGGCAGCTGTTTTTGTTAATAATTTCACCAACCAACTCTACAGAATTGGTCATGAAATCTGCGAAACTAAAAATATAGAATTTAAAATACTGCACCCTTTAATTGAAGAAACGGCAAAGAAAATTCAACAAATGTCTCCCTATATGGCACAGACAGGACCTGCCAAACGAAATGATAAAAAAACAATAAAGCGGCAACTAAAACTGATTGAAAAAGAAGAACACGAAGCCATTTATAAATTACTGGCAGCCTCTATAAAAAAGACGCATAATCTAACCTCTAGACCAGTAACAAAAAAATAGATAAACCAATGAACGACGATAAAAGTTACAAAGAATATTTAGCAGACATTACCACCTTTATTTTTGATGTTGATGGTGTCCTAACCGATGGCACAATCACAGTAACCACAGAAGGCGAAATGTTAAGAACTATGAATATTAAAGACGGGTTTGCACTAAAAACAGCAATTGATGCCCATTTTAATCTTTGTATTATTTCTGGAGGCTCTAACGAAGGTGTAAGAAAACGTTTGGCTGGATTAGGTATTAAAGACATCTTTTTGGGAGCTCATAATAAAATTGAACAACTCTATTCGTATTTAGATCAACACAATATTTCAAAATCACAAGTGTTGTATATGGGAGACGATATTCCAGATTATCCCGTAATGAAACTAGTTGGTTTGCCGTGTTGTCCGCAAGATGCTGTTCCAGAAATTAAAGCCATTTCAAAATATATTTCACATAAAAATGGAGGAAAAGGTGCTGTAAGAGATGTGATTGAGCAAGTCCTAAAAGTACAAGGCAAATGGAATGGAAATTTTAATGCAAAATATGACTAAAGCATAGATGTCAAGCAGAAGAAGACATAGCACAGGGTTTGGATATATTGGCTTTGGAAATAGTCAGGCTACATTTAACCAAAGGTCGTCAAAACCTTTTTCTAAATATAAGGATAAGCTAGATCTTGAAGCACATCTACATTACAAAATGCATTTTTTGCATAAAGATTTAACAAGAGAAGACAAACAAAAAATTAAAGATAAAATACGACAACAAGAACGTAAACTCTTAAAAAGAACAGTAATTATTAGCACTATTCTTTTTATTATCATTGCGATTACCACATTTTATTTAATCACTAAAATTTTATCCCACTAAGCTTTCAAATGATTCACTTTTTAAATTTAATCCGTTGGAAAAATTTACTAATGATTGCTCTAATGCAATATTTAGTAAAATATGCCCTTTTATTACCATTTCACGAAAGTCATAGCGTATTAACCACCTTAAACGATTTTAACTTTTTCCTTCTAGTATTAGCTACACTTTGTATTGCTGCTGGAGGCTACGTTATTAATGATATTTATGATGTTGAAACTGACAAAATAAACAAACCCAACCAAGTTATTATCCATAAGCATATTTCCGAAAAAAATGCATATACTTTATTTATCATACTTAATATATTAGGTGTTGGCTTAGGGTTTTATATTACTAACGAGATTAATAAATCCGGTTTTTTTGCTATCTTTTTTATAGCTTCTGCATTGCTTTATATTTATTCGACTTCTCTAAAACAAATAGCCTTAGTTGGTAATATTGTCGTGTCTATTGTGGTGGCATTAAGTATTTTATTGGTGGGTATTATTGAGTTAATCCCTGCAATAAATATAAATAACAAAGCTGTCCAATTAACATTCATTAATATTATTAGAGATTACGCCATTTTTGCTTTTATGATTAATCTTATCAGAGAATTAGTAAAAGACATTGAAGATATTGATGGCGACTATAAAGCAGGAATTCAAACGCTACCTATTATTTTAGGAAGAGAACGTGCTAATAAAATTGCATTTTTTCTGTCTCTTATTCCTATATGCGCTATAACTTACTACGTAATTACCTACTTATTTAAGCAACAACTTGTCGTTGGCTATTTTTTAATATTAGTTATAGCTCCGCTAATTTATGTGAGTATAAAATTATTTAGTGCCCAAAAGAAAGCACAATACAAACACATTAGTTTAGTTTTAAAATTAGTAATGCTCACAGGTATGTTGTCTTTATTGCTATATAATTTTATATTAAAATAACCCTTATTTTATCTTTATATAAAACTTCTTTTTTCGTAACTATTTTAATATAAAACCATCGCTAATGCTTAATGACAAACTCAAAGATTTCAATATCATTCTTGCTTCTGCTTCGCCACGTCGTCATGCTTTTTTAAAAGCAATGCATCTTGACTTTGACATTCAGTTAAAACCTGTTGAAGAAATTTATCCTGAAGACTTAAAACGTGAAGAAATCACTGATTATTTAGCAAAAATAAAAGCGACACCTTTTACAGAAAATATTCAGCATAAAGACATTCTTATTACAAGCGATACAATTGTTTGGCTAGACCATAAAGCCATTGGCAAACCTAAAGATGAAGACGATGCTTTTTCTATGATAAAATCGTTGAGTAACAAAACACATGAAGTTGTTACTTCTATCTGTTTTACATTAAAAACAGAGCAACACCTTGTTAATACAACAACAAAAGTAACTTTTAAGGCTTTAACAGATGAAGAAATTTGGTACTATGTTAAAACCTATAAACCACTAGATAAAGCTGGTGCTTATGGTATACAAGAATGGATTGGAGCAATAGGCATTACAAGTATTGAAGGTTCTTATAACAACGTTGTTGGTTTGCCAACACATTTACTTTACGAAACGTTAAATACCATTGTCAAAGGTTTTTAGAGTCTTACCTTTATTATACTTTGAAATTATGAGGCAAAATGTCTTAGTTTCAGAATCTAAAAACATTCAAGTCATGGAGAAACATATAAAACGTAACTTTTTTTACCTTTTAATTCTAGGAGTAACATCTATTATTACATCTTGTACAGAAAACAAGACCAAAACATTAGAAACAGCTACGGTTTCAGAACCTAAAACAGAAGAGGTAGCACCAGCACCTAAATTATCAGAAGAGTTTAAAGCGTATTGGTATGATGGTGAAGCCGAAATAACATCCTACAAATTAGAACAAGCTCGCTATGGCGAATTACGAGAAGGCACAGCTGTTTTAGTTTATGTCACAGAAGATTTTCTACCCAATGTACAAGTCAAAGCAGACAACTATAATGAAACTAATATTCCTGTTTTAAAATTAAATGCGACTAAAAATTTTAATACGGGCATATATCCATACTCTATAATGCAGAGTACGTTTTATCCCGTTACTAATAATCAACATGCCTTAAAAATCTCTGCTTCTATACAAGAATGGTGTGGACATGTTTATATGCAATTAAATAATCGCAATACTTTTGAAGTACAATCACATTCATATTTCCAAGGGGAAGCTGACGAAAACTTTAAGCTAGATAAAACATGGACCGAAAATGAATTATGGACTAAATTAAGAATAGATCCCAAAAGTCTTCCTGTAGGGCAATTAGACCTAATTCCGGCATTAGAATCTACAAGACTTAATCACGAAGCCTTAGAACCTCAAAAAGCTTTTACCAAATTAGAAAATAATAGTTACACCATTTCGTATCCTGAGGCAAACCGAACTTTAAAAATAAATTTCAATCCTAATTTTCCTTTCGATATTATAGGTTGGGAAGAAACCACAACTAACGGAATAGGTACTTCTAGCGCAACCTTAACTACAAAAGCTACAAAATTAGAAACCTTAAAATCTGACTATTGGAATAAAAAAAGCAACGCAGATTTAAACCTTAGAGAAACTTTAAAATTACAATAGACTTTATAGTTTCTGAATTATATTTGTGTAGCAAAATAAGCCTTACATGAGTTCAATATTTTCCAACTATCAAGACAAATTTATTTATACGATTATATTATTAATCGTATTGTTTATAATTAGGACAATTATTGTAATTACTGTAAAAAAAATAGGCGAAAAAAGCGGTACTACAGAAGCACGAGCAACATTAATTGGTAGATATGTAACTGTCGTTTTTGTTCTTATAGCTATTTTAATAGAAGCCTTTATTCTTGGCGCAGAAACACGAGATATTACACTTGTATTTTCTTCTGTATTTGCCGTTATTGGTGTGGCCTTATTTGCTATTTGGTCTATTTTAAGTAACATCACTTCTGGTGTAATTATGTTTTTTTCTTTCCCATATAAAGTTGGTGATAAAATAAAAATTCATGATAAAGACTATCCACTAGAGGCTATTATTGAAGATATTAGAGCGTTTCAAATTCATCTTAGAGAGGATAATGGAGATTTAGTAACCTATCCAAACAATCTCATTCTTCAAAAAGCTGTAACTTTATTGCAAAAGGATGCTTTAGACGACAGTAGTATTTTATAACTTATGAAGAATAAACCAATAAAAAAACGCACACATAATTATAAAAAACATATTGGAAAAGCTCCGGGCACTTTAGTTTATACTGGTGTAAAAACCGAAAAACTACTTCATATTGAATCCTTTGATTATACCAAAGAAACATTAAATGAAAGCATCCTCACCAATATTGAAGATGCCAAAATACACAAAAGCACAGATTCTGTTACTTGGATAAATATTGATGGGTTAAACTCCATTAATGAGATTGAAAACATAGGTAAACAGTACGAATTACACCCTCTTGTTCTCGAAGATATCGTAAATACCACACAACGTCCTAAAATTGATGAGTATGACGACTATCTATTTATTGTACTTAAAATGCTGTATTATGACAACGATGAAAACATTGTTATAGAACAAGTGAGCTTCGTTTTAGGAAAAAACTACGTCCTTTCTTTTCAAGAAGCAGAAGGCGATGTCTTTGATACAGTAAGAGAACGCCTGCGCCATGGTAATGGTAGAATACGCGGTCTAAAATCAGACTATTTATTGTATGCCTTAATTGATGCTGTTGTAGATCATTATTTTAGTATTATTGAAACCTTAGGCAATAAAATTGAAGATTTAGAAAACGATTTGTTTGCCGGAAACACAAGAGAAAACATCAATATTGAAGTACAACAATTAAAGCGAGAAATATTAAAAGTACGTCGTGCTATTTTTCCGCTACGTGAAATTATTAATCGGATTGAAAAAGGCGAACACCCTTTAATCTACAAACGCACTATTACCTATTACAGAGATATTTATGACCATTTAATTCAAGTGTCTGAAAACATAGATATCTACCGTGAAATGATTTGGAGTTTAATGGACATGTATATGACAACCATTAGCAATCGAATGAACGAAGTAATGAAAGTACTCACCATAATGTCTTCCATTTTTATCCCATTAACCTTTCTTGCAGGCATATATGGAATGAACTTTGAATACATTCCTGAACTAAAATATAAAAACGGTTATTTTATACTTCTAGGTGTAATGTTTGTTCTGTTTATTGGATTGCTCTTTTATTTTAAACGTAAAAAATGGCTCTAGAAGCTTTACAAAATCAAATTTCCCTTTATTTAAACGCATCTTTAAAAATTAAATAGAATGATCTGCACATTATACGCACACCAATTAGGCTTCGATAAAATCATAACTATTTTAAAAACTAATATTCCTAAAGGACAAATCACCTTTTCAGAATTAGATGGCTTTAAAATCGCAGAAATACAAACAAAAGGCGGCCTGTTCTCTTCAGACCACATTGTAAAAATTTCATACAGAGAACGGCTTCAACCTGATTATCAAATCAGCGATACAGAACACTGCCCGCTAAACGAGAATTTAAAAGGACTTTATGGCTTTGCGTCTTCCCTTCCTACAACCAATGAAAACATTAAAAGTTTATTTTTAAGAAAAATCCAAACCCTTAATTCTGAGTTTTCAATTTTTCAAGAAAAAGGTAAAACCAAAAATCTTAAAGACATCATTAGTCAATTAGCAGATGAATTTGACGCGATTGTTTTCGCTCAACCGCAAACCATAATTTCTAAAGCAGATGGACAACACTTTTTAGACAAACACCTAAACTTAATTATTGATTTAAACGGACATTGTGAAATAAAAGAGCTTAAAGTTGTCATAGATTCTAAATATTATGATGGTGAAATAGAAGAAATCACAGAAGACCAAAAATCTCGAAAAGAAGAAAGTGAACTCATCCTAAAAAATCACCACATAAAAATTAACGCCAACCTTCCTTTTATAGAAAGTGAAAATGCCACCACCATAAGAACGGCAAAAGAAATAGCGCAAAGAGTAACCATTTTAACCATTACCAATTTGGTTGCTTTTAATAATATTTCAGGTGACGACGCACTAAAAATGATTACTGATTTTGATTTACTAGATATAGTAACTCCTGATGAAAAATCATTTCTAGAGAATCCTACTGACCAAAAGAAAAACCAAGAAACATGGAAATGTGAGTGCATTTGGACCTTAATGTGGGCATTAAAAATTGTAGACGATCTTGGTTTCCCAAATCAGATGGCCGATTTAAACAATATTCCATTCGAAAACTATCCAATTGGTCCAGATAAAAATCCAAACGACTTTATTAATGCACAAACAGAGGTTAGAAGTAAAACCGAAATACTAAACGCTAATGACCTCTACTACAGAATGGATTGGGCTTGTGTAGATGCTAGAATAAACGGTAAAGAAATTACAGAAATTCATAACGGAATTGTCTATGAAAGACATTATGCGCTCAATTGGCTCATTAACTACATGAGTTCTGATTGGGATGATGTAACATGTGACACCTAAAAATTAAAGTCTATAGGAGTCATTATTGAGACATTTGTCACCGTTTCTATCAAAAGCGTTAGTATCTTAATCGCAACGTTAAAAAAATCTAAAACAAAGTTCAGAACCTACTAACTTTTCTATATTTGAAACGAAACTAACTAATAACCTCATGTACCAACTTAGACTTTGTCTATTGCTTTTTATAAGCTCCATCGTTTCATTACAAGCGCAACAACCTAAAAAATACAATTCTTCAGAAATTTACGAAGCGGTTCAAAAGCTCAACGTTCTAGGATCCGTCTTGTATATCGCAGCACATCCTGATGATGAAAACACGCGTTTAATTTCTTATATGTCTAATGAAGTTAAAGCACGTACAGCTTATTTATCGTTAACTCGAGGAGATGGAGGACAGAACCTTATTGGTCCAGAAATCCGAGAACTTTTAGGCGTTATTAGAACCCAAGAATTGTTAGCCGCAAGACGTGTTGATGGTGGTGAGCAACGTTTTACCAGAGCCAATGATTTTGGATATTCTAAACATCCAGACGAAACTTTAGAAATCTGGAATAAAGATGATGTATTATCAGACGTTGTTTGGGCTATTCGTGAATTTAAACCCGATATTATTATTAACCGTTTTGATCATAGAAGAGCTGGTCGTACGCATGGTCATCACACCGCTTCGGCCATGTTAAGTATGGAAGCTTTTGATTTAGCAAATGATGCTTCTAAATACACCTCACAATTAGAATTAACCCAAACGTGGCAACCTAAACGCTTATTTTACAATACCTCTTGGTGGAGATACGGAAGTCAAGAAGAATTTGACAAATTAGACAAAAGCAATATGATAAATTTTGACGTTGGTGTTTATTACCCAAGCAAAGGCATGTCTAATAACGAAGTGGCGGCTTTGGCAAGTAGTCAACATTTATGTCAAGGTTTTGGACGTTTGTCACAACGAGGCTCTCAACAAGAATATATTGAGTTTCTAAAAGGTGAACCACTTCAAAAAAATGAAGATATCTTCTCTGGAATAGATGTGTCTTGGAACAGAATTGAAGGCGGAAAGGCCATTGGAAACATTTTAAAGTTGGTAGAAACGCATTTTAACTTTAAAAACCCAGCATCACATTTACCACAACTTTTAGAAGCTTATAAATTGCTTCAAAATGTAAAAGACGAGCACTGGAAAACCGTTAAAACAAAAGAATTAAAAACAATTATCGAAGCTTGCTCTGGATTGTACCTGGAAGTTTCAGCTAAAACCCCAAATGCAGCACCAAATTCTAATGTAACGTTAGATATGGAAGTTTTAAACCGAAGCAATGCCAATATTAATTTGGTCTCTTATAGCCTTTCAACATTAGAAAGAGGCATTACTAAAAATATAACTTTGGCTTCAAACCAAAAGCTAAACTTTGAAGAAAGCATAACAATTTCAAACAATAAAAATTACACAACACCATATTGGCTAAACAAAAAAAGCTCCTTAGGCATGTATAACGTGGAAAACCAAAATTTAATCGGTTTACCAGAAACACCAAGAGCCGTTTTTGTTGATTTTAACTTAATGATTGAAGGCACACCTTTAAGCATTAGAAAACCTGTAATTTATCGTTATTCTAAACCAGATAAAGGCGAATTATATAGACCTTTCGAAATTATTCCAATAGTTTCAGCAAGTATAAGTGATAAGGTTTTCATCTTTGAAAACGACCAACAAAAAGAAATTGAAGTTACTGTTAAAGCTGGAAAGAATAATATTGAAGGTTATGTACAAATGGCATATCCTAAAGGTTGGAGTGTCTATCCAGAAAAGCAAAAAGTTGAAATCGCTAATAAAGATGATATTCAAAAAGTGGTATTTACAGTTATACCTCCAAAAAACCAAAGCGAAGGTTTAATTACACCAATGGTGAATATTGATGGTGAATTTTATACCGATGAACTCATAGAAATCGATTATGCTCACATACCATTTCAAACGGTTTTAATGCCAAGTGAAAGTAAAGTCGTAAGGTTAAACATTGAAACACGAGGTAAAAACATTGGGTATATTGAAGGCGCTGGAGATGTAGTCCCTGAAAGTTTAAGACAAATTGGTTATAATGTGACTATTATTGAACCAGAACAAATTTCACCAGAAAACTTAACTAATTTTGATGCTATTGTTGTTGGCATTAGAGCTTATAACATTGTTGAAGACTTAAAGTTTAAACAAAAATTCTTGTTAGAGTACGTAAAAGAAGGTGGTAATTTAATCATTCAATACAATACCAGTAGAGGTATTAAAATAGATAACTTAGCGCCTTATAACTTAAAATTGTCTAGAGACAGAGTTACGGATGAAAATGCTGCTATTCAAATCTTAGAACCAAATCATCCAATTTTAAACTTTCCAAATAAAATTACGAGTAAAGATTTTGAAGGTTGGGTACAAGAACGCGGCTTATATTTTCCTAATGAATGGTCTAAAGAATTCACACCATTACTGGCATCAAACGACAAAGGCGAAAGTTCAAAAAAGGGAGCACTATTGGTTGCTAAATACGGTAAAGGCAACTATATTTATACAGGTTTAAGTTTTTTTAGAGAATTTCCTGCTGGAGTGTCGGGTGCTTTCAGAATTTTTGCTAACTTACTATCCGCAGAAAAAGCCGATAAACCGTCATTTAAAAACTGATGATTTTTAGCTAATATTAGATAACAAACCCCTAACAACTAACTAAAAACTAAAAAGATGCGCAACCAAAACCAACCACAACCAAAGCAAAAATGGAGTAAAATGTATACTGCTGTTTTAATAGCAAATGCACTTTACATTGTCTTATTTTACTTTATTACCGCTTCATTCGCATAAAAACATATAATGCAGCAAACTTTAGATTGGATTGATTGGACGGTTTTAATAGCAACTTTAGCCACGATTGTTGGTTATGGAACTTGGAAAACTAGAGGTCGAAAAAATGCACAAGATTACATAAAAGGAGGTAATACTTCTAAATGGTGGACCATTGGTCTATCTGTAATGGCTACTCAAGCAAGTGCAATTACATTCCTTTCTACAACAGGTCAGGCATTTTCTGATGGCATGGGCTTTGTCCAGTTTTATTTCGGACTTCCAATTGCCATGGTTATAATTTGCTTGGTATTTATCCCTCTCTATCATCGACTTAAAGTTTACACAGCTTACGAGTTTTTAGAAAATCGATTCGACCTTAAAACCCGAAGTCTTACAGCCATTCTCTTTTTAATTCAACGAGGTCTTGCAGCAGGAATTACCATCTTTGCTCCTGCTATTATACTCTCTGTTGTCTTAGGTTGGAATATTATTACCCTTAACATCATTATTGGTGTTTTAGTTATTATTTATACTGTCTCTGGAGGAACAAAAGCCGTAACCGTAACACAAAAACAACAAATGTTTGTCATTTTTGCAGGAATGATAGCCGCTTTGTTTATCATCATTAATTTAATCCCAGAAGAAGTTTCGTTTATAGACGCCATTGATATTGCTGGCGCTACAGGAAAGATGAAAGTCTTAGATTTTTCATTCGATTTAGAAAATAGATATACCGTTTGGACTGGTTTAATTGGAGGTACATTTTTAATGCTCTCCTACTTTGGCACAGACCAAAGTCAAGTGCAACGTTATCTTTCTGGTAAATCTATGAAAGAAATGCAAATGGGCTTATTGTTTAATGGTATGCTAAAGGTACCAATGCAATTCTTTATACTACTTGTAGGTGTAATGGTATTTGTGTTTTATCAATTTAATCCTTCGCCCTTAAACTTTATAGACAAATCTGAACAGACTGTTTTAGTTTCTGAATTTGGTGACGATTACAGAAGGCTTCAAGATAAACAAGCCGCATTATTTACTGAAAAACAAAAAGTGAGTTTGGCATTATCTAAAAGCACTGATGACAGTTTAAAAAACGAACTATTTCAATTAGACAGTATTGAAAAAACCTACCGCTCTGAATCAAAGTTTTTAATAAAAAAAGCTATTGATTCTGATTATACCTTAGCATACAATAAGCTTAAAAGTGAAGTTGACGCTTTAAAGTCTAACCCTAAAAGTGAAGCATATATCACAAAATCGGCTGCACTTACAGCACTATACAAAGATGCCGCTAAAGACACACAAACCAACGACAGAGATTACATGTTTATTAGGTTTATTTTAAATAACCTACCAACGGGTTTAATTGGTTTATTATTAGCTGTTATATTATCTGCAGCAATGTCTTCAACAGCTTCAGAAATTAACGCATTGGCAACCATTACGTCTATTGATTTATACGGTAGAAATCAAAAGGAAGACAAAAGTGAAGAACACATGGTAAAAATGACCAAATGGTTTACGTTTGGTTGGGGAATTGTAGCCATTATTATTGCTTGTTTTGCAGATCTTGCTGAGAATCTAATTCAACTTGTTAATATTATAGGTTCTATTTTCTACGGCAATGTTTTGGGTATCTTTTTACTCGCTTTCTTCTTTAAATATATAAAAGGGAATGCTGTATTTTTTGGTGCACTAATAACACAGGCTATTGTCGTTATTGGCTGGTGGCTAGATTGGATGCCTTACTTATGGCTGAATTTATTTGGTTGTATTGTTGTCATTACAATTGCCCATCTATTACAAATGCTATTACCAAAAAAAGCCGTATAATTAGTCCTATAAGCTATTACGTTTACATCTGACTTATCTACTATTCTAAATTTTAATTCTTCACTATAGCGCCTTTATAAAACCTAGAAAAAGTTAAAACTTTTAGTCTATAGTTTTATGTTACGATAGCACTTTTATCTTTTAGTATGACAAGAATAAACCAAGGCTAAGTTTCCCTATTCTAAAGCAAGTTAAGAATGCCACAACACTTTTTTAATAATAGCCTTAGATTATAACCAACATTAATTCAAACAAAAAAACGCAACTTTTTGTTTACTATAAGTAACCCAAAAGCTGCGTTTGTTATTTTATGTCTGAAAGCTAGTAAATTACTTAGCTCCCCATTCTTTTAAAGAATCTTTATTCATTTTTATATAATCAGCATTGCCTGCTTTTTCTGCTTTAGCTAAAGATTCTTTAGCTGTTGAAATTGCTTTCTTTTTATCTCCAAGAGCAGCATACAATAACGATTGTTTTCTCAATTGGTAAAACTTAGGATCTTTAGTCATAGCCATCGCCTTATCCATCCATTCTTTAGCTTGTTCTAAATCTTTTCCTTCAGATAAGTTATAAACCGCTGCAGCATAATAATCGTTAGCTGATGGTCCTGCCATTGCTTTTTCAATAGAAGCCGCTACTGTCTTAGCAGTTGGAACTTCAAATTTTAAATTAGCCATAGTATTCTCCCAGATAAACCCTAATTCTGCAGAACCACTTTTTAAATTATCAAAAGTAATCGTAAATGTTTCAACTTTCATTGGTAACTGCATGGTTTCAATCTTCACTTTTGCAGCAACTTTTGCAGCATCAATAGTTTTTGGTGCTCCCCAATTGTTAGTGTCAGTATAGAAAATAACCTCCCAAGATTTTTCAGAAGGTGTAATAAAAATAGCGTAAGCACCAGCTTTTAAAGTGTTACCAGCAACAACTACGTCATCACTAAATGTAACCATTGTGTTTTTATTAGCTCCTGCTCTCCATAATTTACCATAAGGTACAAGGTCTCCAAAAATAGTTCTCCCATTCATGCTTGGACGAGAATATTCTAAAGTAACATCTGTTAAACCAACGACTTGTTCAATTTTTGTAAAAGGACTTGGTTGTGGTGTTTTAATTTGTGCATTTACCGAAAACATTAAAGTTAAAGCAAATGTAAATAGTACTAATTTCTTCATTTTTTATAGTGTTAAGTGTTTGTTTTTAACTGTTGTAAAATTACAACTTAAGCTATGCTATAAATGTTAAGGAATCCTTAAAATGAAAACTAACATTTTTAATAACGATTTCTTAACACGCAATATTTAGGATAATAACAGTATTAATCGTAATATTGCAATATAATAATATAAAGACTTATGGGTTTAACCAAATCAGAAATTTTCACTCCAGAACAAAATGAGCTCTCAAGTATCGCTAAAGCTTTTGGTCATCCGGCGAGAGTGGCTATTCTTCAGCATTTATTTAAAATAGATTCTTGTATTTGTGGGGATTTGGTTGATGAAATTGGTTTAGCACAACCTACCATTTCTCAGCATTTAAAAGAGTTAAAAAAAATAGGACTTATAAAAGGAAACATTACAGGCACCAGCATTTGTTACTGTATTGATAAAGATAATTGGTCACAGATGAAAACCGTACTTTCTGTATTCCTTAATCAAGATATAAATGAAAACAATAACTGTTGTTAAATATAATATTGCCTTATGAAATTATCAGAAATTAAATCAAAATTACAAACCTTAGACACTATAGCGTTTCAATTACCAAACGGCACTTTAGTACCAAATCACTTTCATGTAACAGAAGTCGGTAAAATATCGAAGCATTTTATTGATTGTGGCGGCACCGTAAGAACTGAAAACGTAGCCAACTTTCAGCTTTGGGAAGCAGACGATTACGACCATAGGTTACACCCTGAAAAACTACTAAGCATTATTGAACTTTCTGAAAAAATCTTAAACATTGAAGACTTAGAAATTGAAGTCGAATACCAAGGAGACACGATTGGAAAATATGGTTTAGACTTTGATGGCACACATTTTTTATTGACGACAAAATTGACAGATTGTTTAGCTAAAGACAAATGTGATATTCCTGAAAAGAAACCAAAACTTAAACTATCAGAATTACAAAAAGAAGCTCCGTCTTGTGCGCCTGGTTCAGGATGTTGTTAATCGTTAATATTTCGTAAAAAGCTATGCTATACCAACCTATTAAAACCCAAATAGAACAGCTAAATACAAATTCTATTTCCAAAGAACGCAAAACTATTTTACAACCACTTATAGATTTTGTACAATTAAAAGTAACTAATAAATCTAGGGTTAACTTAAATTTTATTTGCACACATAACTCCCGTCGCAGCCATTTATCTCAAGTTTGGGCACAAGTAATGGCGTCCTATTTTGAAATAGATAATGTGTACTCTTATTCTGGCGGAACAGAAGCTACAGCCTTATTTCCAATGGTTGCAAAAACTTTAGAAAACACAGGATTTAAAATTGAAATGCTTTCTAACGGAACCAATCCGGTTTACAGTATCAAATATTCTAAAAACGCACATCCTGTTATTGGGTTTTCAAAAACATTTGATGCTCAGTTTAATCCAATTTCAGAATTTACTGCAATTATGACCTGCTCTAACGCAGATAAAGGTTGCCCATTTATTGCTGGTGCCGAAAAACGAATTCCAATAACCTATGAAGACCCTAAAGCTTTTGATAATGCGCCTCAGCAATTAGAAAAATATAACGAGCGTAGCCTTCAAATTGCGACTGAACTAAAATATGTGTTTTCTAACATCGTAAACTAATTACAATGACTGCAATCAAAAAAAAATTAAGCTTTTTAGATAGCTATCTTACCTTATGGATTTTTATAGCTATGGCTATTGGAGTTGGTATTGGCTTTTTTGCTCCATCTTTTCCAGAGCTTGTAGAATCTTACAGTAGCGGAGCTACCAATATACCTATTGCTATTGGTTTAATTTTAATGATGTATCCTCCATTGGCGAAAGTTAATTATGCCTTATTACCAAAGGTGTTTAAAGATGTGAAAATTCTATCTATATCTTTAGTTTTAAATTGGATTGTTGGCCCAGTATTAATGTTCATCTTAGCGATTACATTCTTACAAGATTACCCTGAATACATGGTTGGCTTAATCCTTATTGGTTTGGCTCGTTGTATAGCCATGGTATTAGTTTGGAACGATTTAGCTGAAGGTAGTAGTGAATATGGTGCCGGACTCGTGGCTCTCAATAGTATTTTTCAAGTCTTTGCTTATAGTTTCTATGCTTACCTATTTATTACGGTACTTCCACCCTATTTTGGCTTTGAAGGAGCTATTGTAGATATTTCCATTGTTACGATTGCCGAAAGTGTAGCGATCTATTTAGGTATTCCGTTTTTACTCGGTATCCTTTCACGCTTAATATTGGTAAAACTCAAAGGTGAGGTCTGGTATACTAAGAAATTTATACCAGCCATTTCACCAATGACCCTAATTGCCTTGTTATTTACCATCGTGGTTATGTTTTCACTTAAAGGCGAGTTAATTGTAGAAATCCCCATGGATGTCCTCATTATTGCGGTTCCCTTATTAATCTACTTTACGCTAATGTTTATTATTGGCTTTTTTGTCAGTAAAGCCATGGGAACAACTTACGATAAAACAGCCGCTATAGCTTTTACAGCTGCGGGAAATAATTTTGAACTAGCCATTGCTGTAGCCATCGCTGTCTTTGGATTAAACTCAGGTCAAGCCTTCGCTGGTGTTGTTGGTCCTTTAGTAGAAGTACCCGCTTTAATTCTCTTGGTTAGAGTCGCATTTTGGTTGCGTAAAAAATATTATTTACCTCAAACAACGTAACAAAACGCAAAAGTATCAGAAATTGGTGTTAAATTTTGTTTAACCATAATATAAAATAGTTAAACATAACGTATCTTTACATTGTAAATTAATTACAATGGCAAAAAAGAAAAACATAAAAGCATCTGATCTTATATCCTTTTACATGGATTATGTTCTAACACATAATCACAAACCCAGTTCGGTATATGCCTTTGCTAAAGACCACAATTTTGAAGAACAAAAATTCTATGAATACTTTAGTTCCTTCGAAATTTTAGAACAATCCATATTCAAAATATTTTTTGATAACACATTAGCTGTTTTAGAAAAAAGCGAAGATTATCAATCTTTTGATGCACGAAACAAACTCCTCAGTTTTTATTATACGTTTTTTGAAATATTAACGGCTAATAGAAGCTATGTGGTCCATGCTTTAAACACGAATAAAAACCAATTAAAGTCTCTAAAAACGCTATCACACTTAAAGAAGAGCTTTACCAATTACATTGATCATTTAGACATTAAAACCATTGATCTTAAGGAAGAAAAACTCGAAAAATTAAAAAACAGAGGTCTCAAAGAATCCGCTTGGTTTCAATTATTAGTCACCCTAAAATTTTGGTTAGATGATACTTCACTAGCCTTTGAAAAAACAGATGTGTTTATCGAAAAGTCAGTTCAGGCAAGTTTTGATTTAATAGATACCACTCCTTTAAAAAGTCTTATTGACTTTGGTAAATTCTTATATAAAGAAAAAATACACTCCAACTAGATGAAAACAATAGATAGCATTCCGATGACCAAAATATCTAGAGCTTCAAAATTAGTTTCAACTGGAGCTAAAGTTGGTGTGAATTATTTAAAGTATTATGGCGACAAAATGGTAAATTCTAAAGAAGATGCCAAAGAACGCCTTAATCAAAATAACGCAGAAGATATATACGACAGTCTTAAAACACTAAAAGGTAGCGCCTTAAAAGTAGCGCAAATGCTAAGCATGGAGAAAAGCATTTTACCACAGGCTTATGTTGAGAAATTTTCATTGTCACAATTCTCTGTGCCACCACTATCTCCTCCCTTAGTTATAAAAACATTTAAAAAATACTTTGGAAAACATCCCGAAGACATTTTTGACACTTTCAACGCAACTTCAGTAAATGCTGCCAGTATAGGCCAAGTTCATATGGCGGAAAAGAATGGGAAAAAATTTGCTGTGAAAATCCAATATCCTGGAGTTGCAGAAAGTATAGCATCAGATTTAGCTTTGGTAAAACCCATTGCTATTAAGATGTTTAATATTAAAGGAAAAGACTCCGACAAGTATTTTAAAGAAGTTGAAAACAAACTCACCGAAGAAACCAATTACATTTTAGAAATTGCGCAGAGTAAAGAAATTGCAGAAGCTTGTAAACATATTCCAAATTTAGAATTCCCAGAGTATTACGAAGCATTTTCATCTGAGCGTATTATTACTATGGATTTTATGAAAGGAGAACACCTTTCAGAATTTACAGCACATAATACAGATCAAGTAAAAGCAAATAAACTGGGTCAGGCATTATGGGATTTCTATATGTTTCAAATTCATACGTTAAAGAAAGTACATGCCGATCCTCATCCTGGAAATTTTTTAATCGCTAAAGACGCTAAACTTATTGCTTTAGATTTTGGATGTATGAAGATGATTCCTGAGGATTTTTACGTTCCTTATTTTGAATTAGCAGACAAAACTTGTATCGAAAATCCAACACGGTTTACCGAGAAGCTTTATCAACTTGAAATTTTACGACAAGATGATTCTGAAGAAGAAATCAAATTCTTTAGTGCAATGTTTCACGAGCTATTAAGCTTATTTACTCAACCTTTTCACTCTGAAAGCTTTGATTTTTCAGACCCTGCATTTTTTAATCAAATTACAGAAATGGGTCAGCGCTATTCTAAAAGCACAGAACTAAAAAATATGAACGGAAACCGAGGTTCTAAACATTTTATTTATATCAATAGAACGTTCTTTGGACTTTACAATTTAATGTTCGACCTTAAGGCTCAAAATATTAAGATAAATAATTTCAAAAATCTTTAGATGCAACAATTCGTAAAAACCAATCTATAATGCGCATACTCATTACTGGCACAACGGGCTATATAGCCAAACGATTAGCGCTTCAATTATTAGAACAAAAGCATGAATTGATTTGTTGTGTCCGTGATTTAAATAGAACTCCAGACGAATTACAAAACCATCCAAATTGTTCTTTTATAAAGGTTGATTTTTTAGAACCTGACCATGTTCAAATTCCAAAAGATATAGATGCTGCCTATTATCTAATTCATTCTATGGCAACATCGTCTAATAATTTTGAAACTTTAGAAGAACGTTGTGCGTTAAATTTTAAACATTTAATGGCGTCTACCAATTGCCAACAAGTAATTTACTTAAGTGGTATTGTAAATGACTACTCACTATCTAAGCACCTAAAATCTAGACTTCAAGTAGAACAAACCTTAAGCTCTAAAACCTATGCCCTAACCACATTTAGAGCAGGTATTATTGTTGGTAGTGGCAGTGCGTCTTTTGAAATTATTAGAGATATTGTAGAAAAATTACCTATAATGGTAACACCACGATGGTTAAACACTAAAACACAACCATTAGCCATTAGAGATATCCTTACCTATCTATCTGGTGCACTAGGTAAAACCGAACTTTATAATAAGGCGTATGATGTTTTTGGTCCTGAAGTCTTAACTTATAAAGAAATGTTACTTCAATTTGCGGAAGTTAGAGGCTTAAAACGTTATATCTACACCTTGCCTGTTCTGTCTCCAAAACTATCATCGTTTTGGCTGTATTTTGTAACATCAACCTCTTTTCAGTTGGCTTCGGCATTGGTAGATAGTATGAAAGTGGAAGTCATTGGTAAACCTAGCGACATCAATGATCATATACAGATAGAACCAATGGCTTACAAAACAGCTGTAGATTTAGCTTTTCAAAAAATTGAACAAAATGCAGTGATTTCGAGCTGGAAAGATGCTGTAAGCAGTGGTGTGTTTAAAGATCAATTATCTAAGCATATAGAATTGCCTCAGTTTGGTTGTTTCGAAGACTTAAGACATCGTCCTGTAAAAGACGAAGCATATACCCTCAACAAAATTTGGAGTATTGGTGGACGTAATGGTTGGTATAGCTTTAATGGCTTATGGCGCATCCGTGGGTATATGGATAAGATTTTTGGTGGTGTTGGATTACGACGAGGACGCACACACGATACCGATTTAGAAGCTGGAGATCCTCTTGACTTTTGGAGAGTATTACTTGCCGATAAAGAAGAAAAGCGCCTATTACTTTTTGCAGAAATGAAGCTTCCTGGCGAAGCTTGGTTAGAATTTAAGATTGTTAAAGGCATCCTTTATCAACGAGCTGTTTTTAGACCAAAGGGACTTTGGGGACGTTTATATTGGTACATGGTCTTACCATTTCACGCCTTTGTTTTCAATGGTATGATTAATGCTTTAGCTAATAAATCTTGAAATATATGTGCCGTTGACGAAAGTTCTCGTATATTAAAACGACATATATTTAACAATTTCATCACATATTACCACCTATAAAACGTGTAAAACGCTAATACTCTGTTAATTTTTGTTTAGACATAGTATTAAAACATTAAACATTTTGTAGATTTGAGACACTATACTGAGTAGTATTTAGCAGAACTATAAAAGTATCGCAACTGACAAAATTGACAATATTTAATTTTGGTATAGAAATTGAAATTAACATATGAGATTCTAACCGTAATATTAGATAACAATTATTAAATAAAACCGTTTATCTTATTAGAGGTAATGAATTTAGATATTAGACAAATTGATAGGATTATTGAAATGGCATGGGAAGACCGAACACCATTTGACGCTATTACGTTTCAATTTGGGCTAAAAGAACAAGAGGTTATTAATTTAATGCGAAAAGAATTAAAACCAAGCAGTTTTAGATTGTGGAGAACAAGAGTTCAAGGAAGAGCAACTAAACACAGTAAAAAAAGAACGTTTGACGAAGGCAGATTTAAATGCTCTAGACAAAGAATAATAACAAACAACTCTATTTCAAAACGTTAACACGTGCTTTGATTTAAGTTTGGAGTACTTAAAGACAGCACATTAAAAAGATTCTATGATTACAGAAACAATTTCCAAAACAAATGGTCAGAAACTCAGTATTGAAGACATAGGTGACGATCATTTATTTACAGGTTTAGACACACCTATGAAAGCTAATGCTTTTGAAATGTCTAATACAGAGAAAAAAGAACGTATCTCAATTTTATTTTCAGAAATAATGGATGTCTTGGGTCTCGATTTAACAGACGACTCGCTACAAGGTACACCAGATCGTGTTGCAAAAATGTATGTTGAAGAAATATTTTCAGGTTTAGATCCTAAAAATAAGCCTGAGATCGCACTTTTTGATAATAAATATCAATATAATCAGATGTTAGTAGAAAAAAATATTACCTTCTACTCAAATTGTGAGCATCATTTTGTGCCAATCATTGGAAAAGCACATATAGCTTATAAATCATCTGGAAAGGTTATTGGACTTTCAAAATTAAACCGAATAGTTCAATATTATGCTAAACGTCCACAAGTTCAAGAACGTTTAACAAATCAAATTGCAAACGAACTTAAAACGGTTTTAAAAACCGAAGATGTTGCTGTAATTATAGATGCAAAGCACTTATGCGTATCATCTAGAGGCATTAAAGACGACACATCTGCTACAGTGACAACATATTATGGAGGCGAATTTAATAACGCTTCAAAAATTTTAGAATTACAAAACTATATAAACAATTAAGCTATGGGAACATTAGAAAGAGCTATAGAATTTGAAAACAGAAAATTTTCTTTCAAAACAACAAGTGACAGAATTTTAGCAGCGAGAGAGGCTAAAGACCTAATTTTAGAGGTAAACGAATTATATAAAGAAAAGAAAGATGCTAAACTTATGGATTTAATGAAGCGTCTTACGGTTATAAAACAAAAAATCGAAAAACGTTTAAAAGGAAGGCCACTAACCGCTTCATAATTTAATAATGAAGAGGCTAGTAATTATAGGAGGAAGCAAAGGTATTGGCAAGGCAATTGTTATAGCTTTGCTTTCTTTTTATGATGAAATTATAAACATCAGCAGAACAGCACCAAAAGAATCCTACCCTAATGTAATACATTACAGCTGTGATATTCTTAAAGATGAACTACCAGAAATAGACATAGCAGATGGCTTAGTGTATTGTCCAGGAAGCATCAACTTAAAGCCCATTAACCGATTAACTGTAGACGATTTTAAAAATGATTTTGAAATCAATGTTATTGGAGCTGTCAGAGCAATTCAGAAATACTTACCAGCCTTAAAAAGTGGAAAGCAACCCTCAATTGTACTTTTTAGTACTGTTGCTGCCAAACTAGGTATGCCCTTTCATGCCAGTGTAGCTGCTTCAAAATCTGCTGTTGAAGGTTTAACAAAGTCCTTAGGTGCAGAATTAGCACCTGCAATAAGAGTTAATGCTATTGCTCCAACTGTTACACATACAGAATTGGCCTCAAAATTACTACGTAACGAACGTATGATTGAAAATATGAATGAGCGCCACCCACTAAAAAAGTACTTACAACCCGAAGAAGTTGCTGGTATGGCTGCCTTTTTGTTATCCGACAAAGCAGCATCGCTATCAGGTCAAATATTTGAAATGGATTGTGGCATTGTAAGTTTCAAATTATAGAAATAGCATTACGTAAAGTAACTATATCATTAACACCTTATCAAAATGATGACAACAGCAACACAATCACTTTACGATATAAAAATTAACAGTTTACAAGGTAAGCCTATAAATTTACAACAATTTAAAGGTAAAAAAATGCTGTTTGTAAACGTCGCTTCTAAATGCGGATTTACATCACAATATAAAGATTTACAACATTTACAAGACACCTACAAAGACACATTAATTATTATTGGAGTGCCCTGCAATCAATTTGGAAAACAAGAACCAGGAACCCCTAACGAAATACAAGAATTTTGTAAAATTAATTATGGTGTCACATTTTTAATTACTGAAAAAATTGCCGTTAAGGGTGAGAATCAACACCCTTTATATGCTTGGCTGACTAAAAAATCTCTTAACGGTAAACAAAATTCGACCGTAAAGTGGAATTTTCAAAAATATTTAATAGACGACAATGGTGAATTTTTAAATTACTACTATTCTATCACAAGTCCTACAAGTTCAAGACTCATAAAATACTTAAAATAGATTACTATGTTCGGATTATTTAAAAAGACATCGGAGGCGGAAAAACTTCAAAAACAATATGAAAAACTTATGGCTGAATGGCATAAGCTTTCTACAACAAATAGAGCTGAAAGTGACAAAAAATATACTGAAGCTCAATTAATTGCTGATAAAATTGATAAATTAAAATAATCTTACCTTGAAAAAAATCTACCTTTTCATATTATTTCTAATTATTAATTTTGGCGGACTTGCTCTTGGCAATTGGTTTATGGGAGATGCTGTTACAAGCGAATGGTACACCAATTTAAATAAAGCACCTTGGACACCTCCTGGCTGGGTTTTTGGAGCGACTTGGACACTGATTATGATTTGCTTTTCGGCATACCTAAGCTATTTATTTACAATTCGAAATTCTAAATTTGTAATATTTGTTTATACTATTGCTGTGATTTTAAATGTAAGTTGGAATTACATATTCTTTAATCAACAACTCACAAACTTAGCTTTAATCAATATTACATTATTAACACTAGTCATAGCATATTTCTTTATCACGTTTTGTGATGATGAATTAAGTAAGTTAAAATACCTATTACTTCCTTATATTATTTGGCTCTGTATTGCAACCTCCTTAAATGGTTACGTTGTTTTTAATAATTAATTGGAACGTCATTTCACTCTTGTGTTTATAGACACAATTCTACTAGTTTTCTACACCTATAACATATCATGAAAATATATACTTTACATAAAAAACAAAACCTACCAATCTCAGTGGAACAAGCTTGGGAGTTTTTATCCAGTCCTGCAAATCTAAAAGTGATTACTCCAGATTATATGGGTTTTAACATTCTTTCTGGAGCAGACAGACCAATGTTTCCGGGACAAATTATTCAATATATTGTCACACCCGTTTTAGGTATTAAAACTAAATGGGTTACAGAAATTACACATGTTAAAAATCTTGAATATTTTGTAGATGAACAACGCTTTGGGCCTTATGCTCTATGGCATCATAAGCATTTTATAAAAGAAATTGAAGGTGGAGTTGAAATGGAAGATATTATAGATTATAAATTACCATTGGGAATTTTAGGGCAAATCGTGCATCCGTTTTTAGTGCAGCCAAAATTGGAAGAGATATTTAATTACAGAACCAAAAAATTAGAAGAATTATTTGGAAAACATAAAGGTTAGAAACTAATTTATAGCACAAAAAACAAACTTTTACAGCCTTCAATTAAAAATTAAATCGGCATTTTAAATGAGTAAAAAAACAAATATATTTTGGTTTAGAAGAGACCTAAGATTAGATGACAATCTTGGGTTTTATGAGGCTTTAAGAGGCGAACATCAGGTACTTCCCATTTTCATATTTGATACTGAAATATTAAACAAATTACCCAAAAACGATGCTCGCGTGGCATTTATTCATCAAACGCTTCAATCGATGCGACAAATATTACAAGATGAACACGATAGTAGTATTGCCATTTTTAAAGGTAAACCTGAAACAATATTTAAACAGTTAATTAAAGACTATGAAATTGAAACAGTTTATACCAATCACGATTACGAACCTTATGCAACAGAACGTGATCATAAAATCAAGTCTTTATTAGAAACCAATTCTATTAAACTTAACACCTATAAAGATCAGGTTATTTTTGAAAAAAATGAAGTTGTAAAAAAAGACGGAAATCCTTATTTGGTCTACACACCTTATATGCGGACTTGGAAAAAAAAGTTTCAGACTATTGACTTAGAAATTTACGATACCAATTCACATTTAGATAATTTAATTACACATAGTAGGTTGCCTAATCTTAGTCTATCAGATATTGGTTTTGAAAATCCTAACCAAAAGATTTTACCTTATGTTCTCACTCCTACTTTAATTCAAAATTATGAAGCCACTAGAAATTTTCCATCAAAAGATGCGACTTCACATTTAGGACCACATTTAAGATTCGGAACTGTTAGCATCCGAAAAACAATAAAAAAAGCAATTGCAGAACAGAATGAAATCTTTTGGCAAGAATTGATTTGGCGTGAATTTTTTATGCAAATTCTTTGGCATTTTCCACATACTATAGACAACGCCTTTAAACCAAAATACGATCGCATAGATTGGCGAAACAATGAAGACGAGTTTAAAAAATGGTGCGAAGGCAAAACAGGATATCCTTTAGTAGATGCAGGCATGCGCCAATTAAATGAAACTGGTTTTATGCACAATAGAGTACGAATGCTAGTTGGTAGCTTTCTATGTAAACATTTATTAATAGACTGGCGATTGGGAGAAGCTTACTTTGCAGAAAAGCTACACGACTATGAAATGGCAAGTAATGTTGGTAATTGGCAATGGGTTGCTGGTTGCGGTGTAGATGCAGCCCCTTATTTTAGAATTTTTAATCCAACAACTCAAATTCAAAAATTTGATAAAAATTTAGAATATATAAAAAAGTGGGTTCCTGATTTTCAGGAATTAACATATCCAGCTCCTATAGTAGAACATAAAATTGCTAGAGAACGCTGCTTAGAAACATATAAATCTGCTTTAAATTAAAATTTTAATTCCTTCAAACAATAAAACAATATAAAATGCGTTACTAATTATAAGACTATTAAGGTCTTAAACCGAAATAACCATTTCAACAAACAATTTTAAAAGCTCTGACTAGTCTTCAGGGCTTTTTATTTTAATGGCTAAAAAATAAGATATTACTTCAAACTTTTTGTTAACTTTAAAGCACTAATTCAAAAACAAGAACATTATGAATACTTGGGGAGTTGCAAAAAAATGGAAAGAAATGTGTGAGAAAGGCAAAAACTTAGAATGCATTAACGAGCTTTATGCAGAAAATGTAGTGAGCAAAGAAATGCCTGGTATGCCTGGTGAAGTTGTAACCGGAAAACAAAATGTTTGGAACAAAAGTAAAGAATGGATTGATAGTGTTGAAAATATTCACGCCAGTAGTATTAGTAACCCTCTTGTAGCTGGTAATTTTTTTACAGCAAAAATGGACTTTGACTGTACATTTAAAGAAGGCGGAAGGCAAAAAATGGAGGAAGTTTGCGTATATGAAGTAAAAGACGGCAAAATTACAAGTGAGCAATATTTTTATACCATGTAAAATAGTATTTATATCCTAAATCTAAAAAAGCTTCAAGATATACACTTGAAGCTTTTTTATATACTTTAATTAAAAAGGGTTAATTACCGTCTACACGTTCAATTTTTGCTCCAATAGCTCTTAAACGCTCATCAATATTTTCATAACCTCTATCAATCTGTTCAATATTATGAATTATAGATGTTCCTTTTGCAGATAATGCTGCAATTAATAAAGAAACTCCTGCTCTAATATCTGGAGACGTCATGGTTGTTGCCTTTAATGTCGATTTAAAATCGTGACCAATTACAGTTGCTCTATGTGGATCGCAAAGAATAATTTTTGCTCCCATATCTATCAATTTATCAACAAAAAACAAGCGGCTTTCAAACATTTTTTGATGTACAATTGCACTTCCTCTCGCCTGTGTTAAAACCGTTAAAATAATACTTAACAAATCTGGTGTAAATCCTGGCCAAGGAGCATCTGAAATGGTTAAAATAGAGCCATCAATATAACTTTGTACTTCATAACCCTCTGTATGTGCAGGAATATGAATATCGTCACCTTGGCGCTCTACTGTAATACCTATTTTTCTAAATACATTTGGTATCAGACCTAAGTCATCCCAACTTACATTTGTAATGGTTAATTCGCTTTTTGTCATTGCAGCCAAACCAATCCAACTACCAATTTCAATCATATCTGGTAACATCCTATGCGTTGTTCCGCCTAATGAATCAACACCTTCAATAATTAACAGATTAGAACCAACACCAGAGATTTTAGCACCCATGCGATTCAACATTTTACAAAGTTGTTGTAAATACGGTTCGCAAGCGGCATTATAAATAGTTGTTGTTCCTTCTGCTAAAACAGCAGCCATAACAATATTAGCTGTACCAGTTACAGAAGCTTCATCTAAAAGCATGTATGTCCCTTTCAGTTTTTCTGCCTCTACTCCATAAAACAAATCTTCCTTATTATAGCGAAACTTTGCTCCAAGGTTGATAAAACCTTCAAAATGGGTATCTAAACGACGACGACCAATTTTATCACCTCCTGGTTTTGGTATATACCCTTTTCCAAAACGTGCTAATAATGGACCTACAATCATAATAGAACCTCGTAATCCTTTTCCGTCTTCTTTAAACTCTGCAGATTCTAAATATTTTAGATTTACTTCGTCTGCTTTAAAGGTATAAGACCCTTTTCCTAATTTATTGATTTTAACCCCTAGCTTTTTTAATAAAGCAATAAGTTTGTTTACGTCAATAATATCTGGAATGTTATCTATCTTAATTTCTTCGGCAGTTAAAAGTACTGCACATAAGATTTGTAAAGCTTCGTTTTTTGCTCCTTGAGGCTGAATTTTCCCCTTTAATTGATGACCGCCTTCAATTTTAAATGTACTCATACGTTTTAGTAACGTTTTCTGTTATTAGAATATTTTTTCTTATTTGAATGATTATTCTTTTTGTTTGAATTGTTTTTACCTCCATATTTAGACTTGGCACGCATCAAACTAGAAGAATCACTTAAATCTTCTTCATTATTTTTTAGATCTAATTTTCCATTAGAAAGCTCATACAAGTGATTAAAAATTACAGCATCTTCAACGGTATCTTTATTCCAATTAAGAAAACACTTTTTCATGTGATTTGCAATCGTAAACTTTAAAGCTTCTTTTAGATCACCTTCTTCCCAACCAACAGCAACATCTATCATTGTTTTTATATTATTACCATAAAAACGGTATTTAGGATGATTTTGTGGGTATTTTAAAGGCTCTGGTCTTGCTTGTATTTCCTCTTTTGAAGGTTCTCCATAAGGTGAATCTACATCAATATCAAAATCGGCCATAATAAACAATTGATCCCATAATTTATGCTGAAAATCTGGCACATCTCTTAAATGTGGTTGTAGATTTCCCATTACAGCTATAATTGCTTTGGCTATTTTATTACGTTCTTCTTTTGTTTCGCGAGACTTAGCATAATTAATCATCTTTTGTAGATGACGTCCATATTCAGGTATAATTAAATGCTCGCGCTCTGTGTTGTATTCTAAATCGTCAATCAAAATTGTAAAATGTGTAGTGTATAGTTTGTAAAACCTGTAGTCGTTTTAGGTTTTGTTGCAAAGTACAAAAAAATACGAAGCTTAATAGAAATTTTATAAGGAAATTACTCCTTCAACATTTTCGGCGACTTCCTTATATTTAGCGATAACTGCTTCGGGATTTTTCATTCTAACGTTTATAGATACACTAGTATATTTTCCATTCTTTGATTCTGTAGTCGTAATAACAGCTCCTAAATTATCAAAAAGGGCTTCAATATGATTAACTCCTGAACCTTCAGATAGTATAATAAATTTGTATAAGTATTCCGAAGGCCAAAGGGCTGTATCGTAAAGTTGTGATTTTAATTTTTCGTAAAACGCGTCTGTTTTTTTAGAATTATCCATAATGAAATTTTTCAGATGTAAAGATACGTTTAAAACTTAAAAACTAAAGATTAAATCTATTCTCGATACAATTTGCAACTTAAAAAAAGTCAAAATATATAACGGATTTTTATATTCTATTTTTATTACCTTACTTTTATCCTCTGTTTTATTTCAAAAAAAATACCAATTTGAGTCCAAAAAAAATTGTCATCGCAGGTGGTCCTGGTACAGGAAAAACCACCATTATTAATGAGTTAAAAAAACGTGGTTTTTTATGTTATGATGAAATATCTAGGCAAATCACTTTACAAGCAAGAAAAGATGGTATAGAACAGCTATTTCTTACAGAGCCTTTACTCTTCAGTGAAAAACTGTTAGAAGGCAGAACGCAACAATTTAAAGATGCCACTAAAGAATCTAATCCTATTGTTTTTTTAGACAGGGGCATTCCCGATGTTTTGGCATATATGGATTATATTGGAGATACTTATCCTGAACATTTTGTAAAAGCATGTGAAACTTATACTTACGATGCCATTTTTATTTTAGCTCCTTGGCAAGAAATTTTTACTAGCGATAGTGAACGTTACGAAAATTTTGAAGAAGCCATAGAAATCCACCATCATTTATTAGACACATATAAGCGATTTGGTTATCAATTAATTGATGTTCCTTTTGGAAATGTTAAAACTAGGGCTAATTTTATTATAGAGTCCTTAAATTTGCAGTAATGCATCCTATAGAAGTTTTAGAGCGGTATTGGCATCATACGTCTTTTAGACCGTACCAAGAAGACATTATTACTTCGGTTTTAAACCGTGAAGATACCTTTGCGCTATTACCAACCGGAGGAGGAAAATCGATTTGTTTTCAAATTCCTGCTCTAATACAAGATGGCATCTGTATTGTTATTTCGCCTTTAATAGCCTTGATGAAAGATCAAGTAAACACCTTAAAGGCTAAAGGTATTAAAGCCATTGCTTTAGCTTCTGGTATGTCTTACAAAGATTTAGACACACAACTAGACAACTGTATTTACGGCAATTACAAGTTTTTATACCTCTCACCAGAACGTTTGCAACAAACTTTAGTACAAGATCGCATTCAACAAATGAAAGTGAACTTAATTGCTGTAGATGAAGCACATTGTATTAGTCAATGGGGAAATGATTTTAGACCTGCTTACAAAAACATTTCAATATTACGACAAATGCATCCACATGTTAATTGTATAGCGTTAACAGCTACTGCAAAACATAATGTTGTAAATGATATTGTTAAAAATCTCGATTTTATAAACCCTAATATATATAAAGCCTCATTTGCAAGACCAAACATTGCCTATAATGTCATTCATACTGATGATAAATTATTTCAACTCGAACATTTATTAAAAAAGCACCATGGATCTTCTATCATCTATGTTAGAACCCGAAGAGCAACAACTGATATTCATAATTTTCTTAATGCCAAGGGTTTTTCTTCAACGTTTTACCATGGTGGTATAACAAATAAAGAAAAGCAAGAACGCTTATACGAATGGGCTAATGGCCAAAAACAGATTATGGTTGCTACCACTGCTTTTGGAATGGGAATTGATAAAGCTAATGTAAAAACCGTTATTCATTTTAATTTACCAGAAAGTTTAGAGAGTTACTATCAAGAAGCAGGAAGGGCCGGAAGAGATGGCACATTATCTTATGCTATTATTTTAAAACAACATATAGATGAAGACCGTCTTCGTAATCAGTTTTTAAGCACCTTACCTTCTGTTGCTTTTGTAAAAACAGTGTATAATAAGTTATGTAATTATTTTCAGATTTCTTACGGAGAAGGAGAAAACACATTACATCAATTCGATTTTAAGTCCTTTTGTAATCAATATAAGTTAAATGCCAATATTACTTACAATGCTTTGTTGCTGTTAGACCGAAATGCTATTATTACACTAACGCAGCTATTTAATTTTAGAACAAAAATTCAATTTATAACCACAAATGCTGTTTTATTTAAATACTTAGAAACACATCTAGATTTAAATATTTTGGTTAAGGTACTTTTAAGAACTTATGGAGGTATTTTTGATTATGAAACAAAAGTAAACCTCAGTTTAATCATTAAAAAAGCAAATCTGTCAGAAAAACAAGTAATAGCCCAATTACAAAGGTTAGAAAAAGACGAGGTCATTAGTTTACAGATGACAAATACAGATTCTGAAATTACCTTCTTACAACCTCGTGAAGATGATATAACCATTAACCCAATTGCAAGAACTATAGAACAGCAGCATACGTTAAAACACCAACAGATTGAGTCTGTTTTAAATTATATTAAAAATGATTCCGTTTGTAGAAGTCAACAACTCTTACGCTATTTTGGAGAAGAAACAAACAACGTTTGTGGCAAGTGTTCGGTTTGTATAGCTAAAACAACGCCCATAGAAAATGTTTCAATTGAAATGGTTTCGCTTCAAATTACAAAAGCCTTAGAAACAAAAACCTTATCTTCAAGACAGTTATTACAACATATTAAATGTTCTGAAAAAATATTATTACAAAGTCTTTCAGAACTTATTGAACTTAATAAAATTAAACTAACACCAGCTAATACTTACACACTTGTATGACGAAAACACGTGACTTACGAATTGTTTTTATGGGTACTCCAGATTTTGCGGTAGCCACATTAAAAGCCTTAATTGACCATAAATATAATGTTGTTGGTGTCATTACTGCACCAGACAAACCTGCAGGACGAGGCCAAAAACTAAGAGCATCTGCGGTAAAACAATTTGCTTTAGAACATCATTTGAATATCTTACAGCCTACAAATTTAAAAGCAGAATCTTTTTTAGAAGAATTAAAGTCTCTAAATGCCAATCTGCAAATTATTGTAGCCTTTAGAATGCTTCCAAAAGTAGTTTGGCAGATGCCAGAATACGGAACATTTAACCTTCATGCCTCCTTATTACCTCAATATAGAGGCGCAGCACCAATCCATTGGGCCATTATTAATGGAGAAACAAAAACAGGCGTAACCACATTTTTTATAGATGAAAAAATCGATACAGGAGCTGTTATTTTAAGTGAAGCAACACATATAGGCCATAAAACAACCGTAGGCGATTTGCATGATGAGTTAATGGCTATTGGTAGCGAGCTAGTTATTAAAACCGTTAAACAGATAGAAGCAGATACCGTAAGCACAACCATTCAACCTCAAAACGAAGACTTAAAAACAGCATATAAACTTAATCGTGATAATTGTAAAATTGATTGGTCACAACCAATTAACACTATATATAATAAAATAAGAGGCTTAAACCCTTTTCCAACAGCTTGGTGCTATTTAGAAAATGATGATAAAAAACCTTTATCTGTAAAAATTTATGGTGTCGAAAAAATAGAAGAAGCACACAACCTTGAAGCAGGACAATTAATAGCTAGTAAAGATGAACTAAAAGTCGCATGTCAAGGAGGTTACCTAAATATTTTAGAAATTCAACTTCCTGGAAAGCGAAAGATGGATGTAAAATCACTTTTAAATGGGTTTAATTTTTCTGAATCCGCAAAACTGCTGTAAACCCTTATTATCATTGGTTTTACAAAAAATCCGATGAAATACACTCGCTTTATTAACAAATGCCCTAAGTTATTAACAAAAACCCGTATTTCCCTTGCTATTACTTGCGTAGCTGAATTTTCCTAATAATTTTGTCTAAGGATTTTAAGAACAATAATTTTAAAACCGAATTTTTAACAATTTAAATTTAATATTTTATGAACAAAACAGATTTAATCAACGGAATGGCAGAGAATGCTGGAATTACAAAAGCAGCTGCAAAAAAAGCATTAGACTCTTTATTAGTTGATATCGAAGGATCTTTACAAAAAGGTAATAGAGTATCTTTAGTAGGATTTGGTTCTTGGTCAGTTTCTAGAAGAGCTGCAAGAGACGGAAGAAACCCACAAACTGGAAAAACTATCAAAATTAAAGCAAAAAATGTAGTAAAATTTAAGGCAGGTTCTGACTTAAGTAATGCTGTAAACTAAGATTTTGTTTGTTTGAAATACAGAACCTGCTCATTGAGCAGGTTTTTTTTTATCCAATTTTTAAAAAATTTCAACCCAAAAAATGAACATCTTATTATATACTATTACACATTTATATTACTATTAAGTTGTTTTTTTAACAAAAAAAACATAGATTTAATAATATTTAAAACTGAAAACTAAAAATGAACAAACCCGAAAAAGGCAATTTACTAATTGCTGAGCCATCTATTATCGGAGATATTTCATTTAATCGTGCCGTGATTCTTTTAGCAGATCATAACGATTTAGGTTCAGTTGGGTTTATTTTAAATAAACCTCTAGATTATAACCTTAGAGACCTTATTGAAGGAACAGAATCTGAATTTCCGGTATATAATGGCGGACCAGTAGAGCAAGATAACCTCTATTTTATTCATAAATCACCAGAGCTTATTCCAAATAGTATCGAAATATCCAATGGTATATTTTGGGGAGGAGATTTTAGTGTGGTACTCAACTTAATAAATAAAGGAAAAATTTCAACTGACGATATTCGCTTCTTTTTAGGATATTCGGGTTGGGATGAACAGCAATTAGATAACGAATTAGAATCTAACGCTTGGTTAGTATCTGAAAACATCTACAATAAAGAAATTATATCAAAGCCTTGTAATTCTTTTTGGCGCGATAAAATGTTAGAACTCGGTGGCGACTATAGTATTTGGTCTAATGCCCCAGAAAATCCTAGTTATAATTAAAGATTAAGGCTGAACTTGAAGTTGAAATAGATTTTCAAGAACGTTTTTCTTCATTGAGGCTAAGTCCTTATACATTATACCTCGATCAAAAAAAATACTTCACTAGCGCAAAATACTAATGCCCGCAATTATTTATTTACACGCCCAAATAATCATTTAACGGTGTAGATCCAACAGTGTCGGACTCAACGATTTTAAGAAATAATGAGCAAGACTTATCATTACATAAATATATCAAGGATTAGATGATAATTCCTACAAAATTCCAAAGACAATACTGCATTAGCGAATGGTGCTTTAGCAAATGCGATAGCATTCACGAATTCAAACGTAAGCAATAAAACCCCATGAGTAATTCCTAATAAATCGTTTTGATCTTTTGGGTAGCCTGTCCAGAGCGAAATCGAAGGGTTTGCATCAAAGCAAATGTGAAAGTATTCATGACTTCTTCTTTAATAAAATAGAAATAACAGGAACTAAAATGAACAAATAACAAACCATTCTAATAATTCACAAACATCTTTAGGATAGTAAACGCAGTTTAGCATTAAGTTTAGTCACCAAACTCTGAGCAAAAGTACTGCCATACTCTTTTTTACGATACTTCGTAATTGGAACAATCCCTTTAATAACATTAGTAATAAACAACTCATCTGCTTTTTGAAGTTCAAACGGACTAATAGAAGCTTCTTCTACAACCACATTAACATCCTTTGCTAATAGTTCTAGTATTTGCTTTCTCATAACTCCCTTAAGACAACCTTCCTCTAAAGGAGGGGTTTTAATTTTACCATCTTTAACTAAAAATAAGTTGCCATTTAATGCTTCAATAACACTTTTGTTCGTGTTTAAAACCAAACAATTATCAAAATCATTTTCTTTTGCATAAATACTACCAATAACCTGAATAGCTTTATTATTAGATTTTAATCCAGATAATAATCCTGGTGCTACAAAATAATCTTTATATAAATCTACAGTATAGTTGGCATTAACATCAATAGTATAAAAAGGGTTATCGTGTGGTTCTACACTAATATTAAATTGCACTTTTGATTCATTTGATGGTAAATATTTTCCGCCTTCACCTCTATCTACATTTAATCTCACACGTGCAGACGCCTCAGATAAATTATTAGCTTCAATCGTTTTTAAAATTTCGACTTCTAGAAACTCCATTGTAAAATTCATAGGGATATCCATTCTAAGAATTCGCATTGAAGACATGAGTCTAAAATAATGATCCTCCCAAAAGAAGATTTTGCCATTAATGACTTTTAATGTTTCAAAAAGTGCATCTCCATACTTGTATCCTCTATTATCTACTCTAAGTTTAGAATCTAATTGAGAAAGCAGTTTACCGTTAAAATTTATCATAAAAAAATCTCGATTTAGTTTTAAAATTAAATCGAGACAAATATATAATAGAATATGTTGTTTTACTTATGCCGAACCTAAAACTTGTTTAAGGCTAGAAATTTGGTTCTCCCAAAGCATCTTTCCTTCGTCAATTTCGTCTTCTTCTGCAAAGTCTGTAATCATTAAAGAGACATCTTTTGTAATTTCATCTACTTGAATACGAATTTCAAAATAGTATGCAGCTCCATCTTCGTCGTCACTTATCCACCTAAATTTAACACGTTCTCCACTTTTTTTACTTAATAATTTAGCTTGTTCTTCTGAGCCATCCCAAATAAAAGTATATAGTTCTCCACGAGAGTTGACATTATCTGCAAACCATTCCGATAAACCAGAAGGTGTTGATATGTAAGTATATATAAGTGCTGGTGATGCCTGAATCACAAACTCCATTTCGTATTTTTCTTTATCGTCCATATTACATTGTATTATGTGCTCAATATATACATTTTATAGGTGAGTTCTAAAGATTAAACTAAAATTATTTTTTTTAGTTTTTATTGTTTGCTGTAGTGGAATTTGTTTTTATATTTGCAGCCGCAATTATGTATATGTCTACAGCCAATATGTAAGCATAAATTTATTGATTGTGAATTATGGCGAGGTAGCTCAGTTGGTTAGAGCGTTGGATTCATAACCCAGAGGTCAGGAGTTCAAATCTCCTTCTCGCTACATCTTAATAGTTTGCAAATAAACGGTTTAGTTCACTCTAAACCGTTTTTTTATGCATACAATTAATGAATTTATTACCTTTGAACACGATTTAGAACACGATTTAGAACACGTTTTGGCACACAAAAAAAATTTTTCTATCCCTAAAATTTATACAGCTAATGGCGATTTAAATAAGCGTTGGTATGTTTATTTTTCTTTCAGAGATCCTAAGACTAACAAGTTAAAACGTCAAATAAACATTTACGGCACAGCAAATGCCTTTACAAATAAAGAAGATCGTTTAGCTTTATTATCGCTTTATCGCAAAAGACTATTAAGGCTTTTGCAAAATGGTTACAATCCATATATAGATAATACAGCGCTTTACAAAGCGCAACTAAAAAAAAGAGAAAGCACAATAACACCTCAACCAGCAATTGAGAAAGAATATGCACAGCCTATAGCATTTCCTTCAAAAATAAATAAGAAAGAAACTTTAGCAACCTCAACGCCTACAATAGAAAAAGAAGAACCTAAAGAGGCTAGTATGTCTTTACGCGAAGCTTTTGATTTTAGTTTAAATCTAAAAAAGAATCAAATTAGCAATAGATCACTTAAAGATTATGAATATACTACAAATGCCTTAGTGAAATGGGTAAATACAAATTGCCCTACAATTAAAACCATAGATCAGTTTGATAAAAAAGTAGCGCAGAAGTTCTTAAATCATATTCTAAGTAAAACGAGTCCAAGAAACAGAAATAATTATAGGCTCAATTTAAGTAGTTTATTTCAAGTCTTAGAGGATAATGAGATTATCACATATAATCCCATTAAGAAAATAAACGCTTTACGTAGTATTCCTAAACGTAATAAATCCTATAGTACAGAAGAACATAAAAAGATTTTCGAGTATTTAAAAAATGAAGATCCACTGCTCCTACTCTATATTAAATTTATCAGTTATAATTTTTTAAGACCCGTTGAAGTCTGTCGTCTAAAAATTAAAGATATAAATATTGAAGACCAGACCTTACAGTTTAAAGCTAAGAACAAGCCTCTAAAAAAGAAGCTTATTCCCAAAAAAATAATTCAAGAACTACCTGACTTGTCTAAATTAGACCCAGAATTTTATTTATTTACACCTATAAAAATTGGAGGGGAATGGAATACTAATGAAACCAACAAAACAAATTATTTTTCTAAGCGCTATAAAACTGTTGTAAAAGATCACTTTAAATTAGATAAAGACCAAACGCTTTACAGCTTTAGACATACATTTATATCTATACTATACCATGCATTACTTAAAGACTCATCTCCTTTTGCTGCTAAAAGTAAGTTAATGGAAATAACAGGCCATACTACCATGAGTGCTTTAGAAAAATATTTAAGAGGCATTGATGCTAAATTACCTGATGACTATTCTGATTTATTATGAGCCAAACTAACGACATATTAGAATTAAGTACTCAAATATTACGTCCTATTATCTTTTATATTTCACAAGAAATGTTAGAAGGTTTAGAAACGGAACATGCAGAAATACTGGAGAAAATAGAACTCACAAATTCATTAATGCTCCTTGATATTAACGGAAATCCTCTTTTCTTTGAAAATAAAATTGAACATATAGAACTTCTAAAAAAAGAAAAAGTACTAAAATCGAATACATTAAAACTTATTGAATTTAAGGCTAAATATGATATTGAAGCCTTTAAATATCATTTTGAAGAATACATCAATGATTTAGAAGCTTGGATAGAAGCCTCAGATTATATTAGATTAAATGCTAAAACCGAAGCTAGAAATTATTTTGAGGAGATTCAACCTTACCTTCAATTGCAATACGACAATTTAAAACAACATCATCAAGAATTGGAACAACGCTTTGCTAACGTCATATTTAAACCGTTACAAACGGAAGTACTTGTAAAATCCAATATAAATGTCCCTAAGTCTCAAACTTCAGAAAAACCAAAAAAAGGAAGAAAAAAACGGGTTTTACCTAGTGACGATGAAATTGATAATTACCTATTAGAAACCGTTTTCGGTTTAGATTTATTGAAAATAAACAATAAAAAACCGAAATAAATCGTAATTTTACGTAAAACAAACGTTTATTTTACGCTAAATGAGAGACAATAAATTTTACACTTGCGCGTATTGTTTTAAAGAATTTGAACCAAAACGGAGACGTGTACAGCGATATTGTAGCAATACTTGTCGTTCTAAGGCATATCATGCCCGAAAAACGGAATCACAAGTACTTACAACACCATCCTCAGAAGTAACTACACCTACTCCACAAAATGAGAATATGTCATTAGCAGGTGTTGGAAATGCTGCCGCTGGAGTTCTCGCTGCTAATGCTATTAAAAGCCTTTTAACGAAAGAATCTAATAAACCTGCCACTAAAGGGGATCTTACTCAATTATTGGAAAAATTAAATAGTCGTTATCATTTTATAAAAAACATGCAACCTAACGAATTTGGACAGTACCCTTATTTTGATATGGTTGAGGGGGTGGTTGTTTATATGAGGAACAATTAGATATTATTTTTTTTAAAATTTTCAGCTTGCTCAAAGATCTCCTTAAAAACCTCATCTTTAGTGATCGGAGGATAATCGTTTTCAGCTAAAAGAATTATTAAGTCTACTTTTAGCTCTGCTTTAATATCATCTCTTTGGTTCCAGTCTGTATATTTTGCTTTATCATCCACAACTTTCTTAACCTCCTTTGCTAAGTGTATTAATTTATCGTCTGGATAATTAAAATCGTATTTATGTGCTATAGCCTTTAGAATATCATAAAATGCTTTTTCTTCAAAATCGATACCCATGTCTTGAAACGACTCTTTTTCTTTTCTAAGCTCATGATATAAATCTATAATTTCATCTGTAAAATCTTCCAGAACGTTACTTTGCAGAATATCTTGTTCGCTACGCTCGTTATATTTATCTACTATAGATTTAAACTTTTTAGAGAAATCAACCCCTTGCATTTTATTTGTTTTCTTTAATTCATCAATAGCTTTCAGTAGCAGCTGTTGCAAGAGTTTAATCTTAGTATTGGGCAATTTTATTTTCTCGATTTTTGATAAATAGGCTTCATCAAAAATATCTATTTCATTCTGCTGGTCTTCTCCTAATTTAAAGATCTCTTCTACGCCATCACTTTGCAACGCATCTTTTATCATTTCGCGCACTCTAGCATTCATCTGTGCTGTATCTGGTGCGTTTCCTTTAGTAAGTTTGTATACAATAGAACGTATGGCTAAATAAAAATGAATATGGTCTTTCTGCTCTTCCGTAAATGCATCAGCACCACAACAGATATCGTAAGCTGCTTTTAAGCGTTTTACAATATTCATAAAACGGGTTTCTATATTCTTGGTACGCTGTACAAACTCAGCTCCTAAGTTTAGGCATTCTAGCTGTTTTACTCCTTTTCCTGAGAAATAATTAGAAGCATCAAACTTATGAAACAGTTTGGCTAACAAATCTAATTGGTCTTTTACAACTACGATAGACGTTTCAATATCTTCAAAATTCTGACCATCAACCGCAGAATACTGCTTTAACGCTAAATTCATCTGCTTTTTAAATCCAATATAATCGACAACTAAACCTTTAGATTTGGTCTTGTACTTTCTATTTACTCTAGATATCGTTTGAATTAGATTATGCTGTTGTATGGGTTTATCTATATACATAGTATCTAGAAAAGGGACATCGAAACCAGTTAACCACATATCTACTACAATAGCAATCTTAAAGTTCGATTTTTCGTTTTTAAATTGTCGGTCTAATTCTTTTCTATCCTCTTTTGTACCTAGTAAATCGTACATTTCTTTTGGGTCATCTTTACCTCGTGTCATTATCATTTTAATGCGCTCCATTGGTTTGATTTCCTTTTTCTCCTTTTCGGTAAGTGTAGACCCTTCCTCAAAGGCTTTTACCTCTGCCCATTGCGGTCTTAAAGCTACGATCTCTTGATATAAATGAAACGCTATAGGTCTAGAACTACACACAAACAAAGCTTTACCTTTTATGGTTGCCCCCTCCTCTATTCTGGTTTCATAGTGCTTTACAAAATCTTCAGCTACTGCTCTTAAACGGTCTGGATCACCAATAACGGCATTCATATTGGCAGACGCTTTTTTACTTTCTTCTATTTGGTAATCGTTAGCTCCTTCTTCTGCACACAATCTATAATACTCTTCTATTTCATAAAGCTTCTTGTTTTCTAAAACCACTTTGGCTGCACGACCTTCATAAACAATACGTACCGTGATTTCGTCTTTTTCGGACTCTGTCATGGTATATGAATCTATAATGTCTCCAAACACATTTAAAGTCGCATCAATTGGTGTACCTGTAAACCCAACATAGGTTGCATTTGGTAAGGAATCGTGTAAATACTTAGCAAATCCATAGGTTTTTTTTACGCCATCTTCTGTAACCGTTACTTTTTGGTCTAAGTTAATTTGACTACGATGAGCTTCGTCTGAGATACAAATCACATTAGTTCTATCGGTTAAAACCTCTAAGTCTTCTGTAAATTTATGTATAGTTGTTAAAAATACACCTCCACTTTTTCTGCCTTTCAGTAATTCTTTTAGTTCTTTTCGGCTTTCTACACTTATAATATTGTTGTCACCTATATATTGTTTTGCATTTGTAAATTCCGCTGATAATTGATCATCTAAATCGGTGCGGTCAGTTATAATAATTAGTGTAGGACTTTTAAAATGTGGACTACGCATTAACAGTCTCGACAAAAACAACATCGTAAAACTTTTACCACAACCTGTAGCTCCAAAATAGGTTCCGCCTTTACCGTCCCCTTCTGGTTTTTGGTGCTGCCTTATGTTTTCTAACAACTTAGTAGCCGCATAATATTGCGGATAACGACACACAATTTTTAACTCATGCTTGTTAGAATCTGGAAAATATATAAAATGATGTATAACTTGTCTTAATCTATTTTTATTAAACAAGCCTTGGATTATAGTATACATACTATTGATACCATCTACTTCTTTGTCTAAGCCTAATACTTTTCGCCAAGCATAATAAAACTCGTAATTAGCGAAAAACGAGCCCATTTTATTATTTACACCATCGCTAATGATACAAAAGGCATTGTACTTAAATAGTTCTGGAATATCACGTCTATAACGTGTGGTTAATTGCACATAAGCATCATGTATTGTGGTGTTTTCTCTAATTGCCGTTTTAAACTCAAAGACCACTAAAGGCAATCCATTGATGTATAATATACCATCTGGAATACGCTTTTCATATCCGTTAATTTCTAACTGGTTTACAATTTTATAGGTGTTATTATCTGTATCTGAGTAGTCTATAAGATGAATATATAAGTCTTTTTTAGAACGGTCTTCACGTTCTAGCTGAAACCCGTTAGAGACGAGTTTCATGATTTGCTTGTTAGACTCGTACAAATCAGAAGCACTATATACTTCTAGTTTACGAATAACCGTATTGATTTCCGTATCTGTGATGTTCTCGCTTTTATATTGGCTTTGTAAATAGCTTTTAATATCTGCTTTAATAAGCACATCTTCGGGCTTACGTTCAATAGTATTTCCTAACACATGTGGAATACCTTCGTGACCTAATAACTCTATAAAAACGTTTTCTAGTTGTGCTTCTGTGAATTTGCTCATTTTAACTATAACTAACTTAGTTCTCTAAATATAACTCTTTTGTAGAAGTTATATGAGGCTCTTTAATTTCTTTAATGCCAATTTCTTGTTCTTTTACAATAGCAGCAATACTCACCAAAACATTAATGCCATGCATACTATCTGGGTTTTTAATTCCTAAATACATCTGTTGAGTAAATTCACTTGTAATCTCAACATTAGCAGCTATGATATTTTCTCTTGTGCCAATAGGATAATGTTTAAAAGCGTCTTTATTTATAAAGAGACTATTATTTGAATGATCTAATAAATACACATCACAATAATCTGCTCCTGGTGGAGTAGCTAATTGATCTATAGCAAAGCCTAGGCTTCCTGTACTATCCACTAAACTACTTAAATCTGAAACTAAATTAATTTGTTCATTGGTGCTTTCTATCAAATCATTATCTCTAAAGGACGACACTGTATAATACCATTTTACTGTATTTTGAGGTAAAACAAAAGGCAGTGTAACTCTAGACTTGCCTCCTTTAAACATAGCATTAGAACCACTATTCACATAGAAATGCTGATTTTTAGTCACTTCCTTTACTTTATATGACTCGCTTTTAACATATTCTTCTTGTCTAACCGTATATGTTGTATCTGTTAAAGTACGTTCTTTTACTGTGGTATTAAATGAAATTAAATCTTCTGAAACTGGAATTCTATCTATTTTAAAGTTACATATACGCCTTGCTAATGACGTATTTTCAAATTTAAAAATATAAATCCCAGTCCTTTTTATCACAACCTCCTTCTGATTAATAGTTATAACATTAAAGTCTGAGTACACTTTAGAAGCCTTATATTCAATTATTTCAAAATTCTTGAGTTTTTTACCACGTTCTTCTGAGTAATTAATAATTATCTTATCCCCTTCTGCAAAACCATAAGCCATGTGATGCGTTGACATTGGCGCTATTCTAAAATTTAAGTCAGCAACGTTTATTGGACTTGTTTCTGCTTTTAATTGGGTTGAAAAGGTGAATAATAGTAACAGTAGGTAAATCTGTTTCATTTTTAATTATTTAATTTTAGTATTAAGTTTATAATTGTTCGTAATAAGTTTTAATTTTAGCAGCCATTAGCTTACGTCGTTCTACAAGAAAATCATTATAATCTAAATGCGTTGCCTTATGTAATGTTTTTGGTATATCATTTAGCAAAAGGTTTTCTTCTAATCCTATTTTAGAATCTAAAGTACTAATATCAAAAACGCCATCTTCAATTTGTGTTGCAACCTTAGCTATGTAATTTTGTGGTGTTAACATGCCCACTTTAATATTAGTAGCTTGTTCTGTGTACACAAAATTTGCTACTTGATTATATTGCTTTGGTATAAACCCATTTTGTGCTAAGTATTTTTTTGGAAAAATATGATGTACATCGCCGCGCTGCTCAATTAAGCTACTAATTTTCATGCTTTTTGATAAAAATGCTGGTGCATTACCATAACATTGCGCTGCTAAATACACATTATAGGCATTGTTATTAACACTAGAAGATTCTAATTGATTTACCAGTGAAAATTCCCAAAATCCCTGTCCCAAATGGTTTTGTTCCATTTGCTGTAAATATACCTTAACACCTTTCTCATTAATTTGTTTGATGTCTTCATCAATCATAGATTCTACAGACCCTGAATAACGACCAATAAGTAATGACATTACTAACCAACGCTTAACATAGTGTTGAATCTCCGATTCTGGCATACGCTCATTCCGTAGTTTTAAATACAAAGCATAGGAAAAGTTTAAACTGTTTTTTGAAGCGATTAACTTCTGACTTATTAAACCTGCTGACTTTACCAACATAATAAAACGTTGGTAACTGGTTTGGTTAACAAAATCTGTTAAGCCTTCTGATAGCAGATTATAACTACATTCTGCAATATCGCTCTCATACGTTCTAGTTTCAAAATTACGACCAGACAGCAACGCTACTAAATCGCTAAATTTTCCACGACTAAATTTATAGGTAAATGCCACACGTAACACATCTATATAATCTGGAATGTACAAATCGTCACTACCTGTTGCCATCCATTTAGACGCTTTGTAATAGTCGCTATTAGCGAATACAGTATCGTTATCTAAAATGTGTTTGTTGAAATCTTTATCCACTAATAGTCTACAAAAATAATCGACTAATTTTCGCATTTTATTTCCGCCATAAACCTCATCGGAAGCTATTTTAGACATCACGAAGTCTGCATTACTCAGCACCACCCCTTTTTGGTTGATACGAATAAAGATATCGGTTACTGTATCTATATCTAATGAACTATCTAATTCTATAATACCAACTTGTTTGTTTTTAATACGTTTTAAGCTTTCTATACGCTCTTCTATTAAATCCTCATCTACCTCAGGGTTTAATTTTAGATATTCTCTAATGGCTTTGGTTATAGAAATCTCATCATTAATTATTGGATTAATATTGTTTATCCATTCTGGGCTTTTTTCAAAAGCCTTATTTAAAACCTCAAACTTTTCGGTAATTGGGTTAAAAGCAATACGTATATTAATTTCCTTATAGTTTTTATTTAACACACGTTGCCCAACCACAGCAGCTGTTAATGCTGTAATACGTTGTTGACCATCTATTAAAACTTTTTTACCTGCAGACAATTCACCATTCTTTAATTTTACATCTGGATTACGCCATGTTATAATATAACCCACAGGATAACCTTGATATAAAGAATCTATTAAATCTCTAACTTTTGCGCTTTTCCAAACAAAAGGGCGTTGTATTTCAGGTATCGCTATTTCGCCAGATTTTATCCAACTTAATAAGGTTTCTACAGGTTGCTGGTGTACTGAATATTTTGCCATAGTTTAAAACGTGTTTTATTATTTTTTATTAGCAATTAAAAAATCTTCTATTTTTTTAAATATGGACAATAAATGTTCTGTTTCAATTTTCTCAGCAATAAACTCAGCCAAATTATTAAGCGGTAATTCATCTTTTACAAGATAGAAACCAATACCTGCAAAATGGGCCCAGCCAGAATGTTTTCTAGTATAAAAATCCTGTGTAAAACATTGCTTTTCCTCAATTGTAAAATCAATCTCTTTATACATACCAACATCTATTAAAGCCTCGCCATTTAGCTCTACAACGATCCAAATTCTCTTTTTACTATCAATATATAACTGATCAAAGACTACTGTAAACATTAAATTGGGCACTTTGATACTTTTATAGTATCTAAATCTATTCCCTGTATTATTTAACTTTAAAAAAGGTGTGTCACCATTTAAAATATGACAAGCCTGTTCTACTTCTTGCTTTATATGGTCTTTAAATCTATTTAAAAAACGTGCTGTATAATGTATTTCATCTCTATTTTTTAAATAAAATTCAATTTCTTTGGTATTCATTATATCTGTACTTAAGTTAATAACATTTTGATACAAGTCTTTTAAAAACACTATATATTTCTCGTTCGCCTCTAACAAATATCCTCCAATATTTTGCATCACTTGATTTAGTAATTGTAAGTGCGTAATGTTTATAAAATGAAGGTGATTAATTTTAGAAATTGGCTGAATTGATAATACAATACCGATTTTATATTCTTCCTGTTTTTTTGTACTTGTCCAATAATCATTTAAATCATTATTAAGATTATGGTATACTTTGTTTTCAACAATAATGGCTTGTTCTTTGTTACTTAATATCAAATCTATTCTACCTCCTTTATTTGTTGGATATTCCGTTTCTGACACAAAATCAAAGAAATTTTCTAATCCTGTTTTTTGTTTACCAAGATTTGTTTTATATACGCATTCCAATAAACTACTAATAAACAAGTCTTTAAATTTATGCACTTCATTTACATTAAAATAAAACGCATAAATATTAGACAACACATTCTCGTAATGTGGTTGTTTAGCGATGCCTAAAAAGGTTTTGGGTTTGCCTTTAATTTTAGGGATTTCGTTTTTATCTAAAAACGCTTGTAATGACTCTAAATCAATCTTTTCTTTTCCTTCTAGCATGTCACCTCCCAGATTATAAGTCTTGTTTCCATATTAATTTGGTCTGCTAATATGTCTTCCTCAAAAATAATGTTAGCATTAAAACTTAAATTCAACTCATACATTTTTTCAATAAAACGAAAATCAAAATTTGAAGTTCTCATTTCACATAACTCTGTTATTAAATTTGGTGTGATTCTATAATCTGCAGGAAATCGCTCTAAAAGTTGAGATTGTAATCGATGCCCTAACATTTTAGCATCTGCAACACAGATAAAATACGCTTTGCGCTTGGTAAAATATGTATCTAGTCCTAAACGAATCATATCGTTTAGGGTTTTAATTAACCTTTCTGTTTTATTTATTGAACCTTCATCATTGCTATTTTGTCTAAATAAACCAAATTCTGCGCATAAACTTAATTTATCAACAACTAAGTCCATTTTAGGTTTTTGCTTTCTTTTAGTCCTAGGAAGCACTGGTCTCGGTATATAAGTACGTAAATCTATTCCGCTTTCTAATTTTATGTCATAATTCTGTAAAATTCTTTCTTGCTTTAATGCTGTAAAAAAATCATAACGCACAGAATCTTCTCCCATTTCTAATAAAGCGATGTGATTGCAACGCTCTGTAAATAATTCCTCAAACTTTTTAAATACATCTTCCATAATAACTATCGTCTGTCAAAATTAGTCAGTTCCCATTGTGCGATGCTTTGTTTGTCTGCTTTAGCTTTACGTCTTATATCTTGTATAATTTGCATATAGGTATCTGAACATGTTAGCTGTGTCCAATTCACTAAAGGTTGTTTGTATAAGCGTTGTTGTATAATTCTGTCTACAGGGCAATGTGGTGGTTCTGGTATGATACCCAAACACCAGTAATATTTTAAAGCCAGATTAAGTAATTTTTGGCTTACACCAATATTAATAGGGGCTTTTAGTACATGACTAAAGTTTTCTGTAAATCTACTTAAGGCTTGTATATTTTCTAGATGAATGGTATCCTCCATTATTGATGTTTTGTATTGACTTAAAATGGTATTCTCTACATACCCTCTAAGCATGTTTCTAAAATGGGTACGGTCTGTTTCTTTGGTCTTAGGTTTGTAAATACCTGTGTGCTGAAACGCACCACCAAAGGTAAGTAACCAAATTTCTTCTATTAAAAAGGCTTGTTGTTGATTTTGCATATTTTAAAAAGGTAAATCGTTATCTACTTCTAGTTTTGACAATCCTAAAGGATCATCGACTTTTAAACCTAAAAAATCTAAAAGGCTTTCTGGAAAAAGTTTTTCATCGAAACTAAATTCTTCTGTATTTAACAACTCCCAAATGGCAAGACTACTTTTGTCATTAGAATCATAACCAATTACACTTTCTAATTTCTTAACATTAAAATGAATCTTCTCTATACCTGCATTTTCTATTAAATTATAGTTTGTAGTAATCATTGCCTTTTTATCGCTCTCTGTATAGATAGCATCTTCTTTTAATAAGTCCAGTGTCAAAAATCCTGAAATGGCATTAATAGACAATTCGATTTCTTCAAAATCCCAATCGTTAATTACAAAATAATCGACCTTAAAGTGTTTGCATAATTCAATCAAATAATTTGCTGTAGCTTTTCCGTGATGACAGACAATTGCAATATTCTCAAAATTCATAAAAGTATCTGCATACCTTTCTTTATTTACTATTGCATCATCATTGGCTATAAACTCTAAAACCTTTTGTTTTATAGCGTATTTATAAACCAAAACATCATTAGGACCTTCAACCAAAATGACTTTTTTGCTAAATAAAATCTTACTCAAATTGGGCTCAATAGTTTTAATAAACTCATTGTACTTTGAATAATTGATAAGTTCACCTGTATCGTCATCTGCAATATTTACATCAAAGTCGTCTAGACTATTATATTTTTTAACCGTTTGGTTGTTCTCATTAATTTCTAATCTAATTAATCCCTTAGTATCAAAAGGGTCAATCATTTTATCAGAATGTGTTGTGTATATAACTTGATGGTCATTTTCTGCTAAACCGCATAACACCGTTTTATAAAAATATTCTTGATGGTTTTCGTGTAAAAAACTTTCTGGTTCTTCAAATAAAAACAAACATTTATCATTGTCATTAAATTCTGAAATAGATTGAACCACAGCCATTACAAACATAGAAATATAACCATCACCAAAATGACTAATAGGCACTTGATTTTCTACATCTCCATTTAAGCCAACCTTAAATAGCATTTTTAGGAAAATATCGTGATAATTAGGTAGACCAAAACTAACTGAACAATCATCATTACGCAGATTGCTTGAATAATTTTTCTTAATAAGACTTATAAACCTATTTAACTCTGAATCTTCTAAAACCTTATCTGTACTTGCTTGTACTTCTTCTTCAAATACAGCTTTTTTATTATTCATTGGGACATCAGAATCTACAATCTTTTTGATATGTTTCGCTAAAAAAGACCTAAGATTTCCCCAATTTGTTTTATTAGTGTTTATTTCTTCTTTAATTTTATGGAAATTAATATAGAAAATATTGAAATATCTAGTTGCCCCAAATGCATCATAATTTATATCGTCCTTAGGTGCGCCATCATAACCTTGAATTTGTGCCAACCCATTTAAAGATTCTATTTTACTTCCTTCAATTTCCTCGCCATCAACAAACATTTTTAAACGATGATAGCCTGTTAAACTTGCAAACTTTTCACCATCAAATTTTGGTTCTCTAGTACTTGTTGCATTTAGAAGTATAAAAGGCACATTATCCATATCCCTATTATGAAAATCATCTTGCGAAAACGTATCTTTAGAAACAAAATTAACTTGCAAACCATATAAAATAGCGTTCAACAAATTTGTTTTACCACAATTATTATAACCTACAATAGCAACTGGTTTTTTATAAGTAGCATCTGGAAACACAAAATCCTGTCTATCCTTAAATGAACGATAATTTTCTACTGAAATGGCATTAATTCTGATTTCTGACATTGATTTAAGCTGTTTTTGACATTTTAGCTAACATTAAACTTTCCAAAGCTCTAAGTAGTTGTGTTTGAATTTCATTAATTTTAATTCTCTTCTGAAGAATTTCAACCTTGTTATTAAACTGACTTCTTATCTTTTTAGATGGATAGACAAAATTTATTTCGTTTAATAAAGATTGGGTAATAAGAGGCTGACCTGTTCCTTCTCTTCTTTCAGAAATATTTAAACTTTGCAATAAATATAAACAATAGGTCAATTCTTCATTTATTGAATTTCCACTTATCGCATTGTCACTAATCCAACATTTATTGTATTCCAAATAAAGACTACCACAATAAGCACCAACTCTACCCACTATTATAGTCGATTCTGCATTATAATTATTCACAAAATCAATAATACCATTACCACCATACACAGAGTATTCTCCTTTGATATTGGGTTTTTTCTTTCCATTTTTAAATTCTATTACTCGTTCTAACTGTTCAACCTCCCAACCCAAAGGAATCTCAGAATCCAACTCGGCATTATAAACCATCTCACCACCAGAAGATTTATAAGGCTTACCTTCTGCATTAGGAAACTCGAAATCTACAAACCAATGTTTATACAAGGCTTGTGCGGTGTCTTCTAGTTTTTGGTTTAGGGTTTCGTTTAGTTTAATACGATTGACGATGGTGTTGTATTCTTTAACTATTTTGCGTTGTTTTTCTATGGATGGGATTGGTAATTCTACTTCACCTAATTCCTCCCATTTAAAACCTCCTCTAATTGCACTATCACATCTAAAATCTGCATATCTATCAAATTCAGGTCTTCTAAACCACATCATTAAATACTCAGGATTTAAAATATTTTCATCAATAACTTTAAAAACAGTATAAGCAGGTGATACAATTATTAATTCATCACTATTTTGATGTACAACTGGTAATTTATGCACTCGAATAACTGACATAAAATCGCAAGCAAAATGATTTTTAGGCACTAATTTATATTTAGATAAATCTACACCAACGATATTGGAAGTAGATTCTCTAAATTCTTTGGTCATACTTAAACCTCTTAAATTTGTTGTTTGTAAATCTTTATTTCTTACATCAACTCTTGTTATGTAATCACCTAGTAATTTATAACTTGATTTCATAACCCAGTTCTTTAAAGACGTTTAATAATTCGGTTTTAGATTGCGCTTCTTCTTTTAAAAGTTCAGTAAATTCGGTTTGTAAACTTTTCATTTTTTCATCAAAATTGATGTTCTCGTCTCTGTTTACAAATTCTATAAACTTACTTGGCACTAAAGAATAATCCTTTTTCTGTATTTCTTCAATTGAAGCCGAATAACAATATTCTGGAATATCTTTATAGTCCTTTTTACTTTGTTGCCAAACGTGATAGGTTTTACTTGCTCTATTAATTTCTTCCTGAGAAAACTGAATGTATTTCTTTTCAAAAGGAATACCTACTTGCCTTAAATCCATAAATAGGATTTCATCTTCTCTGTTTCTGTAGTTTTTCTCTACGTCATTCAGTTTTACTTGACGCTCTTTTTTATTGTTGTTTATAATCCAAAGTGTGACAGAAATATCTGTGGTATAAAATAAGTTACGTGGTAAAATTAGAATTGCTTCTACTAAATTATTCTCAATGAGTTTTTTACGTATTTCGTATTCAGTTCCTCCACCAGATAAGGCACCATTAGCTAGTATAAAACCTGCAATTCCATTGTCTGAGAGTTTAGAGACCATATTTAGTATCCAACCATAATTGGCGTTTCCGGTTTGTGGTACCTCGTAGCCTCGCCAACGTGGGTCGTCTAGCAACTCGTCTGCTGCTCGCCAATCCTTTTGGTTAAAAGGTGGATTTGCCATAATATAATCTGCCTTTAAATCTGGGTGTTGGTCTTTGGCAAAGGTATCTGCGGGCACATCGCCTAAATTGGCAGAAATACCACGTATGGCAAGGTTCATTTTTGCTAGCTTATAAGTGGTTGCTGTGTATTCTTGCCCATAAATAGAGACGTCTTTTTTGTTACCATTGTGGCTGTCTATAAATTTCATAGACTGCACAAACATACCACCAGAACCACAGGCAGGGTCATAAATCTTCCCTTTGTAGGGTTCTATTAACTCTGCTATAAGATTTACAATACTTTTTGGGGTGTAGAATTCGCCTTTTCCTTTCCCTTCTGCTATGGCAAACTTGCTTAAAAAGTACTCGTACACACGCCCAACAATATCTTGTTGTTGGTCTTTAAGGGTGTCTATATTGTTTATGGTGTCTAGTAAAGCGGCTAGCTTGCTCACGTCCATATTTAAACGCGAGAAGTAGTTATCTGGCAAGGCGCCTTTAAGCGATGGATTGTTTTTTTCTACAGTATATAAAGCGGTATCTATTTTTAAAGCAATGTCGTCTTGTTTGGCATTGGCAATGATGTAGCTCCAACGGGACTCTTCGGTTAAATAGAATACATTGTCTTGCGCATAAAACTCCACCATATCTACAAACCGTTCTTTGCCATCGTCTATGAGCTCTTGACGACGTTTCTGGAATTTATCACTAGCGAATTTTAAGAATATTAAACCTAGAACAACGTGTTTGTATTCTGAACTTTCTACAGTTCCTCTAAGTTTATTGGCAGAATCCCAAAGGGTTTCTTCAATGGATTTTGTTTTTTTTGGTGTTGCTTTTTTAGCCATTTAATGGGTTTGTATTTTTTATTGCTTTAATTAAAAGCTTTATTTCTACCTAGTTTTTGTTACGGTGTTTTTTATATTATTAATAATATAAACATTATAAATACTCACTAAAATAATAGCGAGCACACAACCAATTATCACTATTTGGTTATTACTTTCTGAAAAATCGAAAAATGTATTAAATTTTTTAATATACTCAGAACGTATATAATAACTAATAGCAATACCAAAAACAACTGCTATTACAGTTGTTACACTTATAACAATTTGGTAAAATTTAGCAATACTTTGGTACGTGTAACCTATGGTATAAAGGTTAACAATGACGTCTTTATTTTTTTGAATTATAAGATTAAAACTCAATAAAATGAAAGCGATTGACAATGCTATAATGACCAAAGCAATACCAGTTATAAATATTAATCCTGATTTAAAAAAGAATGAGAGTTTGCTAAATTCTAACTTCTCTTTACTTATATCGTAATTGTTATCATTAAAATAGCGAAGTATGTTCTCGTCTGAAGGATTATTAAATTCAACTAAAACTCTACTAATCCGTGACGTATCTGCACGACCGAATTTTGTATTAGCATAACTTAAAAATGCTTCGGGCACTAATATGGAATTTATCTTATTTGAAAATCCCACAATTTTTGAACTGTAAACTTCTGTGTTACTATTACCAGACACTTTAAGGTTAAATGCTATCTGCGAAATTGTATTTTTAGATAATACTGGTAAACCTTGACTTTCTGCAAATCCGAAATTATAGAGCGTTAAATAAGATTCTGGAATAACTATGGGTACAAAATTTTCTGTTTGGTTCCATTGCCAATCTTCAGATTTCACATCTAGATAATCATCTGGTATACTTTCAAAAAACAAGTCGGTTTGAAAAAGAGGTATACTTTCCGATTGATTAGAAAATGCTTTTATTTTAAAATTAGCATTATTAAAAACAGATATATTTTTGACAAATGGTTGTGCTTTTAATTCCTCTAACTCGTTCGGTTTAAAGTATATTTTTTGTTTATCAATAGATTTAAATACCGAAACCTGTTTACTAATTACAGCGGTTTTGGCATTAAAAACATCGGTTTTTTCGTTTATTAAAGGTTTAACATCTATAAATAATTGAATAGTAGATACAATAATAAATACACCAATGAGTAAGGTTAACATATAACCAAACAATTGTGTTTTTACGAGCGTTTTTTTTTGTAATTTTTTGAGCATAATTACAAATTTATTGTTGTATCAAAATTAAAGGCAAATACTTCATCTAGAGCCGTCATTATTATACCTGCATTTTGTTGTTTGGCTTCTTTTTGAATTAAAGCTGAGACTATTTTAATGTTGGTAGGATCGAGATGACTAAAAGGCTCATCTAACAATATAAAATGGAATGGTTGGCACAAGGCTCTAATTATAGCAACACGTTGCTTTTGCCCTAACGACAGATTTTCTACTAAACTATCTCTTTTATGTCCAAGGTTAAGATGGTTAATAAGCGCATCTATTTGGTCTTGAGTCTTATGGTGTGTTAAATTATTTTTGAGTATTATATTTTGAAATACGCTAAGACTAGGAAATAATTTATAATCTTGAAAAACATAACTTAGTTTTGTTTTTCGTAAACTAATCACGTTAATTTCTGTATCAGAATTGTAGTTTATCTTTCCTTCATAATTAGTACTGCTTCCGTAAATAAAATTTAAAATAGATGTTTTGCCGTGACCCGAATTTGCCTTTATTAAATAGTTTTTTCCACTATTAAAAACAACATTAGGTTGCATGTATATGTCAGAGGTAGAAACTTCGTCCTCTGACATATAAGATGGTTTTATGTTATTTAAAATAATAGTCATAAAAAATTATAATCCCATATAACTATTATAGCTTCTATCTATAAGGCTTAACATATTATTTAAACTGTTTTTATTATTGTCTTTCGTTTTTAAATCTAATTGCATCGTGTAATTATCAATTTGTTTTAACTCTAAAGATGAAGCAAATTCACTCCACATATCAAAAACCCTACCTTCTCTACTATTCTGAGCTTTAGTAAGTTCTTTTTTTATGGTATTTGGATAAGTATCAAAATCTAAATTCATAGAGGCATAAAACGCATTATTCTTGAAATTTGAAACTTGATTTGACATTAACAAACTACCTGATTTTAATCCGCCATCTTTAAACGCTTTTACACTTGCTTTATCGTTAGTAAAATAACACGTATTAGAATTAAAAGCTAAGTACATGTCGTATCTATTATCAATTTTAATTTCATAATAATCACTTCGCTTTTGTAAATCATTTTCAGGAAGTTTTTCAATAATTTGCTTTATATACGTGTTAGAAGATATATCAAAAGCTAATCCCATAATTGGTAAAGGTTCTGTTTTAGTGACAGTATCAGAGTAGTAATTTTGATAAGTATATTCGACTTCCTTAATATCTATTAAATTAAAAACTGCACTTCCCTTAAAACTTCCAATAAATTCTTTAAGTGTAAAACCCATTTCGTTTTCGAACTTATTTTCCATTTTATCAAAATCATTTTCTGATTTTAGCATATTATAGTATGCCATAGGGTTCATTGATACACTCGCATTTGCCAAACTATTTTCAGGTAAAAAACTTAATAAATCAGAATTAAAATTAGTGTTAAGAATTGGATCTTCTTCTACCATTTTTTTCACATCATCGTTAGGAAATAGTTTCCATTGCATAGACATATTATTGTTTTCAAAATTTAGATGAGCAGCCACATAATTATCTGCAATATCAAAATCTAATTCACGCATCATACGTTTATATTGGTAATTGTCTTCTAAGAGGTTGGTTGAAAACCAAAGACTAATATCTTTTTTATTATTGTAAAATGTAGTAAAATCTTTGTTTTGTGTAATTTGATTATTTTCTTTTAACCCAAAAAGTGTATTTATGGTTAAATCGAAATTTTTTCGACTTTCATAGTTTTTTGAAGTCAAACAAATCACCTTATTTTTATCCCAAGCAAAAGCGACATCTTTATTTACGATGATGTATTTGTAAGATTTTTCATTTTCCACATCAAAAGAAACACCTCCTTTATCTAATAAATCTTCAATGAAAACTGTGAATTTTTCTTCATTTTTGAGATCCAGTGCCATCGCATAATATTGCTCGTCTTTAGCCTCGTTAACATAAAACATGAGTAAATCGTTGGTGAAATCTAATCCCGTTTCTGTAGGATCATCTATAACGTTTTGCATCATTCGTGACACTTTTTTGTTTTCGTTTCTAATTTCTTTTTTAAAGGTTTTAAATAAATCAAATTGCTCTAACTCATTTAATTCTCCTTTTTTAATTAAACTATAAACATCAACAACTGTAACGACATTTGTGCTCTCTGGTATAATAGATAAACTACTAGGTTTACTACTGCATGAAGCAAGCATTATAAGAGCTAAACTTACTATAATAACTTTAATGAATTGGGTAGGTTGTAATAATTTCATGTATTAAATTGTTTTTTTTAATTGCTTACGCGTTAAAGATAAAAAATCGGTGCTGCTATAATAATTTTTCTAAATTATTTTAAATAAGAAAATGGAACTTACATCACCTTTTCTGCCAAATACTTCTGCACTTCATATACATCAATACTCTTATTAAACTTTTTGCTTACCGATGGAATGTTCTCGCTTGAAATCCAAATTTTTAGTTCGGCATCTAAATCAAAAGTCCCAGAAGTTTCTAAAGAGAACCGAGAGATACTTTTGTACGGCATGGACTTGTACTCTACCTTACTCCCCGTAATACCTTGCACGTCTATAAGAATAAGACGCTTGTTGGTAAACATAAACACGTCTCTAAAGAGTTTAAAACCAAGTTCTATTTGCTCGTTATTGGTTAATAAGCGTCCGTATTTTGTAGTTAATTGTTCCGTTGAAGCTTGGCTTGCGTTACCAAGTATTTTGTTAAGTAGTCCCATAGTTTTTGGTTGTTTTTTTAAAAGCTCTAATATTGAAAGTTAAAGTTTTTCGTCATAAGATTTTATAACCAAACAACTGCCATCTTTCACTACAACTTCGTACAGCATTGAATGCTCGTAATCTTTCCAGGTCATACCCTCTAATTTTATAAAATTTTCATTATTAAAGTATCTCACCCAATTATTGGTTTCTGAACTAGGCTCTATATATGCCACACGATAGCATATCTGCTCTTCATCATCTTCTTTATTTGTAAGATAACATGCTACATGTCTATCATAATTATCAAATTCTACAACATAGGTGATATATTCAGTTCCATCTTCTGTAACATCTAATATGTAGTCACTGTTATTTTGAATTATCTTAGATTTAGATACTCCTATTTGGGCACTCACGGTTAATGTTGTAAATATTAAAATTATTAATGTGATTACATTTTTCATGAAAAATAAAGGTTTTATGTTTAATTAAATATGATAGCACTTTCTCTGTAAAATTATTCAGTTTTATTTTAAATTATAAAGCTAAATAATTAAAATATCATTTGATTACGGTAAACCGTATTCAATAATTTTAATAACATAAACGTGATATTTTTAACAATTAACAGTAATGTTTTCTAATTGTTTATTGCTTATTTATACATCCTAGACAATTGTTGAAGTCGAAATCTTAATACTATTGCCATTATAGGTAAAACAACCAATAAAAATGGAAATAGTATACAAAAGAAAAAGAAATTCACTTCGTAATATGAAGTGCCTGTAAGGTTCGCCAGATTTATGGTGAAATCAGTACAATAGACATATAAATTACCACCTACATAAATCATCCAATCTATTAATGAATCAATCTTACTCATTTCGCTGATTTTTGCTGGTTTTTAATTTTCTAATTGCTATGGTGTAGTCTATAATTTTCACCAGTGAATACCACATAATAAATGGAAAAAGTATAACTAAAAAAAGAATATTAGCAGCCATATAATTTCCTGTAGAATGTAAAGTTTGAATGGCTCCAAAATATATTTTATCAGTAATATAAAAGTAATCTTTTAAAAACTTAACATGATGTTGTTTACAGTAACTTGTATTGTTATGCGCTATCCAACTACACTTTTGAGGACTCTTAACATCTGAGTTTATCGCCGTGAAACCGTAAGCAGTATAAGGTTTTTCCGTTATAGAATAGCGATAAGATTCATTTACAACTACCATTATAATATATGGTAGCAAAAGCAGACATATGTTTCTAAAAAGTCGCATATAACAATAATTAATTTATTAAGTTTATTCTTTTTCGGTATATCTCTTAATACACCAATACTTTTAAAAGTTAATCATTATTATTACTTTCTATATTAAATTCTATAAAAACCGGCAAGTGATCTGAAATCCTTCTTGCTGGAGCTAAGTTCTCACAATTTTGAATATAATCCACAACTCCCGTGTTAACTGCTTTAACTTGTTTGGAATAGTAAATGTTATCGATTGCATGACTCCGATAACTCCCATAACCACATTTTCGTTTTAAAGTTGTTTTTTGGTTTATTACTGCAGATTTAAAACCTTGTACGTATAGGTTGTTCCATACCTCATGTTTTTCATTAAGGTTAAAATCGCCTACAATTAATAGCTTATCTGTATTTAATCGCTCTTGATAATTTTTAAAATGAATGATTTCTAATTCTGGATTATCGTCGTGCTTCCGTGAGTGAAAATTAACAACATGAAACTTATAACCTGTGCTTTTTTCCTTAAATTCTGCAATATATGGTTCTCTCACTATTTCTTCGGCTAGCTCCTTATCTAAATAAGCGCGTCCTTGTATATCTATTTTGCTCGTTTTCCATAAATAAGCATAGCGCTCACTCATATAAACAGATGGACTTTTTGTGGGATCACTTATTCTATAATCCCATTTAGCACCTTTTCTATTTAATTCATCTGCTATTTGTGCCACTTTTTGTGCACCAGCAGGATGTTTAGCCACCACCTCTTGAATGGCAACGATATCAAAGTCTTTTAAAACATCTACTATGAAGGCAATTTCTTCTGCATTTTTAGTTTGACCAAGGTCTTGGATGTTCCAAGTGATTAGTTTTAGGGTGTTTTTAAGCTGTAAAACACTTTCCGCTTGATTAATGTCCTGATCAGTATACTTAACACCATTAATAACTACTGGCTTATAAATAAATTTAGTTTTACTCTTTGCCCCTCCATCCCCCTCTCTTGAAACACAGGATACAATTAAAAATAAAAACAAGAATAAAAAAAAGCTTATTCTCTTATGAATAAAATTAGAAATCATTTATGGTTGGTTATTATCACAAAAATACTATTCAAAAATTATTTGATTGTTTTTGTAATCAATAGTTAATTTACCAAATTTTGATAAAGCAGATTGCCCTAACAACAATGGAGCCTCTAAATTATGAACAACTGAAGCTTCAACATTATATATCGTTTTAGTTCCTATTCTCACTTTCTTAAGATTAAGTCTCGTACCTTCCGATATGTTACCTGTAGCATCTTGATATTGAACTTTCCCTAAAAAATCTTCCTCACTTAACCTACCTTGTTTTAGTAAAAAAAGGACTTCTGTTTCTGATATTGAAATACTACTTGCTCCTGTATCAAAAATAATATCCATATCAACATCGTTTATCTGAATAGGAACATAAAAAACACCACCCTCTTTCGTCATTTCAACCATATTCTCACTTTTTATACCATCCCTATTATAAGCTCTTGTTGAGTTAAGGTTTGAGTCGGACGAAGAAATAGCTCTTTTACAACTAAAAATCAAGGATAATACTACAAATATTAAAAATTTACTTTTACTCATATTTATTAGTTACTTTAGGTATTATTTGTATTGAAAATCTCTTATTGTAAGACTCTACATCTTCTGATTTTTTGTAATTACCAATACTTCTACTTTCACGACAAAGACCGTTATATCCACTTCCTGAAATTAAAACTTCTACATTATCTTTTCTGAAATTTATATTATTGTCAAGCCATAAATCATATACCGCTAAAGCTCTTTCATATGATTTTTTATAACCATCTGAGTTATTTTTACTATATCTTTTATCATATGTATTGGCCATATTTCCCTCTATAACTAATAGATATGAAAAGTCTTTATTATCGTTCTGAAGTTTTTCTAAAAACCCTTTTATCTTTTCTCCTATCTCAATAGTTGTTTGCTTATGCTGTTCTAATACTTCTGATTTCCCAGGATCAAAAATCTCTATACCTCTAAGATTTTTAGCTACAAACTTTTTACATTCTTCTAAGTATATAAAATCTCCATCTTCCTCTAATGGTTTAAATTGCTCTTCTAACTGAACTATTTTTTTTAGGTCTTCTAATGTAGTTGCCATTTTTTGTTGATCTAGTTTTAAATAAACAACGGTTAAAACAAATAGAACAAGCATTACGAAAAATAGTGTTGTCATTAAATCAGCGTAGCTAACCCAGAAAAAATCACCTTTATCCTTCTTTGACATTTACAGTATATATTTATATATAAAAAGACCACAAGTTGCCATGATTACAACTGAAGTAAAAATTAAAACAGACAATAACAGTTTTGGTGTTTTAAAATGCAATGGCTTGTCTGCTATTTTATCCATCAGTTGATTAATCGTTTTATCGTGATCTTTAATGCTCGCTTTTAATACCCCAACCTCATTTGGCAAACTTTTTATTTGTCCTATACTATCATTCACTTTTAAAACATCTTGTTGTATTGCTGCTATATTATGGCTTTCATCATCAAAAACTTGTTTTGTCTTTTCTTTTAAGTCTTTAAATAACTTTTCAAATCCAGAGTTAATTTCAACATCCTTCTCATTGAAATTTTTCATTCTTAACTCAAATGATTTTTTAAGTTCATCTACCATTGCTCCTGTGGATGAATCAAAGTCGGCAACCTTATTACTTATGGCTTGTTCTCTTTGTTCGAAACTAGAAAAATGAGTTTGTAAGTATTTTGATCCTTCTGAAATATTTTTAGCATTTACATCAAAATTATCGATCAGCGCCCCTATGTCTCCTACCTTATCTAATTGAACGGAAACCGTATGATTTAATCGTTCTGTATTTTTTAGAAGTCCATTAACATTAGTTAAATACTCCGATAATTCTTTTAACTTAGAAAAAGAGCTATTTATTTGTTTCATCACATCGATATTGTATCTAGCCATATTACCAACATCAATTCTTTTTAACTCCTCTACTACCTGAAGTTGACTTTCAAAAGAACTACGAACTTCTTTAATAATGCCATCAAAATGCCCCATATTAATTGCAAAACCTTCGTTAAACTTCAGCAAATTTGCTTGTAAGGTCTGTAAACTTGAAGCTGTGTTTTTTGAAAGTATTGGTAATAATTGGGTTTGTATAAAAGTAAAAAAGTTGTTTTTATCATTTTCTGCCCCTTTCCTAATGTTATAAAACAAAAGTGAATTTATTGTTGTTAAGAGTAGCCCAATTGCACTTGCTATCATTGCAATTTTAACCCCAATAAGTAAAGCATCTACACCTTTCAATGTATTATCTGCATTCATTGATTCTACTCCCCCACTAATTGAATCACTTAAGCTTGGCATTGCTATCAAACCAATAATAATTCCTAACATAGTTCCAAAAAGACCTAAATAGAGTGGTATTGGAAGGTTACTCGTTATGGCACTCTCTTCATTATCTATGTTTCTATCTACAATATCCTTAATTAAATTAAAGTCGCTAATTGCTCCTTTATTTCTTAAGAGATAACTATTAATAGCACTAATAGTATTATGAAATGAAGAACTTACATGACCTGAAGTTTCAATAAGTGAAATTTTTATTTTATTGCTCATAAGTCTTCTTTGTTAAATAACATCAATTCATCATCTTCATCTTTATTCTCTTCATAAATATCTTCAGCATCAGTCTGGTTTATAATATTAATTCGTTCTATTTCATTGTATGTATTCTCCTCTTTATTTCTCTCTAAATTAAAATCATCCTTATTATTTAAAATAGTATCAGCATCGATTGAAGATGCTATGTCTTCATCAATTGTTAATTCGATCACATCTATATTTGAATTTTTAGGAATAATTTTCTTAAAAGCTAGTATTCTATTTAAGTTTTTATAAAAAAGAATCAATTGAAAACATACAATAATGCTTACAAGCACCATTATAATAATATCATGTTTACCTCCCATATAATTTATATTTATTGAAATTTAATCAAAGCTTTATCTGACTCACTTACCACCCATTCTCCATTTACAAATCGCGCAATTCCTTTACGTTCTGTTATAATCGTTCTTTGAAAGTCTTGATTACTATTGGCATTATTACAAACTCTATATAAAAAATCATCTGGTGAATTTATTATTTGCCGCTTCATAAAATCGCTTACTAAGACAACTTCGAATTCCGCAGAAGTTTTAGTGCTATCTATATAAGTAAATTTAAAAACTGTTTCCTGATCGAATACCTCTTTAGTTGTATTTACAAAGACTCTATTAGGGTTTGGCTTACCAGAATAAAAACTGATTAATACAGGTTCTGAAACTGGTGCGTTCCACACCCTAGTGTTTTCTGCTTTATTTTCGGAAGAAAAAGAAGAAGAAGAAGAAGAAGAAGAAGAAGATGATGATGATGATGATGAATTAAAATTTTGAATTGGAGAAGACTGAACTTTACTTAATTCATCTTTCAATTTCTTATTTTCTTTACTTAATCTATTTATTTTATTATTCAGTTCAGGAATCTTAAACCTTTTTTCGGCAAGCTCTTTTCTTTTTTTTTCTATTGAAGCTTCTAATCTCCTGATGTTATTTCCCTTATTTATAGATCTAAAAATAAAAACTATTAACAAGGTTAACAAAAAGACAATTGAAGCATTAGTTAAATTTAAAATGGACTCACCTCTATCAGGAATAACCTCACTTTTAGAAGTTAAATTAGTAACACTACTTTTTTCCTCAACCTTTAAATTAATATAATAATCAATATCTTTTCGTAATTTCAATAAAGACTCTGAATTAATTAATTGCTCTTCTTTTACATCACTTAGTATAAGCTTAATAGAATTAAACAAGGTATCTAAGTCTTTTTCTCCACTTTTTATATCGTTTATCTTTAACGAAACCTTTTCTAAAGTCTTTGTGAATTGATTTTCTAAATAAATTTCTAAAGAATCAAAAGGCAATGGTGAATTAATAGAGCTTACATTGAGCCGACCCTTTAAATTCTTGAAATAATACGAGCTATCCTTCTGGTTTAAAGGAACCGATTCTAAATAGGCTTTGGTTACAACAGCATTCGCATAGTCAACAATAGTAATCCATTGTTCATTAGAAATAGATTTACTTTGACCGTGTAAAGAACCTAAGAATAAGAAACTAATAATTATACAAATTAAATTTCTCATAGCTATTCTTTCGTTACTAAGTTATATGCTAGCTCACCCAAGCTCCCTACTAATGGATAAAAGAAAAGTGTTTCTGCTATATCTTCCTCATCATGGTTTTCCAACTCTATAATCTTGTTATTAATACCCATTTTCATCGCATTTACCTTTTTATCTGCTAAAAATTGTTTAGTAAATTTTAATATGCCATTGTCAATTCCAAAATAATCTTTGAATGAAATGTGTTCGTTTAAGCGAAAAAACAACTCAAGAAAACACTCATAATCATTTATCGAGTCACTTTCCAATGATTGAATATCTTTATAAGTCCATTTTTTAGATTTACTCATTAAAGTATTATGATTAATTAATACTTCTTTTATTTCATTAATATTTACATCATTGTTTTTATTAAAATAAATTGCTCCCTTGCTTGCTATTTCCTTTGGGTTATCTTCCAATAAAATTTCTATGGACACGTTTTCAGAAGTACTAGAAACATCTGAGAAAACAAATTCAGCTATACTTTTTAAAGTGTTTTTTGCTTTAGAAGCATCTATGATGGTCAATAGCTTTGAAGCCGTACCTGAGAAAGATATAGAAACAGGTATTTGTAGTTTCCTTGATTTAAAAATATGAGCTAAATGATAAATATGAGCGACATAGAACAATAAAAATATAATTTTCAAATCTCGATCTGCCTTTAAAGATTCTAAGAAGCTAATAGGTAGTTTTCGCTCTCTAATTATAGGATTGTTTTCTAAACTAAAAAGGACGTTGATAGCATCATTAGACTTATTCTTAGATATAATATTGTTCATAACGGTTCCTAAATCCGCTAAATTATTATTCTTCAATTCATCATATAATTTTACTTTAAATCTTTTTACAAATCCATTAATATTAATATTTCGTTTATAATTATCTCCAAAAATCGCATCACCTGCAAACTTGTAAGAGCTAAATAGTATTGGCTTTTCCCCTTCATATATAGCTATATCAGAAGTTCCGCCACCTATATCAATAGAAACCATTGGCTTTTCTAAAGCTGCTTTTCCCTTCTCATTTATATAATAATAAAATGGTGTTAAACTTTCACAAACCTTTGATATGCTAACATCACTTCCTAAATATTTTAAAATAATGTCATTCCATTTACTCTCTAAATCATTCAGTTCATAAACCATCATACTAGCAGGATATGACCAAATAATCTTTGTTTGTTTCAAGTCTCCATTATTCAAAAGAATTTTATTTCGAATCAATTTTATTAATTGCTCGAAAAAACTTCGCATAACCTGACTACTGTTAGCGTTTTTGTTCCATTTTAAATTTGTTTCTATCTCAGTATTTAAAGCAAACGATGTTTTTTCATATTGAAATGGAATGGCAATATTAGACATTGAGAACATTGGTTGTGTAAAATTCGCAAGTTTATGGTAAGCGATTACAGTTCGTTGAGGAAACTCATAGATACTATCTTTTTTTATAATATTCGGAAGTAAATCTACCTTACAAAACTTTAAAAAAGATTCATCAAACTCTTTATCGTTTATAAGATGCCCTATATGCTTACTTTCGGCGCTTAACAACTCAAATGGCTCAGAAATACCATCATTTTTCGAAAACTCAACATGAGTATTTGTAGTCCCAAAATCAATCGCTACTGTAAATTGATTTAAACCACCAGTAACTTTAGATTCAAAATTGGGGATTAATATGCCACTAGCAAAATCATGCTTTATTTGTATATAATCAAAATCACTATTGACAACCAAACCAAACATATCTATATTTTCTTCATCTTTAAAACGCCTTTGCGTTTCTTGTACAGAAGTTACCTTTTCATTGTATGACTTGTAAAAGTTAATACTGTATTTATTTCCTTGAAATATTGGTAACGAGTCGGCATCATAAAAAGCAACATTGTATTCAGGCTCAACCGTGTTACCAAACTTATAAAAAGGTGTAATACCTAAGTTTATTCTATTTTCTACAATAGCTCCTTTATTTAATTCTTCACTAAAATCGGGTTTATGAGCTTGAGAAACAGGATTATAATAAGTCCTTTTATATGTTATATGCTTATTATTTTGAACAGGAAGTCTTAGATAAACATCGACATGATTATTAGCTAAAATTTTAACTTCGAACATTTTTTCTCCATTAATAATTTTATCTAAAAAATCTAATGAAAAATACTCAAAAAACAGAGGTTTTAAAGGGATTAAGAAGCCATGTTCATTATTCTCTTGGCCATTTATAAAATAATAATTATCTATTGGCAAATGTGTTTTAATTAATACGGGTTCAAGAAAGTCACTTGCTACCAGATATGGATATTTCGCACCATCAAAAGGTAATTTTCTTTCTTTTATAGATTCTACAATATAACTAGGGGCTTTATTTGAACTTTCCCAGTTAGCAGAAACATAACGAAATCCTTCTGAAATTGTATCGTTAGGAAGAACTAGAAGAGGTTTAGATTTCTCAATGTTTTTGGGAGAATTAAGAATAAAATCACTTTTAGAAATCTCCCTTAAATTACCTTTACTTCTTTTTAAATTTACATTTAAAACCTCTACAATTTCACCACCGCCATCAATATTCAAGTCAAGTAACTCATCATACATTCCTTCATTTTGATTAAGAATTTTACTTCTTAACTCATCTGACAGAAGAGGAAATATTTTTTGTAAATAATCATTAAAATTTTTAAAATTTACAGTAAAATTAGGAATGGTTTTACTTAATAAAAAAAGGTACTCAACATAAGAAGTATCTCGTTTATGTAATGAACAATAGTCATCATCAAAAAAGGTATCACCAGCTGATGTAAAATCTTTAAGATGAAATTTATTTGCAGAAGTAAAAAATATAGAAACTGGAGACGTACCACCTATAATATTCAATGGATTGTGACCTAGCTTATAATTCAATAAATAGATTTTATGCATCTTATCAAAATTATAAGCTGCACTATCTTGCTTCAAATAAAGACGTAAACTTTCACCCAATGCTCTATGACCTTCGTGCGAAGAATCTAACAAGTTGGACAAATCATGCTTTGGGTCCCAGCTAATAATCTCTATTTTATCTTGATATTTTTCAAAATCAAATAAAATCTGACCAATATCTAATGCATCTGAAACCATTTTATGATATATGGTATCACCCTCTAAATCTCTATTAACAACCTCTTTAAAGGCAGTATTAACTAAGTCTATTCTAGCAAATGGACTTGGAATTGAAGTGATCTCTTTACTAGCATGCTCACCGTTTGGATCCTTAATAGCAGCAATAGCTTTGTCATTAAGAGGCGTTGAATTATCCCACCCATAAACATCTGCGCCTTCATGAAATCTAAATACTTTAACACTCATAACTTTCTATTTTTCTTGAATTAACAAATTAGTGGTATTGTAAAAAATATCTATAAACCTATCCTCTATGGTCTTTCCCCTTTCATCATATTTAAGAGACTTATTTAAAAACTCAATGAATCGCTCATAATTTTTTACACCTTTCCAATTAGAACGCTTTAAGGGAATACCATTAATAGCGTTAAATATCTCACTATTAGTCAACTCTAATGTAAAAGGGGAAAAACCTCTTTCATTTGAAGACATTTGCACCAACCAAGTCCAAAAACCTTTATTAAATCGTTTTAATTCTTGATAAAACTCAGTATTTAAAAAATTAGAATTCAAACCTAATTCTGCTGAGAATCTTTGATCAAATGTTTTAGAAAATTTATTCTCTAAATACAAGTTAAATAAGTAGTACTGCGATAAAGGCTTAAATAATATATTTTTTGTATTACCGTCTAAGTCTGGAAAACTAATATTCTTTGAGTTTTTATTTATACCAAACTCTCTTACTTCATTTTGATCTGTCACAGATTCATTTGCAAAATCCAGAATAGCCATTGCAGAAGCTAGTTCAATAAAGTGTGCATCATTTTTTTGAGACGTACTACCTTCATTATTTTCATAATCCCTATTAATATCATCGCCGATATAATACATTCTATTGACATCATTATTTACACCATGTTCATAGTAATGTAACGCCGCCTTGGTCTTAGAAATAAATGTAGACTTTTCAATTTCACTATTCTCATCTTTTCTAACCCCAAAATAAGGTAACACAGAAATAGCACCAATATTTGATTTTTTAAGCAATTGATGATTATCGAGTTCTGAAGAAGCTTGTCTTAAGTTTTTCAATAAAAGGGGAAAACCAGAAGCTCCTGTACCGCCAAAAATGGAAGAAATAATAAAAATCCTATCATTTTGTGAAAAACTTGAGGCGAATGTTTTAAAATCATCTGAATGTTGAAATTGATTTAATACCACACTTCCCATATTAGGATTCCCTTTAAATCCAACATCCATTGTAGCTTCCAAGTTTTTTTCACTAAAAAGCATCGATGTCAACGCTCTATTAGTTCTATCCATAGAAGCTAACCCAATATAATCCTTAAATTTCTTATCAGAATTTAATATTTTAATTCTAAAATTAGGTGTTTGTGATTCTATTTCTGTTTTAAAAAATTGATTAGAAGTGTTAGTATCAAATGACAGCGATTTTCTTATTTTTTGATAAGACCTTAGAGTATTCGTTGTAAGACTTACATCTCCATTTGCGGCATCAGGATCAATAATAATAGGTATTATTTTTTCCGAGTTACATTTTACTCCAGATGCTAATAAATAAGTTAGAGATTTTAAAACTCGAGAACCAGTACCTCCAATTGCAAAAATATATAGTTTAGACATAATTAGATTTTTAAAAAGGGATATGAGATGAATTTGAACTTTTCCATTTCAAAAGTGACGACCATATCAAGAAAAATAGTGCCCCAAATAAAAAGTTTATTAAAGAGAAATAGATTAAATCTTGTGAATACTCTGGCACTGGTGGCGAAATTGACAAATAATCATCAATAATAGTATTACTAGCTATCATATAAGCTGAAATTGCGCTTATTATAGAAACAACTAATAAAAACAATGACCATATAGTTAATTTTGCTGTTTTTGGTCTATCAACAACATAATAATAAAGAACCACAAATAACAGACTTACTATTCCAGTAATTATAAATACCCAAATAGCAAAGTCTAACCTCAATAAATCCTTATAAAACGGTTCCGAATTTATTTTAAAAATATCATATAATAATTTAATACTTTGTCCCATTATTTTCTTTGTTTATTTTTATAAATTATAATTCCAACGATAAAAAGGATTAGAAAAACAACCAACCAACTAACAATGGTTCCTAATCCTGAACTAGATTTTTCTTGATTAATTTTTAAAGTTATTTGAAAGTATTTATTACTATTTCCTGATGTTTTTTGAGCCTCAGATATCCCTTCTACAATGTGTTTAAAACCAAAAGTTTGAGATTGCTTTAATACATTCGTTTCAATATCTCTATCATCTTCCCTTGGTTTAACAGAAACATTATCTACCCAGTTTGGTATATTTTTATCTAATGTTATCTCAATATTTCCATTATAAGTATTAGGTAAAGACAATAACAAAACATGTGTACTACTTTCAGTACGTGAAATATCACTTGGGTTGATATTTTTTAAAGTACCATCTTTTAGCCGTATTTGATTATCATCTATTTTCCCAACATCTAAAATCTTAATCTTATTATTATTTAAAGTATAGTTTTCAAGATCAACCAAATAGTCTTCAGAAATAGGTATATCATCAAGATTAATAGAAACAGCCAGTTGAACACTTGAACCTTGATTCAACGCATTTTCTATCGTTACAGTTTTGCCCTTTGATGAGTTTAAAGCAAACTGTCCTTTATTTAAAGTAAAAGGAAGTGCTGAAAATTCACTAATTTGTATTTCAGATGGAATTCTCTGATAATTATTTTTAAGATTATATCTTTTTAGCTTTGGGATAACTTCCTTTGTATAATTATCTACATTATTCTCATTCCCAATAATAAAAATATAATAGGGTCTTTTTTTAATATTATAATACTTAGCGTTTTTGATGTCATAATATATGCCTTCAAATTCACTTTCAAGATGTAAGATATTAGTAGCTAAAGTCTCTGAATTAGGTACATTTTGAAATGCGCTAGCAATATTCATTCTTAATTGATCTAAGCCAGTCTCTACATCTGTACTTTTAGGTGAATAAATAAAATCTGCGATAAACACTATTATTTCATCTTTCTTCCAATCAAGTAAGATTTTTTTGAATAATTCATCAAAATCACTAGTACCTCTTCCTTTTTTATAAAGACGTTTTAATGACTTTTCATCTATATTATCTAAATTATCTTTAACACTTACTGACTTAGTTGATGTATTATTTATAAGGAAAAAGTCAATATTATCTTCGTTGTAGTTTGTTTTAGAAGCTATGATTAATTCATTTACAGCATTTCTAAAACCTGTATTTATTATTTTTTTTTCTGGTAGATAACCATACATGCTTAAAGTGTTCTCCAAATAGAACTTTACTTTTGCTATATGGGTTTTGTTCTCAAATATTTTTTGATTAATATTCGAAGTATCATCTTCTAAAACTATATCATTCTCTTTGTGATTAATTAAAACACTAGAATCTTCGCGTGGATTTCGTTCACAAGAAAAAATGACTACTAAAAATATGAGTATATATAATTTATTCATAAGGCTTGTAAAAAGCTTTTTTATTATGTTAAGTGCTCAAACTTAAATCCATTATTAAACTAATCCTTACGGTAAACCGTAATCCATCAAAAAAAAAATGACCTTAAAGAATTTGTAATCACATACTAAATGATTTTTCTCATGGTAAACAAACCTAACTGAAATAACAATATTCACCTTACGGTTTTCCGTAAGCACTCTCAAATAATAAAAACAAAGTCTTCATATATTGCTGATATGATTAATTGTAAATAATAAAAAAGAGGAATGATATTTTGGTTAAAATCATTCCTCTAAAATCATAATTAATTTAACATCAGCTAACAATAACATTTTAAGTAACTACTGGATCTGGTGGCGGAGGTGGTGGCGGAATATCCTCTCCTTCATCACAACAAGCTTGTGGAGCTATTTCATCAACTAAACTCTCAGGGTTGCACGAAAAGAATGCTGTACTGAGGAAAACCGTAAAAACTATTACATATATTTTTTTCATTTTGTATTAGATTAAAAATTAAACAATAGTGTTGCTGTCCGAGAAATTCTCAGAGCTATAGTTGCTTAGCAACACTTACTAAATTTTTGAAGAGACGTCTCTTCGCTGGGAAGATTGGAGAGCAGAAGTAAAACAGAATTATTTCTTCCCAAAGAATAGCTCTATTTCACTTTGCTTCTCCATTAATAAAATTGAATTTTGTAAACCTTATTACACCTAAGGTGGTATTCAATTCTAAAGCAAAAGAATAAAGTTCATAATGGAATGTATGGAAATAGCATAGAAACTTTTTGGAAAAGAATTTCCATGCTATTTCCATTGCTAATTTGTAGATTTAACAGGGAAATAAAATAAATGACATGCAAGAAAAATTACTTTTAAAAGCTTTTGAAAAAGCAAAGAGTGAAGTGAATTCAGATAAAATTTTTACGAGAGCAAGACATTTATCGGAAAAGATTTATGAGACAAATCAATTTACATATGGAGAAAGGAGTTTAACAGAAAAATATAAAGTAATCTATAGTGATCCAAAAAGTGATATTAACCTTAGGAAAGAGGTATTGGATGCTTTAAGTAAATATTTGGATTATGACAATTATTATGAATTCACAAAAAAACATGAAGAAGCATCTTCTGAAAAAAATGCATTTACATTTTTAAAAAAGCATAGAGTTATAATCCTAGTAGTCCTACTACTAATTTCTAGTATGCTTATCTATAATTACACAACGAGACAGCGCTGGATGGTTTGGCAAAATGATCATTATGTAGAAGTTGATTTCGATGTAAAAAAATATAATGTTAATCAACTAAAAATATACAAAGAAGAACGTATACTTTATTTTAAAAAAGTTGAACCAACATGTGATTACTCTTTTTTTAATGAGAATGGAAGTGTTTTAATATGGTATGGAAAAAATAAGGATAAGGAATTAGAATATTTCACTGCTCTAGGACTTCATCCTGAGACTAGCAAAACACTAAAACCAATAACTCAATATATGATAAACAAATATATTTGTTCTAAATAATTGCTTAACAATTTACTATCATTACTCTTAAACACTGCTATCTTCCACATTAGTACTATATGCTAAATGGAGTATATTTATTTATATTACTTAACTAATAATTGTTGTCAATTCGTTTAATCATAGCCATCAAACAATGTTTTTTGATAAATATCCCCATTGAATTTATTCTCGAATAAATTTATAGTGCTTTGGAATGTACAGTTTTATTGCAGTTTTATTGCAATTCTATTACGGTTTAATTTGGGGCGGTTCACGGTTTTATTGCGGTTTTATTGCGGTTTTATTGCGGTTTTATTGCGGTTTTATTGCGGTTTTATTGCGGTTTTATTGCGGTTTTATTGCGGTTTTATTGCGGTTTTATTGCGGTTTTATTGCGGTTTTATTGCGGTTTTATTGCGTAAATATTTTAGTTTCATTGGTTAGTTACAAGCATATTATTGCGTTTTTATTAAAATCTTATTATCAATTTAAATAACTAATCACACGCATACTAAGCCCGACTAAGAACCGAAATAACCTGTTACCATAAACTTATTTTCTCTCTTAATTGACAAATACCCTCTACAAACCTCTTCACATTTCAATTCTAAATTTTAACCCACTCACAATAAAAACTTCAAATAAAATTTTATAAATTTGAGTCATATTATTTTTAACAAAAAGTGAACACGAAACCGAACACGTTTTGGAACACGATTAAGAACACGGTATTTTTTAACAATTTGATTATCAGCGATTTAAAATTTTTAAATTTCTTCAAATTAAAATTCATAACCCAGAGGTCACGAGTTCAAATCTCGTTCTCGCTACAGCAGTAAAAGTCTAGCACGAAAGTGCCGGACTTTTTTTATGCGCTGCACTGAAGCTTTGCTTCAAAGTGCATAAGCATAAAAAAAGGCCAATGCAATGCCCTAGCATTGTAGACTTTTACTATTGTACAGCTCACCCGCGAAGATTCACTGAAAGTAAATCAAAAAATATATAAAGCACAAAAGCATAAAAAAAGGCCATAACAATGCCCTAGCATTGCAGACTTTTACTATTGTACAGCTCACCTTGCGAAGATTCACTGAAAGTAAATCAAATCATTTAGAAATCGTTAAAGCATAAAAAAAGGCCAATGCAATGCCCTAGCATTGCAGACTTTTACTATTGTAAAGCTCACACTGCGAAGATTCAGCGAAGCTAAATCGAGCACAAATAAAAAGCCAATAGCGGTGCTCCAGCACAACTAATATTCCCCATCATATAACTCAACCATACCTAAATGATTAATATTTAAACGATTTAAGTTAAAGTCATGAAATTTATACCACTATATTTAAATTGAATTTTAAATAGTAATCTTATGAAAACAACATATCCCTTTTTAGCCTTAGCACTATTGACGCTTTCTTTTTCTTGTAAAAATGAAACCTCAAAAGAAAGCATAGACACTAGAAACCCAATGAACGAAGAACTTACCGATACCAGAAATTATGAAAAGGACGGCAATTTTGAAGAAGACGTTTATACCTACGAGGAAAAAACCGGTGACATAGACCAAAACTGGAATCTAAACAACCCAGAACGACAAATGCGTTTATTTGCGCAATTTGAAATGAGTGATGATCAACAACAACGTTATGAAACGGCACTCGCCAATTGGATGGATTCCAATACAGGAACCCCTTATAAAAACCTTTCGGCTAACGACCGTATCAACGCAGAAGCTAATATCTTAGAGACTATCCTAGATAAAGAACAGTTTAACCGTTATAAGCAATGGGCTAATGCTAATGACAAACGTTAGTTACGCCCTTGCGAGGACACAGAACAAAGCAATCTCAATTAAGCAACTCAAGCTGTTCGGCTCCAACCCTATAACAACGTTCCTCTCCAAGATACAACGGATTACCATGCTTCTCAGACCAAAAGCCATTTAATAAGTCCTTAGTAATGCATTTATAGACCACAACCCCTTTATAAGTAAGATCATCATCACCTTTATAATTAAAATTAATAACCAAAATGTTGTCCTTATAAAAACCAGTACCAAATTGCTCTTGATTAGTATTAATTAGCCACTTTGCCTGTATTCGGTTGTGCTCATCTAAGGCTAATTCTAATATACCTTTGTAAGCTATGCCATTTTCGTCTTGGTTGCTTCCTATGATGTTGTAGGTGCCTGGTAATTCGTTTATAGTCATTTGGTGTTTTTGTGTCGTTTGTTTGGGTTTTATCCACTATATAAAAAGAAACGTTTTATAAATATACTTCTAAAGAATATAAAAATAAAAAGTGCACATTTAAAAATGTGCACTCTACCCTCTTCCTTAGAATAATATATTAATAGCAAATAACAATGTGCCGTAAAGTTAAAAATGATTTATCTAATTACCTTACGGTTTTCCATAATCGGAAAATTAAATAAGCCCTAAGTCTTTTACAATGGCCACTAAATGTATGGCATTATTAGCTTTAAACTGCACTCTAAGTTTATTTAAATGTTTTTCTACAGAACTTAAACTGCTTGGAGATATCTCATGATGCTTTAGAAACTTACTAATTTCTTCTTGAGATAAACCATTAGAAAGTTGTTTTAGCAATACAATGTCGTAGTCTCTTATTTCTAAGTCTGTACTAGGACTCAAAGCGTGCTCTATTTGTGGTGAAATGTAAATACTGTCATTGTAAACCGATTGAATAGCTGCCTTTAACTCATTAAGACCTTGTCGGCCTTTGCATACATAAGCATTAGCCTTATGTGTTTGAATTAAAGTTCTTACCCTTTGCAAACGATCCTCTACTGAATACACAATAATCTTTAACTCAGGATATTCTTGTTTTAATTGTTTTACCAAAGCTTCACCAGAAGCATAAGTTTGAGATCTATGGTCTGTTTTAAAAGACAAATCTGTAATTAACAAATGATAGGGCTCTGCTATTTGATACGCACTTTTAACTTTTAAATAAGCATCATCACAGTACTGTACTTGTGTTACATCTGTAATGCCAAGGCCTTCTAAAACCGTGCCCACACCTTTATTGATACTCCCTAAATCATCGGATATTAATACTTTTGAAAACATATTAAATTATAACTTGTGCTTTAAAGCCTTTATTAATTTCTGAATCAAAAGTAATTGATCCGTTGATAGATTCTATACGGTTTTCCGCATTTTGCAAACCATCGCTTTTAATAATGTTACTACCAACACCATTATCTTTATAGTCAATCGTTATTTTTTTATGGGTTTGACTAAAGTCTAAAACAACAATAGAGGCTTTACTATGTTTACGCATATTGGTCATTAACTCTTGTAAGACCCTGTAAAGAATTATTTTTTTTATATCAGACAAGCCATTCCAGTTAATGTTCGAACTGTTTTTAGTAATCACATTAACAGCCTTGGTTCTATAGCTCGATAGTAAATCTAAAATTTGCGCATTAAAATTACCCTTCACATCTATAACACTATTTTCTTTTGAAATATCTCTTGTTCTAACATAAATATCTTCTAAATCGTCTAAAAGATCTTCATTTACATGCTCGCTATTCTGAAGTTTAGTCATTACATGATAAACGTCATTAGCGACTTCATCATGCACTTTTTTAGAAATACGAGTTTCTGTATTATAGACTTGTTGTAATTTTTCTTTTTTGTACTTATCATTAAGTTTAAGCACTACAAATACAGTTAATAGTATTACAAAGCCTGCTATAGATTGAACAACCAGACGTTTAAATTTCTCTTTCTCCTTTAAAATTTCATTTTCATCTGCACGTTTTTTCTCTTTAAAAAATTCATACTTACTTGATGCAAACTGATTTTTAAACACCTGATTTGCCAAATTAATACTATCATTCAATGTCTTAAACCTAATAACCTCCTCATCATTCTTCAATGTCATTTTAAACCCTAAAACATGAGCTTCATAATATTTATTTCCGCTAGTCTTGGCCAAGGTTAACGCCTTATCCGTATATGCTAGTGCCTGACTTTTCTGATTTCTATCACTATAATACTCCGCTAGATGTAAGTAACTGGTAATTAATCCTGAATATGATTCTACAGCTTTTCTCATACCCAATCCTTTTTCTAAATTGCCTAAAGCTTCAGGATGATCAATTTTGGATTGCGCGTAACCCAAATTATCATACAGCCTGGCAACTTTAGTTTTAGATTCATTTTCAATACTAAAATCTAAAACACTCAAATAATCCGCTATAGCATCTTTATACCGCTCTAGCTTAAGATAAACATTAGCACGGTTTTTTATAACCGAACTCTTAGTATTAAAAACATCTGCAATAGCAATGGCCTTATTATAATAATTTAAAGACAAGTCATTGTTTTCTAATTTCTCATTAATAAGTCCTAAATGATTATACAATGCTGCTCGAGATTCATTTTCTAAAGAATCCTTTATACTAGAATGGTCTAACAGTTTTAGAGCTTCAACGGCATAATTCTCACTTTCATGTAAAAGTCCTTTTTTCCTAAGAGCAATAGAAATTAAACGCAAATCATATATAGCACCAATAGTATCTAACCGTTCTAATTTAGCATCTTTAGAGTTTAAATAGAATCTAAACCCTTTTGTTAAATCCGAAATATTTTTGGGTTTTAAAATTAAACGCCTGTAGTCTGTAGTGTCTTCTTGTTGTTGTCCGTAACAATTTTGATTAGCGCTAATGCTGAATAATAACATTAGGAGAAGGCAAAAAAAAAGAGAAGAAATTTTAGTTGAAATCATTCCCCTAAAATAATAATAAATTTAATATTAACTAGTCCTACCTACTGATGGAGTTGCAGAATAGAGATGAAGTAATAGAAGCATAATATCTTCTCTTTTTTTCAATATGCTTGCAGTTCTATTTTCATCTACCAACCTCTAAAAGTTAGATAAAAAGAATGCTAAACTGAAAAAAAAACAAAACAGTTACATCTATTTTTTACTCTATAAGGAATTATAAATCCCATATCGTATAACTACATGAAATTAAACATAAATCCATCAATTTAAAACGGAAACATCAAGTAACATTTACAAATACAGGCGAGACAATACAAAAAACACGACTCATTTAGTCTACCAGAACAAGGCTTAAAACGGCAAAAACTCACAAAAACTACATTTAATCGGATTTATTTGCATTTTATAGATAAAAATATTATGTTTGTCGAATAATTTAGTCCCAAACTAAATAAATTTAACCACTTATGGATCGTGTTCATATTATATTGAAACGCTTTACATTATGCTTATTGCTTATGTATGCGTTTAACGCTTTCTCTTACAACACTTTAATTACAGATAATAAGATATCTGAATATGAAGATTGTAACGACAAAGACAATAATTCGGATTTTACAGATACTTTTAATACAACAAGTATATCATCTGAACCACCTGTAGATATAGACGGAAAATTCCAGCTTTATTTTGACGGTGTTGATGATTATGTTGAAGACGCCTCACTATTAAGCGGATGGCAAGAAGTATCATTAATGGCATGGGTAAAAATTGATCCCTCAGGACCAATGTTTCAAACCATAGTTGGTCAAGATAATTTTTCTTTATTATTAGTCTTTAACCGTCTAGTTGTTAAAACTAACGGTAGCTCTATAAGCACCCCCATGATATTACCCTCCAATCAATGGGTGCATATTAGCGCAACATATAGTAATATTGAAAACAGACTAAAACTATACGTCAATGGTGAAGAAGTAAATAACATTTACCTTAACGGCGGCCCTCTTAATACAGATAGCACACCATTTTATGTTGGGAGAAGATATTACGGACCAGATGAATGGCATTTTAAAGGACATATAGACGAAGTAAGACTTTTTAACAAAGCGCTTTCTAATGAACAAATCCAAAAAATAGTATACCAAGAAATTGAAAATAATGGCAATGTTCGCGGTACAGAAATCCCCATAAATATCAGTAGCTTATCTTGGTCTAATCTCATTAGATATTACCGTTTTGATAGTTATAGAGGAAATATTACAGACAACTTAACTACGCCAGCTATTGACACAGGTACAGGCGCAACACTCCACAACATTGCCACTAGTCAGATTGTACCTCAATCAGCACCAATGCCATTCGTTACACAACGTAGTGGCAGCTTAGATGCTGCAGTTGAAAATACGGCCGATGGAGTTAATGGAGATGATGTCATAACTTACGATTGGTCTATTGTTAGAGTAGAACACAATAATGTTACCTATAGTAGTAGACAAACGCATTTAGGTTTAATTATTAATGAAAACGATGCCAGTTCTAATCCCATAGAATATCATGTTACAAACGATTCAGAATTGAACGTATCTTGGTATTTAAAATTAGATGGCTTTATTGATCTCGAAGGCGAATCACAATTGGTACAAGGTGAAGATAGCATCCTCGATTCTGCAAGTATTGGTAAAATAGAACGTGACCAACAAGGCACTGCAGATACTTATACTTACAACTATTGGTCTTCTCCTGTTAAAATGCAAAATTCAGCATCAAATAATTTTAGGGTTATGGATGTCATGAAAGATGGTTCAGATCCTAACAACCCTATCAATATCAACTTTTCATCTTCTGGTTACGATGGTGCTGCAACTAGTCCTATTAAGATTGCTGACTATTGGATATGGAAATACGCCAATCTACCAACTAATACATATTCAGCATGGCAACATATTAGAAAAACAGGTACCATACTACCTGGTGAAGGATTTACCATGAAAGGCCCAGGGACCGGCTCAATTACTACACCACAAAATTATGTGTTTTCAGGTAAGCCAAACAATGGCGATATTAACCTTACATTGGCAGCTAACAATGATTATTTAGTAGGAAATCCATACCCTTCGGCTATAGATGCCCATGAATTTATTCGAGATAATGGTCCAACATTAGACTATGACAATACTCCAGTTCCAGACTCCACTCCTTTAATAAGTGGTACGCTTTATTTTTGGAATCATTGGGGAGGAGGTTCTCATTATTTACAAGATTATCAAGGTGGATATGCTACTTACAACTTTTCTGGAGCAGTAGCTGCCGCTTATAAAGGTAGCAATCATCCAGACGTCGCTCCAGGTGGTGCACCTACAAAAAAACCAGGACGTTATATTCCTATTGGGCAAGCGTTCTTTGTTACTGGCGAAAACCCTGGTACTATTAATTTTAACAACGGGCAACGTGTCTTTAAAACAGAAGATAATTCTTCTGTATTTATAAGAAGTGCGTTTAACAATACAACTCCAACTAGTGAAACTAATAATACTGATGATGGTGATGACAGAATGAAATTTAGAATAGGATTTAATTCCGTAAATACCATTCGTCGTCAATTATTATTAACCATAGACGATAATGCAACTCCAGGTGTTGATTGGGCTTATGATGGCAAATTAAACGAAACCCAAATAGATGATATGTTTTGGGTAATAAATACTGATGCTTATATCATTCAAGCCAGTAATGAAGCAGACATTAATACCACATACCCTTTAGGAATTAAAACAGATATGGATGGTATCAATTCAATAATGATTGATGCATTAGAAAATGTTCCTGACGATTTTAATGTGTATTTACATGACATAGAACTAGATGTCTATCACGATTTAAGAGCTAGTAATTACGACATTTTCTTAAATGAAGGAGAATATTTAGATCGTTTTGAAATTACATTTGGTACACCAGAACAAGTATTAGGTATTGATGATCAAATAGCAAGTCATATAGATGTATTATACTCAAATACTATTGAAAAAATTGTACTTGTTAATCCAAATCAATTACACGTAAAATCTATGACTTTGTATAATATGCTAGGTCAATCTGTTTACACAATTAACAACATAGCACAACGTAATTATTCAGAATATAAAATAAGTAATTTAAATGTTGGTACTTATATCATCAAATTACAAACCGAAACGGGTTCCTTAGTAACCAAAAAAGTATTAATAAAATAGTTGATTGTTTTTAGTTAGTGATTAGAAAAGTCTCAGTCTACTCAAAACTGAGGCTTTTCTTATTTTAACACCTCTAATAACTCATCAAAGGACAATTTATTTTGCGCTCCAGAATCCATATTTTTAAGCGTGAATAACTTAGCCTTGACTTCCTCTTCACCAACCAAAACTACAAACGGAATATTACGACGATTCGCATAATTCATTTGTTTTTTCATTTGCTTACCTGAAACTGCGGCATCTGGAAATAATTCTGATTTTACATTAGCTTGTCGTAATTTAGTTACAGCATTCAAACTAAATAACGCTTCTTCATCGCCAAAATTAATAAAGAGTACTTTAGTAGATTCTGTAATGGTCGATGGAAATAATCCCAATTCCTCTAACACCAAATAAATACGATCTAAACCAAAGCTAATTCCTACTCCACTCATATCTTTAAGACCAAAGATTCCAGTCAAATCATCATAACGACCTCCACCACCAATAGAACCCATTTTTACTCCTTCTGGAGCTGAGACTTCAAAAATGGCTCCTGTATAATAATTTAGTCCTCTTGCTAAAGTAACATCAAGTTGAAGTTTTGCCGTTTTTAATTCTAAGTTGGAAATAGCTGTATTTATAAACTCAAGTTCTTCTATGCCTTTTAATCCAATTTCGGAAGTACTTAAAATAGATTTTAAACTTTCAATCTGATTGCCAAAATCTCCTTTTAAAGTAAATAATGGTTGAAGCTTCGTAATCCCATCTTCCGAAATACCTTTACTACGCATTTCGTCTTTTACTTTCTCCTCACCTATTTTATCTAACTTATCTAAAGCCACTGTAAAATCGATAAGTTTATCTTGCGCTCCAATAACTTCTGCAATGCCTGATAAGATTTTACGGTTATTAATTTTAATCGTAACACCTTCTAATTTTAATGCCGAAAATACAGCATCATACAACTGTACAAACTCGACTTCTTGAAACAAGGATTTAGAACCTACAACATCGGCATCACACTGATAGAACTCTCTAAAACGTCCTTTTTGTGGACGGTCTGCACGCCAAACCGGTTGTATTTGGTAACGCTTAAAAGGGAATTCGATGTCGTTTTGGTGTTGTACAACGTATCTTGCAAAAGGGACTGTAAGATCGTAACGTAATGCCTTTTCTGAAATTTTAGAAGTTAGTATAGCTTCCGACTTAGACTTATAATCTTCATCTGAAATTTTTTTCAAAAACTCACCACTATTCAAAATCTTAAAAATCAAACGATCTCCTTCGTCTCCATATTTTCCCATTAAGGTCTCCGAGTTTTCAAAACTTGGAGTTTCAATAGGTTGAAATCCAAAAATTTGAAACTGTGCTTTTATCGTTTCCATGATATAAGAACGCTTTGCAACATCTTCTGCGTTAAAATCTCTTGTGCCTTTTGGTATGCTTGGTTTTTGTGCCATATTAATCTCCCACGAAAGTGGGAGTCTTTTTAAGTGAAACTCTATTTTATAAAAAAAACACTTCGACTATCCTCAGTGTGACTTCAGCCTTAAAACTATGAAGTTTCTAGGATGAAGTCACAAAAATATTATAATTTTTAGAGGTCTTACTAAGATAATTGGATTTTATAGTAACTTTATGCTACTTAAGTAGTCTTATACTTAAAACAACCCAACTAACGTATCCAAAAACTATGTTTTCATTAGCTAAAGAGAATATTAGAATTGCTTTCGACTCTATAAAAAGTCAATTATTACGTACCATACTAACGGTTTTAATAATCGCTATAGGTATTATGGCACTGGTTGGGATTTTAAGTGGTGTATCTGCATTAGAAAATACTATTACTGGTAATTTCTTATCTATGGGTTCTAATACTTTTAATTTTCAGCGTTACGAATTTACGGCACAACGCCAAAGCAGTAGAGAACGACAGAAAATAAATCCAGTGATTAGCTACCGAAATGTAAAAGATTTTGAAGAAAATTATAACTTTCCGTTTACAAAAGTAGCTGTGTCTTTCTTTGGGACTTCTTCTGCCGAAATAAAATACGAGAGTAAAAAAACCGACCCTGAAGTAGCTGTTATTGGAGCAAATGAGTTTTTTATTGAAAACTCCGGTTTAGAAATAGAAAATGGCCGTTCTTTAAATGTATTTGATGCAAAAAACGGAAACTCTGTTTGTGTGATTGGTAGTGATTTACACAAAGCCCTGTTTCCTGAAGACAACCCTATTGGCAAAACAATTAGCGTTAGAGGCTCTAAATTTAAGGTCATTGGCGTATTAAAAGAAAAAGGATCTACATTTGGCAACAATCAAGATTTAAGAGTGATTATGCCTATCCAAAAAGCACGTTCCATCTTTACCAATCCAAATATTAATTACAATTTAAGTGTTAAGGTTGATAAAGGAGACATGCTTGAAGCTGCAAAAGAAGATGCCATAATAACTTTTAGAAACATTAGAGGCCTTAACCCTATTGAAAAAAATGATTTTGGAATTAAGGGAAGCGATGATTTATTAAACCAAGTGGCACAAAATACAGCAGCACTTTATGTAGCTGCTTGGATAATTAGCATTATTACCATTTTTGGATCTACCATTGCCTTAATGAATATAATGCTCGTTTCTGTTAGTGAACGTACTCGTGAGATTGGTGTAAGAAAAGCGCTTGGAGCCAAGAGCAAAACTATTGCCTTTCAGTTTTTTATGGAAACCATAATCATTGGTCAACTTGGTGGTCTCTTAGGAACTATTCTTGGTATTTTAATAGGATTAGCAGTTGCCAAAGGATTTGATCTCGAATTCTCTACACCTTGGGTAGCCATGATTTGGGCTACAAGCATTGCTTTTGTTGTGGCTATTGTTTCTGGTTTATATCCTGCCACAAAAGCTGCAAAATTAGATCCTATTGAGTCTTTACGTTATGAATAAAGACTCGTAAAGCCAAGAGTCTTATTCTAATAAAATCCTATTGATAATTGAGTTTAGCAAATGTCACTGATTCCAGATTTTTGATATTAAACACTTTTTTCCCATTTTATTTCTAAATGAAATAACGCATATAACAAAGCCTTTCTATATCATTGTTAATTACAAATCAAAAGAAAGGCCTATAAATAAAAGTGATTAAACTAAAGGGGTTTATGCTCCTTTTACCAAATTAGCAAAATAATTAAATAATTCCCCTTTTGTGATATTGGCTCCAGCCTGAATCATTTTAAAAATATCTAAATGCTTATCGTCTGAATAGTCTTTTTTAGCATTAAAGAACTCAACAGAATCTGATAATAAATTATCTCGTAACCAGTTAAAACCTTCTTTAGTTGTAAAATCGACAGCCTTATTTTGGATTCTTAGGGCAATTAAACGCATACTCTTTTCATTGCACTGAAAAAGATGTATTTGCTGTGGCGAGATATGCTCTAAATATTGCACTTTATTTAATACTCCTAGCCATACTAAATCACTAAAGACGTCTAATTCTTGTTCTGCAACTTCTGGTTTATTCTTTTTTATATCTTCCCATTCGTCTGCAGTAATGGATTGTGTTGCTAAAAAGTTGATGAATTCTTGGTGTAATTCTTCAAATTGTTCTTTTGTTAATCTTGTGTATTTCATGACAAATTTATTTGTCTTTCCGCACTTATGCGGAATTTGTTTAATTATTATTTACTTTTTAATGAGCATTTCTACTGTGCGTAATACGACTGCTAACACTTCAAATTTAATTATTGATCGCTTTATAAGCTTCAAAAGGTCTATCTGTAGCTATGATATCTGCTCCTTTTTCTTTCCACTGAACATATAATTTATCTCCTCTTGCTTCTGCACTTTTATCTAAGTTTCCTAATGTACCTAGAATACAAACGATATTTTTATCGTGTAAACTTTTAAAAAGTGCCGGATCCGACAAACGTGTCCCTGTAAAAGCCAACATATTTTTAGTAGGAATATTAGTTTCTAATAACCGATTTAGCTCGTCATCATTTCTAGCTGAAACGGACAATAATAAATCTGGTGCTATTTTATAAGCGGTTTTAGCTTCTTCAACATTGTAAGTAATTATAATACAAACATCTTCAGCTTTAAATTCTCTAATCGTTTTAATAACGGCTTCTTGACTTACAGATTTTTTAATATCTACTGTTAGAATGACATTATTTTTTACACACCATTGTAAAACTTCTGAGAACAAAGGAATTTTAAAGTCGGTTTTATTACCATAATCATCCTTTAAATTAAATTGCTTCAATTCTTGGTATAATAATTCATCTACTTTCCCACTTCCTGTTGTTGTTCTATCTATCGTTTTATCGTGCATTAAGACTAATTTCCCATCTTTGGTCTGAGCGACGTCAACTTCATAGACTGCAACAATGCTATCACTAACATATTTCAGTGTTTCTATACAATTTTCTGGATAATTTATAAATCCTTTTCCACCTCTATGTACACTGATATTTGGATACTCTGAATTTGAAACCTTAAAGAGTTCTATTAATTTAGAAGGCTGTAGTTCTAAAGTGTCTGTTGACGTTTTAGTTTGTTTACAAGCCCAAAAAGCACAAAGCGCAAAAATTAAAAGAAACTGTTTCATATTATAAATATTGCAATGCTTAAGCGGTTTAAATCTTATATTCTATTCAAAAAATAAGTTATAAAAAAACCGCTTAGTAAACTAAACGGTTTTTAATAATTGTAATAAAAAGATTATGCGTCAGCGACAACGTCGAAAGTTAAATCAACTGTTACTGATCTGTGTAATCTAATTGCAGCTTCATACTGACCTAAACGCTTAATATTACCACCTGTGATAGCAATAAACTTTTTGTCAACTTCATGACCAGCGTTTTTAATAGCAGCAGCCAAATCTATGTTGGTAATAGAACCAAATAATTTGTCTCCAGCAGTAGCACCAGTACCAGCTTTAGCTGTAATTTTAATATCTAAACCTCTTAAAGCTTCAGCAGTTTTTTCAGCTTCAGCAATAACAGTTTTTTCTTTATAAGCTCTTTGCTTTAAAGTTTCTGCTAATACTTTTTTAGCAGAAGAAGTAGCCATTATAGCTTGTCCTTGAGGAATTAAAAAGTTTCTACCATAACCGTTCTTAACAGATACAATATCGTCTTTAAATCCTAAATTTTCAACGTCTTGTTTTAATATAAGTTCCATTGTTATGATATTTTATTTTAATAAATCTGCTACGTAAGGCATTAAAGCTAAATGTCTCGCTCTTTTTACAGCTACAGACACTTTTCTTTGATACTTTAAAGATGTTCCTGTTAAACGTCTTGGTAATAACTTGCCTTGTTCGTTTACAAAACCTAATAACCAATCTGCATCTTTATAATCTACATACTTGATTCCAGATTTTTTGAAACGACAATACTTCTTATTTTTAGAAGTTTCTATGTTCAAAGGAGTAAGATATCTAATTTCTCCGTCCTTTTTTCCTTTTGCTTGTTGTTCTATTGATGACATAATTACGCTTTTGCTTTTGCTTTAACTTTCATTTTTTCTCTTCTTCTCTCAGCCCATGAAATAGCATGTTTGTCTAATTTCACAGTTAAGTAACGCATAAAACGCTCATCACGTCTAAATTCTACCTCTAAAGGTTCGATAACTTCACCAGACACCTGGTATTCAAATAAGTGATAAAAACCACTTTTTTTGTTTTGAATTGGGTAGGCTAATTTTTTTAGTCCCCAATCTTCTTTTGATACCATCTTAGCTCCTTTAGAAACGAGGAAATCCTCATATTTCTTTACTGTCTCCTTTATCTGGTCTTCAGATAAAACGGGATTTAAGATGAAAACAGTTTCATAATGATTCATAATAAATAATTTTGTTTATTGTTAAAACGGCTGCAAAAATACATATAAATTCTATATTTGACAACGTTTTTCTAATCTAATATTAAGACTACATTATTGCCTTAAAAATTATGTTAAATCTTACGGTTTGTCGGTAATATTTGTTTTTTAACCGAATTTATCGTACTATTGTCGATATCTTAACCTAAAATAAATAATGTTATGACTTTAAACTGTGTAGTTGTTGATGATTCTGCGATTCAGCGCCTCTCTATAGTAAAGTTAATTGAGAATCATTCCTCACTTAACCTTATTGCAGAGTACAGCAGTGCGTTAGAAACAAAAAACGGTCTTAATACACATAAAGTAGATCTTATCTTCTTAGATATAGAGATGCCTGTATTAAACGGTTTTGAATTACTAGATGTACTCAACAACAAACCCCAAATTATTTTTGTTACTGGTAAAACCGAGTATGCTTTTAAAGCATTTAACTATGATGCTACCGATTATCTTCAAAAACCAATCACTAAAGAACGTTTTAATGTCGCTGTAGAAAAAGCTATTGAGCAACACAAATTAAAACTAGACTTTAACGAAACGGATGGCGAACATATCTTTGTAAAAAGTAACCTTAAAAAACGTAAAGTTTATATTAAGGATATTAAATGGATTGAAGCGCTTGGTGATTACGTAAAAGTAGTAACTGAAGAAAACAGCTTGGTAGTACTATCTACAATGAAAGCTTTTGAACAAGAGTTACCCGAAGGTAAGTTTTTAAGAATTCACAAATCCTACATTGTGAATCTCGATAAAATTGACCGATTTAACAGTAAAAATGTTGAAGTTGGTGCTTATGAAATTCCTTTGAGTCGAAATAAAAAGACCCAATTAGTAGATGCTTTAAATAATATGTAAGAATATTATATTTACATATAAAGCATTACATTATAAATTATAAAAAATCCCAAGCAAATGTTTGGGATTTTTTAGTTCTTAAAATTTATAAACTAAGAAATTATTTAATTTTCATATCCTTAAAGCCACCTTAATAAGGACAATACCCATCAAGAATATTCAAGTTTCTTTAGTGTAATTCATGTTATTTAGAAAAAAAATAACAATCTATAATAAAAAATTAGTCCCATAGGTTGTATCCCTGAGGAGGCTTTATGAGTATTTTAAAATTTGGATTTAATAATTATCCACATTAATAACAACTCTCACTGACCTAAAATCTTTTACTGCATTAAAGCTATTATCTATTTTCCTAATCGCTTCTTTTGTTTTTGCCAAGGATTGTTTTTGTGGAATTTTTACCAAGATGTTTTTATGATATAAATTTCGAATTCTTGATACTGGCGGAAATTCTGGACCTAAAACATTAGCTTTAAATAATTGCTTTAATGATTTTGCATACCAATCTGCAGCCAAATTCACTCGATTATAATCCTTATGCTTGAAAGTAATTTTAATTAACCTAAAAACTGGTGGATATTTAAAATTATAACGCTCATTCATCTGCTCTGCAAACATCTCCTTATAAGCATTAGTAGATACTTGTTGTAAAATATTATGATGCGGATTATACGTTTGAATTAAAACTTTCCCTCTTAAATCCGTACGACCTGCTCTACCAGACACTTGTGCCATGAGTTGGTAACTACGTTCGTGTGCTCTAAAATCTGGAAAATTAAGCAAGTTATCAGCATTCATAATGCCAACTAACTTTACAAATCTAAAATCTAGACCTTTGGTTAGCATTTGCGTTCCAACCAAAATATCAACTTCGCGTTGTTCAAAGCTGTTAATTATTTTCTCGAAGCCATATTTTCCACGTGTGGTATCTAAATCCATACGCGCCACTTTCTTATCTGGAAATAACACTTTGACCTCTTGCTCTATTTGCTCTGTACCAAAACCTTTAGTATCTAATGTAGAGTTACCACAAGCCTGACAACTTTTTAGCATAGCCGAATTATATCCACAATAATGACAACGCAACTGATCTCTGTATTGGTGATATGTTAAACTGACATCGCAATTAGGGCATTGAGGCGACGTTCCGCAAGTTGTACATTCGATAATTGGCGAAAAGCCACGACGATTTTGAAATAATATAATTTGAAATCCTTCTTCTAAAGTTTCTGTCATTTCTTCGATTAATCTATCGCTAAAATGACCTTTCATGCGCTTACGCTTATATTTATCTGCCAAATCTACCAGCTCTATATCTGGCATTAACACATTGTTATATCGTGAATTTAATTCCACCAATCCATATTTACCTTGACTGGCGTTAAAATAACTTTCTAGACTTGGAGTTGCAGATCCTAAAAGGGTTTTTGCTTGAAAGATATTTGCTAAAACAATTGCCGCATCTCTTGCGTGATAGCGTGGTGCAGGATCAAATTGTTTGTAGGACGACTCATGCTCTTCGTCAACAATAATTAATCCTAAATTACGAAAAGGCAATAATAATGACGATCGTGCGCCGATAACAACCTGTGCTTTTTCGGAATTATTAAGCATATTTTGCCAAACTTCTACCCTTTCATTTCCTGAATATCTCGAATGAAAAACAGCGACTTTCTCACCAAAATAATCCTGAAGTCGGTTTACCAATTGTGTAGTTAATGCAATCTCTGGCAATAAATACAAGACTTGTTTTCCTAAATCTAATTGTTTTTGAATGAGCTGAACATAAATTTCTGTTTTACCCGAAGAGGTAACTCCATGTAATAATGCCACTGATTTTTCTTTAAAAACAGCCTCAACCTCATCACATGCCTGTTGTTGAGCTTCACTTAATCGTTTAGCATCTGAATCTCCATCGCCATCAAATTGAACCCGATCGACTTGAATGTGATATTCCTCTAAAATATGTTTATCAATTAAGGTTTTAATTATCGAAGTAGATGCTCCACTGCGTTCTGCTAAATCTGAAACTTTAATTGGTTGCTTCAAAGAGGCTTCCATTGTAAATAAAGTAAGTACAACTTCGCGCTGCTTTGGTGCTCTACTTAATTCTTCTAGCAACTCTTGTAGCTTTTCTTGAGATTTATGGTTGTGATGTAACTTGACGTACCGCACTAATTTTGGCGTGTACTTTTCATACATTTCTTCTTGTAAATTTAAAACACCCTTTTCTACCAAGCCATTGATAATTGGCAGTACGCGCTTTTTATCTAATATAGATACAACATCATTTATCTTTAATGAAGATTGATGTTGTAGCGCTTCATAAATTAAATATTCTTCGTCTTTTAATTCAGACGCTTCAATAACAACTTTTTCATTTCTAGAGATTATGGTTTCGCTTTCTAACAAAAATGCATTTGGCATTGCCGCTCTCATTACTTCTCCTAAACTACACATGTAATAATTAGCAATCCATTCCCAATGTTGCAATTGTGTTTCTGTTATTACAGCTGTATCATCTAAAATTTGATGAATCGTTTTTGCATCGTAAGCCGTTGGTGGATTTTGATGGATTGTATAAACTAAAGCCGTATAAATTTTACTTTTCCCAAAAGGTACTGCGACTCGCATTCCTGGTTTTAAGAATTGAGATTCTGCCTCAGTAATATGATAGGTAAATGCCTTTTGAAGTGGAATTGGTAAAATGACGTCTATAAAATGTAGCATTATTTAATACGTTTCCAATATTGAGTTTTATAGAAAAAAGCGATATATCCTCGTACTTGAAGAGTATCGTTATTGTCATCAAGTTTTAATTGACACTTATACACTTTTCCATTTTCAGGATTTAAAATCTCACCATCATTATAAACATCATCATCTTTAGTTAAACCATCTATAATTTGAAGGCCAACAATAGGTTTGTCTTTATCCTTTCCTTTACATTCTGTACATATTGGGTTTTCAACCTTTGGTTTAATTAATTCTATAATTTTCCCATAAATTTTTCCTTCAGACTCATAAATCTCAACTATCGATTTTGCCTGACCTGTATTATCGTCAATTGTTTTCCATTTCCCTGTTATAGATTGTGCTGAAAGGCTACAAAACAGGAGAAGCATAACAAAACTTGTAATATATTTTTTTAACATCGTTTGATCTTTCTTAAATTAATCTAGCTACTTATTAAATAACATAACTGTTAGCAATGGTATATATTTCAAAAGTAATAGGTTTAATTAAGAAAACCATCTCTAATTGAGATGGTTTTTTAAGGACTAGCCACTTTTTGGATAGTTTATTATTACTCGGTTACATATTCAATTTCATTAAAAACACCATCTGTAACGGCGTAGGTGATATTTGAATTGTCATCATCAATAGAAACAAATTGAAACTCACCAGAAACGACTCTATTAATCTTATCAATGGCCGTTATTTTTACATAAGCCTCCATATTTGACTCTGAACTAAGATAAGTATCATTTGTATTTTGCTCGTTATAATAGCCAGCCACCGTTAAGTCTCCCTGTTGGGCATAATACTCTCCACCTGCGACAACCATATCAAAATCTAAACCGCCCAAAGCAAGACTTACAACTCTTGCATTAAAACCATCATCAAATGTTGTAGCTCCAATTCCAAAAACAAAAACAGAATTAGATTCTACCAATTGCGCATACACTCCTGTTAAAATACTATTACCCTCTACCACAAAATCTTCACCATTAACTTTAGCTGTTAAATAAGCACCACTTAAGTCATTTGGTTCATTAAAATCGTCACTATTGTTACTAGAACAAGCTACTAACACACTTAATGACACCAACATAAACAGCAGTCTTTTCATCTTTTTAATTTTGCAACAAACAGCTAAGCTCTCTATTTTAATCTTGAGTAATAGCACTAAACAACTGTACTATCTCTCTTGCATTTTCTATACTTGATGCTTCAATAACAATTTTATTACCATAGCTTTTTATCTCACCATCTTTATAGGTTTTTATAATTTTTTCAAAATACTTCGTATTCATTTCTACTTGTACTTTTTTCCCTGAAGTTGTCATTACCACACTTTTAGAATTAATATCCTTAAGCCCAAATTCGTACACTTCTTCTTCACTCTTTTTAGCATTTGAAAAAATATGAGTAAGCTTAACAATATGAGCTTCTTTATCTACAAGTTCTATAGATTGCTCATAGTTATCTTCATTAATTTTAACAATTCCTATAGCTTCTGTGAGATTTTCTAAGCCTTGTTTTTCATCAATATCATTAGTTTCTTTTACCATATCTAAACAGCTTTTAATAATATTCTGAAAAGCTTCTTTAGCAATCATCGCTTCTTCAATAGAGTTAACATATATCCTTGTATCATCATCATAGTTTTGTAATACTCCATTTTCTACATGTTTTATAAACTTATTTTTCTGATTGGCATTTAAGGATACAAACAGTAAATCCTTTTGAGAATTATAATCTATATTATCACTATTTATATCAATAAAATTAAAGGTGTAACTATGATCTTCATTAGCTTTACTAGTCACTAACTTTACTTCTAAATCTGTAACACAATCGTCTGTAATAGCTTGTGTAAAAGCTTTGTCTTCTGATGCAACTTGAGCTATAACACTATTTAAGTAACTAATAGCATCAGATCTGGTGTCTATTTTTGGCTTAGAACTTTCAAAAGCCTCTTCTGCCAAAGGAATAATAGCCTTCAAAACTTTGTAAATATCTTTTCCATTTTCTATGCTTGTGGCATAAAATTCCAACTTATTTATAAAACTTTGCTGAATATCATTTTCAAAAGTTTTGATATTTTTTATGTTTCTTCTTGTTGAAACCTCAATATAAAACTCATCACTTTTAATTTTAAAATCTATGCTATTAGGATTTAAAACCGCAAAGTTAAATTCGTAATCCTCGTTTGAAGATTTACTCTTAGCGTTTACTATGGTCTCCAACTTAGCGTATCCGTTTTGCTTAGAGTCATTGCTTAGCTTTTGTATGTATTGTTTTTTAGAATAATCTACTTCTGCTACATTATCCATTAACCATTGCAAATGGTCTGAATACGTATTAAGTGACAGTTTATTTTTTTCTAAAGTTTCATTTAACGGAATAATATTTTTTATAGCTTCTGAGATATGTCTTCCATTATCAATATCTTTTGCGTACAAAAAGAGCTCATCGATATAACTTACTTTATCTCCTCCGTCTTCATTTTTTTTAATCAGTTTTTGTTTTCCTTTAATAAACAATTGAACTAGGATAAGATCCTTCTTAGTAATACTCCTTACAGTATTAATATCAATATCAGAAAAACTAAATTCGTAATTAACAGCTTCTGTTTCTCCTTTAGAATTTACTTCTGTTATTGTCAAAACAACATAACCAGAAGAAATAACTTTCATTTCTTGACTGAATTGCGCTTTTGAGGCCTCGACAGTTTCAAAGTTTGAAGCAATAGCCTCTACTTGTTCATTGAAATTTTGTGAATTAACGATAGAAAAAAAAAGAATAAGACACAATGTTAATAAACTACTTTTTGACAGATTATTAGTAGAATTGTTCATTTGTTGGTTGGTTTATTTTTTATGATTAAGGCTGAAAGTTAGTCATATACTCCTAGAAATCAAAATAATCGGAAATACCTTAACGATAAGAAAACAACTAATAATTTATTTTACAATTTAAGTAGCTTACGTAATGAAGAAGAGTCTTTCTTTTTTTCTAGTTTGTGAGTTCTACTTTTACGACGAGAGGTTTTTTCTATGGTTTTTAAAGATGTGTTGTCTTTTATTACTTCAACCTGTCCTATTTTTGAAATATTAGCAATAGTACCACCTGCTTTTTTATCTGAAAGCGCACGTAACCTAGCTACTTCTACATCATAATCGCTTATATATATCTTATCGTAGAGCGCAACGGCTGCACTAAAATCTTCTTGTTCTTCATATATAGAAGCCAATAACAACAATTCGTGTCTCGTTGCTTTTTCATTTTCTTTATTAGGATTAACTTCTAAACTTTTAAGAACATCAGCTTCAGATGCTTTAATATTTCCTAAATTAAATTGTAACTGAGCGCGCATAAAATAAGCCATTGCGTTTGGTGTTAAAGCGACCATTTGATTGTACTTTTCTAAATCACTTTCTTTTGCGTTTTCTCGCGCAATTAATTTTTGACTAGTTCTTTGGTAATCGAGGTGTTTAAAATACACATCACAGCTATAAATTAATTCGTATTGCATTGCAAATAGTAATGCTTTTCGAGCTAACTGGCCTTTATAATATTTTTTACTGACATCTGGTTCTACAATTTCTGCATCAATTTGTACAGCATATTTAGGAAGCGTCTCCCTTAAACACGCTTTAAATGTATTTTCTGTAAGTGTACGTTTTAGACTTTCTTCCTCTAAACAAGAGCACACATCTGCCCTAAAAGCAGCCTTATAAGTTTGGGCATTTACAGACAGAAGACCAAAACAAAATATTACAAACGCGATATAAGAATTCATAAATATTGGTTTTTAATTATCTTCATCATCTTCTGTTCCCATGAAATAAGCTTTTACAGAAAGCATACAAAACCTCAATGCCTTTTTTGTTCTATTTAAATTAAAGGTCGCTTTTGCTTGTTTCATAAAAGGAGCATCGCTAATCGCTTCTGCTATATCTGGCACTTCCTGCCAAAGACTATCTGCATCTCTTTCTGCATGCTCCATTAATTCATCTTCAATTTCTGCAGGCACTTCTACACCTACTTTTGTTAAACTATCATACACAAAAACCTTATGATACAATTCAAAAGAATGCTTTACAAAATTATCTACACTTGTTATTTTAGATTTTCGTTTTGGTGGTTTAATTCGTTTATATTGAGACCAAACATTCATTGGCATAAAAAGACCTATAAACAAGCCTATAGAAATATAACGAGACAACCTACGGATTGATTTCATAAAGTATATATTACTGCGTTATTACATGATTTTTGAAATTTCATTTTCAATCATAATTAATCGTACCATTCATAGTTAAAATAGTTCCTGTATCTACATTAATAACAGTGGTGTCATCAAACTTCACTTCTTTTGCGACTTTATCTGTACTAAACCCTACACCACAATCCATATTATCTGCGGCACTTGTTGGAGGTGTAGAACATACATACCTATACTCTTCACCATTTTTAAGAATAGTCATTGAAATTGTTTTATCAACAACAGCATTATCATCAAACTCTGCTGCAACAATGATAAAACCATTAGAAAAATCGGTTGGATTAGGCACACCATTTTCAAAGGTTGTATTTTCATCTGCAAGCACCACAGAACTTGAAGTTCCTGTTGAGCCTAAAGCATCTGCATTAATATTTCCAACGGTTAAAGTGCTGCCTATTTCAGAAGTATCTGGTCCAGACAACTGAATAATTCCATAAACAGTATTATCTCCTGAACTATCATCGCTGCTTGAGCAGCTTACAGTTAGCAAAGCAATTAAGGCGATGTTTAGAATACTACGTTTCGTTTTCATTTTTTTTGAATTATTAATAAGTTAATTACATCTAAAGGAATAACTATTTATAGTTATAGGCTATAATCAACCTATTATCGTTGGTTTTGAATTTATTAACGTTGATTTTGTGGCTTATTTTCAACAATTAATTACTATTTTTAAGCCAGCTATTAACTAAATCACTAGATGAAAACATTACTGATTACCATCTTTTTACTAATTTCTACGTTTTGTTTTTCACAGAATAAAATGATTGATTCGTTAGAAAATGTAATTCAGAATTACAAAAACAAAGACACCACTTATGTGAACTTAAGAATTAAGTATGTTGCAAGAAAAATGTTTTTAACTCCTGCTGATACCACATGGACAACTTATGTTAATAAAACATTAGCAATTTCTAAACAACTTAATTACCCCAAAGGCATTGCCATTTCTTATAACAATTTAGGAATTATAAACCATTACTTCTTGTCTGACCCTTTAGAAGGCTTAAACTATTACCAAAAGAGTTATGCCATTTTTGAAAAAGAACAGAAATTTAAAAAATATGAGGTTGGTGTACTTACCAATATCGGACTTATATATTATGAGCAACAAGAATATGACAAAGCCCTAAAAAGTTTTAAAACGCTATTAATTAATCCTGAAAACAAAAGTAAATTCAGCACACAGTTTTATATTGGCAATATCTATGGAGATCAAAAAAAATTAGATTCTTCTATCTATTATTATAAAAAAGCACTTGTAGGTGCAGAACAAAATAAGCACACAATATTTATTGCAAACATAAAAACCAATTTAAGCATTGTACAAGCTAATGCTGGATTTTTGGAAGACGCATTAACAAGTACTAATGAAAGCTTAGATTTAATAGAACAACACAATATTGAAGGCTTACGCGTCACTGCTTACACAAATGCAGCCGAAGTACATTTACAAAATAAGAATATTGAAAAAGCCGAATATTACGCCACTAACAGTTTAAAATTAAATGAAGCCTTAAATAGTTTATCGACACAAAACACGGCTCTAAAAACTTTAGCTAATGTGTATGCCGAAAAAGGAGATTATAAAAACGCATTACTCACCTACCAAAAACATATTGTTTTAAGAGATAGCTTGATAAATGTAGATCGAAAACTTGAAATATCTCGAAAAGAAATTCAATACGAAGCCGACAAACATAAAGCTATTTCTGAAGTCGAAATTGAACGTCAAAAATCCATCAAAAACGCCTCGCTTATTGGCGGTTCCGGATTAGTTCTAGCCTCTTTAATCGGGTTTATATTGTACAGAAGAAAGCAAGAAGCCGTTTCAAAATCTAAGGAAGCCGAATTTAACGCAAAGGTGTCTGATACCGAATTAAAAGCCTTACGCTCGCAAATGAATCCGCATTTTATCTTTAATTCGCTTAACTCAATTGGTGATTACATTTTAAAAAATGACACACAATCTGCAAGCGACTACCTGAGTAAATTTGCCAAGCTAATGCGTCTCACTTTAGAAAATTCAGAAAAAAAAGAAATCCTTTTAAGTGACGATATTTCTTTGCTTAAAACCTATATGGATATTGAACGTAAACGCTTCAACTCTAAATTTAATTATACTATTACTATAGATCCTAACCTTGATGCTGAAAACATTTTAGTACCACCAATGATTCTCCAACCGTTTATTGAAAATAGTATTATTCATGGTTTAGCACAAAAAGAGGGTGTTGGACTTATAAACATTTCCTTTAAAACAGAAAAAAACATGCTTATTTGTAGTGTTGACGATAATGGTATTGGTCGTAAAAAAGCCACTTCAACTAATAATAAATCTATGGGAATGGCAATTACCAAAAGCAGGATTGAAATAATTAACAAACTCAAAAACACCAATGGCACTGTTGAAATTATTGATAAAACCGAAGGCACAAGAATAGATGTTTCACTACCAATAGAACTGGCATTTTAGCATGATAAAAACGATAATCATAGATGATGAAGCTCATTGCTCAGACCGTATTTTAAGCCTTACCAAACAACTCCCAAACACGTTTAATATACTTGCTGTAATTGACACCGTAGATGACGCTCTAAAAATGGTACCACAATTACAACCCGATTTGGTGTTTTTAGATATTAAAATTCACGATAAAACAGGATTTGATTTTTTACAAGAATTAAATGATGTAAACTTTAAAATAATATTTACGACCGCTTTTGACAATTACGCTATTAAAGCCTTCAAATTTAGCGCGTTCGATTATTTATTAAAACCTATAGATTCTGACGATTTTAATCATGCTATTACACGTTTAAAAGCAGATTTATTACATCAAAATATGGGACAGCAACTTCAAAATTTGTTTAAAAACCTAAAACCAGACCAAAAGAAAGTTATTACCATTCCCTCATTAACAGGATTTGAAACTTTAAAAGTTGAAGATATTATTCATTTAGAAGCCGACACTAGTTACACACATATTTTCACAAAAGAAGGTAAATCAATGGTCTCAAAACCTATAAAATTCTACGAGGATTTATTAGGTGACAATGCATTTTTTAAAACTCATAAATCACATTTAATAAATATAGATCACGTTAAAAAATACTATAAAGGCAAACAGAGTTATGTACTAATGTCTAATGACGCACAAGTTCCAATTTCGGTAAGACGCAAAGATGAATTTTTGAAACATTTTACTTAATCAAGCTTTCAAAATCCTTTTGTTTAATTTCTTTTTTTGCTCTTGGATGCTTTCTTAAAAATTGAAGTGATGCATTTAATTCATAACCTAAAAGTAAAATATTAGAGTTAAGCCATAAATAAAGCAATAAAATTAATAGAGCTCCAATAGAACCATAAAGCTCATTGTACTGCGAAAAGTTTTCTATATAAATCCCAAACAAAAAGGATGTTAACATTATGAGTAAAGTTGTAAGTAACGCTCCAACGGAAAAGAATTTAGATGCCTTTCCTTCTTTAGTTCCAAAATAATATAATGTAGCCGTTGCTAAATAGGTCATTAAAACAAAAAACAAGTACTTTGCAAAGATAATCCAACCTACACCTTTATCACCTTCGGTAATGGCATGACCGCTTAATCCTTCATACAAAGGTTTAATCACATAAATCTGAAAATACCCAAACACCGCAACAGTTAACAACAAAAGAAACGCGAGAATTAATGCTACACCAATAGCATAGATATATTGCTTAAATATATTTCGATACAATTGTTTATGATAAGACGTTTCAAAACCTGAAAAAACAGCATTTACCCCATTTGCCATTAGAAAAATAGACAGTAAAAATATAGAAGAGATTAAACCTCCACTGGTATTGCTACTCATATCTTGAAAAATACTATCTATAAAAAACTCTGAAGTTTGCGGTGGTAATATAGAATTTAAAAAATCTAAGAAATCGCCTCTAAATCCATCAATAGGAATATGTGGTATAATGATAATTACAAAAAGTAAAAATGGAAAAATAGCTGTAAAAAAGCTAAAAGCAATAGCACTAGCTCTAGTTGTTAGTGCGCCATTAATAATACCTTTTATATAAAGTTCTAACAAATCGTATACAGACAAACCTTCAAATCCAGGTAATTTAATCTGCTTAAAAAAGCGCACAATTAAATTCAGGACTGGAATTTTATTTAATTTATCTTCTGTGGATTTAGACATAATTTGGCGCTTAGCCTTTAGCTTTATAATTTTATAAAAAAGGATTAAATACTGAGATTGAAATTACAAATCCTTAAACCGCTTTTAGACTCAAATCTTTATTATATACCGAATGCGTCAAGGCACCAGATGAAATAAAATCGACACCACATTCTGCATATTTTCTAACTGTATTTTCATTAATTCCTCCAGAAGACTCTGTTAAACATTGGTTTCCAATTAGCTTTACAGCTTTACGAGTATCTTCATAATTAAAGTTATCAATCAGAATTCGGTAAACACCACCACAATCTAATATTTCTTTAATTTCTTCTAAATTTCTAGCCTCAACAATAATTTTTAAATCACGATTTGTATCTTTTAGATATTGCTTAGTTTGGTTAATTGCTTTTGCAACTCCACCTGCAAAATCAATATGGTTATCTTTTAACATAATCATATCGTATAAGGCAAATCTATGATTTTCTCCACCTCCAATTTTTACAGCCCATTTTTCTAAAGCTCTAATACCTGGAGTGGTTTTTCGAGTATCTAAAATTTTTGTTCCTGTACCTTCTAATAAATCTACAAATTCTCTAGTTTTTGTAGCTATGGCACTCATACGTTGCATAGCATTCAACACTAAACGCTCTGCTTTAAGAATAGATTGCGATGCACCTTCTACATAAAACACAATATCTCCATGTTTTACTTTTTGACCATCTTCAATTAATGTCTCTACTTTCATGTTCTCATCAACATAGGCAAAAACTTGCTTTGCAAATTCAACTCCAGCAATAATACCTTTGTCTTTTACTAGTAATTTAGCTTTTCCTTGAGCAGAAGCAGGAATACATGCTAAAGAACTATGGTCGCCATCACCAACATCTTCTCTAATGGCATTAGCTATTATCAACTCTATTTCTTTATCAAACTGTGCTTTTGAAATCATCTGAATACATATTTGTTGTAAAAATAGGAATTGAAAGGTAAAAAATATCAAAAAGTAAATGTCAAATTATAAAGGGACAAACTTTTTGAATGCTTTTAAATCCTTAAATTTGAAATTCAATTAGGCAGATTTTGCCACCTCGAGCGCAGTCGAGAGGTCATTAAACCAGGTCTCGACTGCGCTCGACCAGACACTACAATGCAAATAAAACTTATAGCCATAGGCAAAACCGACAATAAAAACTTAATTGCTTTAATTGCTGATTATTCAAAACGTTTAGGGCATTATATAAAATTTGAGTTTGATATTATTCCAGATTTAAAAAAGGTTAAAAATTTATCTGAAGCACAACAAAAGGAAAAAGAAGGCGAATTAATTTTAGCAAAAACGCAAACTTCTGATGTTTTAATTTTGTTAGATGAAAATGGGAAACAATTAGATTCCGTAGCGTTTTCGAATTACTTACAAAAACATATGAATTCTGGAATAAAAACCTTAATCTTTGTTATTGGTGGACCTTATGGATTTTCGGATGCCGTTTACCTTAGAGCTAACGGAAAATTAAGCTTATCTAAAATGACATTTTCGCATCAAATGGTACGTTTGTTCTTTATAGAACAATTGTACAGAGGGTTTACAATCCTTAGAAATGAACCCTATCATCATCGCTAAAAACTATAAACCCTCTGGTATTAAACGTCGAAACGTTTTTCAATTAGTGTGTTTTATAAACTTCTTTACGTTTTTTAAGTTGTCTTGTTAAATCGTTAATCGTTTCATTCATTGCCATTTCATAATTTTTCTCGTTCGATTTCGCAAAAATACGTGGACCAGGCAAGCTTAACTCTATATTACAAATCTTACCCGTTTCATGATCTTTTTCATCATGTTTAAAATATACTTGAGCTGAAATTAGAAACTCGAATTTATTAGCCAATTTTTCTAATTTTTCTGTTGTTAATGCTGAAAGTGTCTCGCTTGCATCAATGTTTACATATTGAAAATTTACCGTCATAATCTATCTTGTTTTAATGAATTATTCTTTTCACTAAGATACAAGATTTAGTCAATTCTACGACTGATAATTATCATAATAAATTTATAATTTTTTTAATTTATCCTGTCAAAAACAACTATAAATAGAGCAAATAAATTCCGGTTGTATCATTTAAGGCTTACCCTTTTTGCTTAAACTTATAACCCACAGCTAGTTTCGCTTTAGTAAGGTTTAATCCGTAATTATTCCCATAATCAAAATCTGTATTATAAGAACCATTACTGTAAGTTAAACTAACATAAAACTGTTTAAAATTATAACTTAAACCTATTAGAAAGTCTAATTTATATAACATTGGACTAGAGGGCATATAACTTTCGTCTTGTGTTGTGATTTTTTTACTCACTAGACCTATTCCTGGCATTACATTAACAGTTGCCGTAATATCCTCTGGAAGTTTGAAATAAGAAATGAGTCCGCCTAAAACTCCAAATGCAAGACCTTGGTACCTTTTAATATTTCCACGGTCATTAAAATAAGGACTTGTTGATTCATCTAAAACACTAGAATTTGCAGAAAAGTAATCAAAACCTCCAAAAGCCCCTATTCCTCCTGTTATATAGATATCTTTATTTCGTTTTTCAAACAAACCGGCCTTCAAAAGCGCATAAGAAAACTCTATATCATCAAAAGTGTATAAATAATTTAAACCAATACTTACAGAACGTATATCACTTCTAAAAGTCGTAGGTTCATCAAAATCATTTTTTACATTAAACCCCCTGTAGGTTTGTGCATAAACATTGACGTAGTATTGATCCTTTAAAATAGTAGTTCCTTGTAGATCAAACTTTTTTGTTTCTTCTTTATTTGAATTTTTAATATTAAATGCAATATCAACTATAACTTTACTATTTGCAAAACCGACACCCAAACCATATCTATTATTGGGCACAAACTTTACTTTAGAATCATCATCTTTTATACTGAATTTATTAACTTTAAAATTGGAAAACACACGAATAGAATAATTTTCAATATCTCTATCAATAAGTAAAGAATCTAAATCCTCAATATCTTGTGCGTTTAGAGCCAAGAAACTGAAACAAAAAACTAAAAGTAAATAAAGCCTTATCATTACAGTGATGTTAAAATGTTTTATTTTGACAAATGAGATTAAAATAGATTTCTATTTTTACAAAAGCTAAATTACATTAAATAAGACCATCATATGCAACTTGTTTTCGCAACTAATAACTTAAATAAACTCAAAGAGGTTCAAAGTATGTTACCACAACACATTAAACTTTTAAGTTTAAAAGATATTGCTTGTGATGAAGATATCCCAGAAACCCAACCTACAATTGAAGGTAATGCCATACAAAAAGCCGAATACCTAAAAAACCATTATGGTTACGATTGTTTTGCTGATGACACAGGTTTAGAAGTCGACGCTTTAAACGGTGAGCCAGGCGTATTTTCAGCACGTTATGCTGGTCCGCAACGCAATGCTGAAGATAACACTAAAAAATTACTTACAGAACTTAAACATAAAACCAACCGTAATGCACAGTTTAAAACCGTCATAGCATTACATCTTAATGGCAAACTACATACGTTTACTGGAATTTGCAAAGGTATTATTACAACTCAAAAACATGGCGATGGAGGTTTTGGATACGATCCCGTCTTTAAAGCCAATGGTTATGACAAAACATTTGCTGAAATTTCTTTGGAAGAAAAAAATAAAATAGGCCATCGAGGAAAGGCAGTTTCTAAACTGGTAGAGTTTTTAAAAAACTAATACAAAACAACGGTTTGTAAAAACCTTATCATTAATCATTATCGAGTGCGCCCCCTTCTCAACCAAAATAACATACTGAATTAAAACACATTACCAAACATAAAAGCAACAAAAGTTGATTATCCAATTAATTGTTGTAGCTTTGCACCTTGCAAAAAATCCATGATTGGATTTTGTATATTCCTCAGAGTGAGGATGTGTTACCTAGAAGTTTAAGTGTTTAGTATGTCGATTCGCTTCTTTTGTAACACCAAAAGAATATAATCGAATACATATACTCAAGAATGAGCACATTCCAAGAATTAGGTCTTAATGAAGACCTTATCAAAGCTATTACAGACTTAGGTTTTGAAAAACCAAGTGAAGTACAAGCAAAAGCAATCCCTTTATTATTAGAAGAAGACAAAGACTTAGTTGCTTTGGCACAAACTGGTACAGGGAAAACCGCAGCTTTCGGATTTCCGATGTTGCAAAAAATAGATATTGATAGTAGAACCACACAAGGTCTTATCTTATCTCCTACTCGTGAACTTTGTTTACAAATCACCAACGAACTTAAACTTTACGGTAAATATTGCAAAGGCTTAAATGTAGTTGCTATTTATGGTGGATCTAGTATTTCTGATCAAGCAAGAGCCGTAAAACGTGGCGCACAAATTATTGTGGCAACACCAGGTCGTATGAAAGACATGATTAGCCGTAGAATGGTTGATATTTCTAAAATACAATACAGCGTTTTAGATGAGGCTGATGAAATGCTAAACATGGGATTTAAGGAAGATATTACTGATATTCTCTCTCATACACCTGAAGACAAAAACACATGGTTATTTTCTGCAACAATGCCAAAAGAAGTGGCAACCATTGCAAAGAAATTCATGTACAACCCTACAGAAATTACTGTAGGTAATAAAAATGAAAGCACAAGCAACGTAACGCACGAATACTATTTAGTAAACGCTAGAGATCGTTACCAAGCCTTAAAACGTTTGGCAGATGCTAATCCAGATATTTTTTCTGTAATTTTCTGTCGTACAAAAAGAGACACACAAAAAGTAGCCGAAAACTTAATTGAAGATGGTTACTCTGCAGGTGCATTACACGGAGATTTAAGTCAGAACCAAAGAGATTTGGTCATGAAATCTTTTAGAAATCAACAAATACAGATGTTAGTTGCAACAGATGTTGCTGCACGTGGTATTGATGTCGATGATATAACACACGTTATTAATTATCAACTTCCTGATGAAATAGAAACCTATACACACCGATCTGGTAGAACAGGACGTGCTGGTAAAACAGGAGTGTCTATGGTTATTGTTTCTAAAAGTGAAGTGAGAAAGATAAAAAGTATAGAACGTATTATTAAGAAAGATTTCGATAAAAAAGAAATTCCTTCTGGAAGTGATATTGTTGAAGTACAATTAATGTCTTTAGCGAATAAAATTCACACAACAGAAACAAATCATGAAATTGATAAGCATCTAGAAAGCATCAACGAACTATTCGCAGATACTGATAAAGATGAATTAATTAAGAAATTTTTCTCTGTAGAATTTAACCGTTTCTTTAACTACTATCAAAAATCGAAAGATTTAGGTGTTGTAGAATCTCGTGGAAGCGATAGAGATGGCGGACGTGATTACGGCAAGCAATCTAACGACTCTCGTTATTTTATTAACGTTGGTAGTAAAGATGGTTTTGACTGGATGAAATTGAAAGATTTCTTAAAAGAACAATTAGAATTAGGACGTGACGATGTCTTTAAAGTTGATGTTAAGGATAGCTTTTCTTTCTTTAATACCGAAAAAGCATTACAAGAAAAAGTCTTAGCCTTTTTTACAGATTTTAAACACGAAGGTCGTTTTGTTAATGTAGAAGTTAGTGAAGACAAAGGCAGAAGTCGTGGTGGCAGAAGCGGCGGAAGAGGTCGTGGTGGCAACGATAGACGTTCTGGCGGAAGTCGTAGACGTGACGATAAACCAAGAGGAGACAGACGTTCTTCTAGTGATAGACGTCCTTCTGGAGGAGATAGACGCAGCAGACGATCTGACGATACAAGAAAAGACAGAGGAGATCGAAGTTTTAACGATTCAAAAGGAGATAGACGATCAGAATCTAGCGGATCTGTTTCAGACAGACCAAGACGTTCTAGACGAAGAGATTAAGTTATCTAAATACAATAAACTCAAACCAAAACTTAAAGCATTACTTTAGGTTTTGGTTTTTTTTATGATAAATTACAAATCAACAATCAACTTCTAAAAAGTTAATATTAAGTCAAAAATAAATGTGCAATATGTTAAATCCGTTTAGTTTATTACCTTTACTGCGTAACACAAGTACATGCGCCATTTATTAATTCTATTTTTATGCTTAACTACAGTTAACAGCTATAGTCAAGACAGCACAGCCACAACAACGCCTACTAAAGTAAAAGGTACAATTGTTAGTGCCTCTACAGAACTACCTTTAAGCGAAGCAAATATTGTAAACATCAATCAAGTTATAGGAACTGCAACAAACGATGATGGAGTATTTGAAATAAAAGCAAAAGTTAACGATACATTACATTTATCTTACTTAGGTTATAAATCTATTAAAGTTAGAGTTACCAATGACTGGTTAAAATTTGGAGACACCAAAATCCAAATGACAGAACTCGCTTTAGCGTTAGAAGAAGTTACTGTAAAGCAACTTGAATTAACAGGTTACTTAGTGGTAGATATGAAACAAGTTCCTGTAACCTCTAATAACCGTTATCGTATTTCTGGTTTACCTGGCCAAGGTTACGAAGCTGGCAAACCTAATATTGCAACCAAAGTTTTAGGTGCTATTTTTAATCCAGCAGATTTCTTATACAATATGTTTGGCCGAAAACCTAATGAGATGCATAAGTTAAAGAAAATGAAGGAGAATGATGAGATTAGAAATCAATTAGCAAAGCGCTTTGACAGAGAAATGCTACTTGTTTTATTACAAGTGACTAAATTCGATTTAGACGAAATAGTGAACCAATGTAATTACTCTAAAGATTTTATAAACACAGCTAATGACCTTCAAATTTTAGATGCCATTAGTGAATGTTATGAAGAATACAAAGTAATTAAGCGTAGTAAAGATCGTTCAAGTGCTAAGAAAAACTAAACTTTTTGAGCACTCATTTTATACCCTTATCACCTATTTAAAACGCTTATAAAGCCGAAGCACAAAGGCTTATACTCAATTAATTTACTCTACTGCTCAGCAATAACAATCTCGCTTCCATTAATACTAGCGCATAACAAATGTAGTTACAGCCCTAGGATTTCTTGGCATAAAACCGCTCAACAATAGCATCATAATCCTTAATCGTTTTCTTAATCCAATCAAAACGTTTTTCTATAACTTCGTCTTCAGTCAATTGCCAATCTATTTCAGATTTTCGCAATTGTGCTGTAACATGCTGAAGTATTATCGCTGCCGAAACTGAAATATTTAGACTTTCGGTAAAACCAACCATCGGAATTTTAAGAAAACAATCGGCTTGATTAATTACTTGCTGAGATAAACCTTCGGTTTCCCTTCCAAAGAAAAAACAAGACTTCTTTTTAATATCAAAATCTATTAACTCGCAATCGTCAATATGTGGAGTTGTTGCCACAATCTGATAGCCATTTGCCTTTAAATCTTTTATACAATCTGTAGTAGAAGTATACCGATTAAGATCTACCCATTTTTGAGCTCCCATCGCTATTTCGCGATCTATACTTTTAGAATTAACTTCTTCTACAATATTTAATTCCTGTATCCCAAACACATCACACGATCGCATTACAGCACTTGTATTATGTAATTGATACACATCTTCTGTTGCAACAGTAAAATGTTTGGTACGAAATGGTAATACTTTTTTAAAACGTTCACTTCTATTTTCGGTTAAAAACGTTTCTAAGTATTCTAAAAGTTTTAAGTCTTGCATAATTCAAAAATAGGAAAATGAAATTGAAATCTAACAGTCATTTAAACGAATGACAACACAACCTCTAGCTGCACTATTGCAAAAACTCAAAAACAAACAAATTGCCCAGACCTAGGTCTTAACAATAATAGAAAACTTGTATTTTTATACAATGAAACATATTGTAGTATTAACAGGAGCAGGAATAAGTGCCGAAAGCGGTATAAAAACTTTTAGAGATGCAGATGGCCTTTGGGAAGGACATGATGTTATGGAAGTGGCTTCACCTGAAGGCTTTACACGCAACCCAGAATTAGTTCTTAACTTCTACAACCAAAGGCGACAACAATTAAAAGAAGTAAAGCCTAACCAAGCACATAACGATTTAGTTACCCTTGAAAACGATTACAAAGTCACCATAATTACCCAAAATGTAGACGACTTGCATGAACGTGCCGGCAGTACTAATGTTGTTCACCTTCATGGAGAATTACGAAAAGTAAGAAGTACAGGAAACCCAAATGATATCAGAGAATGCACAGAAGACATTAATCTTGGAGATATGTGCGATAAAGGATATCAATTACGTCCGCATATCGTCTGGTTTGGTGAAGCAGTTCCCGAAATTGAAACTGCTATTAATATATGCTATACCGCAGATATTCTTATCATTATTGGCACAAGCATGCAAGTTTATCCTGCTGCAAGCCTAATAGATTATGTACAGCCAAACACTACTATTTATTACATTGACCCAAAACCAGCCATAACAAATAATAGCAGAGTTACTGTCATTGCCAAATCTGCAACCGAAGGAACAAAAGAACTCATAGAGCTTTTAAAGTAAATAAAAGTTTTCACCCAAAACTTCACTTCTAGATTAATGATATAAGTTGTTATTAAACATACAATAATCTATGAGTAATTCTATAGTCAAACAAAAAAAACATACTAACTAGTATTTTTTATATATATTTGTGCTATGGAACAAAAACAAAAATCCGAACTCACCAAACAAGTAATTCTTAACGAGTCTTTTAAATTGTTCTATAGAAACGGGTTTAAAACGACTAGTATTGACAAGATCATGAAAGCAACTAATCTTACCAAAGGTGCTTTCTACCATCATTATAAAAACAAAAAAGAACTCGGTGTAGAAGTTATTAGTTCTAAAATACAAAAGCGAGTTTATGACGGTATGATTACGCCATTGTATCAGGATGGAAATGCTTTAGAAATTTTAGAAGATACATTTTCAAGACGATTAAAATCATTTTCATTGTTTGATAAGCAGCACGGCTGCCCAATGAATAACTTTATTAATGAAATTGCTGATGAAGAAGAAGCTTATCAAATCGCTTTAAAGCGAATTATTGAAGAATGGAAGGCTGCTTTAATTCATTTAATAGAAAGAGGAAAAAAGGAAAACACAATCAATAAAAAATACGCAAACAATGCCATTGCTATTTATTTAATCAGCGCTTTTGAAGGCATCAGAGGTATTAGAAAACTATATAATGATGATGATATTTTAGACGATTATATTTTGGGACTACAACTATATATCGACCAATTAAAAGCTTAATTACCAAACATACTACATAGTATGTTTATAAAAGAAGAAGAAAAAAAGAAAAAAAACATGGCCACAAACAACAGAAGAAATTTTATTAAAAAATCTGCAATTTTAGGTTTAGCAGGAGCCACCATTCCACAATTTGGGTTTTCGGCCAATACTGAAGATCAAAATGTAACACCCAAAAATTTAACTCGCCCTAAAGTCTTATTCTTTGACGTCAATGAAACATTACTAGATCTTACGGCAATGAAAGAAAGTGTAGGTAAGGTTTTAGGTAATAGAAGTGATTTATTACCATTATGGTTTACTACTATGCTACAATATTCATTAGTTGAAACAGTAGGAAGACAATATAATGACTTTGGAATTGTGGGAGCAGCAGCTTTACAAATGGTTGCAGCAAACCATGGAATTACAATTTCTGAAGGCGATGCAAGAGAAGCTATATTAGGACCAATACGCTCACTGCCTGCACACCCTGAAGTCAAACAAGCTTTAGATGAATTAAAGCGCGCCGGTTATAAATTAGTATCGTTTACAAACTCTTCTAATAAAGGTGTAGAAACACAATTTAAAAATTCTGGATTATTAGATTATTTTGAAGAACGCTTAAGCATTGAAGACATGGGCAAATTTAAACCGCATTCTGATGCTTACGATTGGGCAGCTCGAAAAATGAAAATTAAACCAAGCGAATGTTTATTAGTTGCAGCTCATGGTTGGGATATTGCAGGTGCCATTTGGGCAGGATGGAGAGGTGCTTTTGTTAGCAGACCAGGAGCACAATTATATCCTTTAGCACCAACACCAGAAATTAACGAACCTAATTTAAAATTAATAGCGGAACAATTAATCGCTCTAAAATAAAATAACAATGACCCTAGAAAATAAAGTTATCATCGTAACAGGTGCTTCAAGAGGCATCGGTAAAGAGATTGCTATTCAATTAGCTAAAAATGGTGCTAAAGTTGTTGTGAATTATTCCAATAGCTCTAAAGAAGCTAAAGAAACGGTAGATACAATTACCAAAAATAACGGATCAGCAATCGCAATTAAAGCCGATGTTAGCCGTAAAATAGACGTCACAGAATTATTTGATAAAACCATTTCAACTTATGGCAAAGTAGATGTATTAGTAAATAATGCTGGTGTTATGATTTCAAAACAATTAAAAGATAACACAGAAGACGATTTTTCAAAACAGTTTGATATTAATGTAAAAGGCATCTTTAATACTTTACAAGAAGCATATCACAAGTTATCAGACAACGGAAATATCATTAATATTTCTTCAAGTACGGTAAAACTAATGTTTCCTACTTACGCATTGTATTCAGCTTCAAAAGCTGCTGTTGAACAAATGACACGTGTCTTTTCTAAAGAAATTGGCAGAGGAATATCTGTAAATGCTCTTGCTCCTGGCGCTACTGAAACAGAACTTTTTATGAAAGGTAAATCACAAGAATTTATTGACAAACTTAGTAATATGAATGCCTTTAACAGACTTGCACAGCCTTTAGACATAGCAAAAGTTGTCTTATTTTTAGCTAGTGACGATTCTAAATGGATCTCTGGTCAAGTTATTGGTGCCAATGGTGCATTGGTGTAATATTTAAAAGCTTTAACAAATTTACAATCCCTTAAAATATTTTATTAAAACAACCACTAGAACAAAACATACCTAATGAAAATCTACACACTAACAATTATGACCTGCTTAATTTTAAGCGCTTGTAATACTAACAGTTCAAAAACAGAAACTGAAGCTAAAAAACCCGAAACTAAAACAGAAAAAGCAAACAAAACATTTGAGAATAAAGGACATGAATTAGTTTATAACCTCACTCAAAAAACAGGGAATTACCAAACACTTCTCAATAAAAAAGATGTGGTTTACACCTACACCTACCAAACTCCAGATGGAAAAAAAGATGTGAGTACTGAAAAATACATCTTTAACGGTGAGTTATCTTACGGTGCTTATACACAACACGAAAGAACTCTTCCTAATCTCGAAGGATTAATTGAACAAGGTTATGATGGTAAAGAGTTTTGGCTAAAACATAATAAAACCATACTAAACGACACCACCTATTTGAAGCGTGTAGCTTTTAACAGACCAACAAATTTTTATTGGTTTGCTATGATGCCCAAACTTTTAGACCCTGGATTACAATATGACTATCTAGGTGATATCAAAATAGATGAAAAAGATTACGATATTGTAAAAGTATCTTTTACTTCAGAAAACGATAAACCTACAGATATTTACCAAATCTATATCAATAAAAAAACGCAATTAGTAGATCAATTTCTTTTTACTGTTGCAGATTTTGGAGCTATGGAAACTCCTAATTTAATGCGATTGGAATACGAAAAAATTGATGGTATTTTAATTCCAACCAAACGAAAGTACAAAAAGTCTAATTGGAATGCTGAAGTAACAGAACTACCATGGATACACGTTAATTGGACTAATATTACGTTTAATAATAATTTGAAAATAGAAGATTTTCAAAAATAAATACTATAAACAATAAATTGAAAAAGGAAAATTGATTACGCTTATTTGAACATCTACTATTAAAATAGAGCAACCCTCTATAATTAAGGCGTTTTTAGAAAATAGTTAAAAAAAACTATCTCATAAAGTACTATTTGATTAATAGTTCTGTTCATTTTCACAAAAAAGTCATTATTAAATAATGGCTTTTTTTTATGTCCTAGTTTTAATCTATTGAACTTGCAACAGCTAACATTTTCAGTTAACTTCGAACAATTGCACTAAACACTTTTGTACCAGTGTAACAAATTTTAATTTTGAATTACTAATATTTCAAAACCACACATAAATGAAAACAATAACGAAGAAAAAAACATTGATACTTTTATCTATTGGAATATTTATGATTGCTGTTTCTCAAACACTGTCTCATTACATACATTTAACGGATTTAGGTAAAGGGTCTACTATAGGTATTGGAATAGGATTGCTTTTAACAGCTTTATTCTTTGGCAATTTAAAAACTCGTAAATAAACATATCATAACTTATCTAAATAAGTAACATACTTTAAACACAACAATATAAGATTATCAAAACCACTGAATCACATATTGTACCCAAACGCTGTGCTTCTATTCGTCTTCAAGAATATGGTGTTGGAATTTTTAATGCATTTCCCACAAAATCAGCTTTAAAAAAAGCTCTAAAAAAAAATTATATTTCTGTTAATGGTGTTACTGCCACTTCTGCAACATATATAAATGGTGGTGAAACAATTACACTATCCGTTCCTAAAAATGAGCCTCCAAAGAAGAGATTAATATTTAAACTGACTGTTTTATTTGAGGATGATTATTTAGCTGTTATCCATAAACCAGGTGGAATTTTAGTTAGTGGCAATCACTTTAAAACTATTGCCAATGCATTAATTCAAAATCTAAAACCAAGTCCTTTAGAAGATGCTACACAACCACAACCTGTTCATCGCTTAGATTTTGCAACCACAGGTATTTTATTAATAGGAAAAACAAGCAGCAGCATTCGCGCTTTAAATAAATTATTTGAAGATAGAACGATTAAGAAAACCTACTATGCCGTTACGATTGGTAAAATGAAAACCGAAGGTAGTATTACAACTGAAGTTGATGAAAAACCCTGTAAATCTAACTACAAAGTACATCAAACCGTTTCTTCTCAAAGATTTGAACAACTCAATCTCGTTGAATTAGAACCTTTTACTGGACGACGACATCAATTACGGAAGCATTTATCTGGTATAGGAAACCCTATTTTAGGGGATAAAGATTACGGAAAGAAACCACTTATTTTAAATGGAAAAGGTTTATACCTCCACGCCTATTCTTTAAAATTTACACACCCATTTACAAACGAAGCCTTTTATATTAAAGATGAATTTCCTCTAAACTTTAAAAAACTATTTGACGTTCTACAATAGAAAAAAGGCAAAAACAAATAAAAATTAACCATTCTTAGCTTCAATCCATTTGCTCATATATTTAGTGCTTTGCATAGATTGATGCATAAATAATTGTCCTATAAAGTTATTTTCTCGATGCCCACTTATATTAATAGAAAGCGTTTCTATCTTAGATTTCAATCCTTCTTCTAAATTCTCCTTATTAAACCGTTGATTTAAAATTGTAAATCCATTTTGCTGTTTCGTATGCCATATCTCAGAATTAGAATATAAGTCTATTGCTCTTTCTGCAAAAGCATCAGGACGATCTACTATAAATCCATTCTCATCTAAATCGCCAAACATACCTTCGGCAGCAATGCTTGTCATTACACAAGGAGTCCCATTTTTCATAGCATCTATTAGTTTTCCTTTTAATCCTGCACCAAAACGTAATGAAGCCAAACAAACTCTAGCTTTTTGCATCACTTCATTGACATCTTCAGCAAAGCCTTTAATAAAAAAACCTTCTTTTGGTTTATTAAGCTGTGTTACTTTTTGAGATGCATAAGCGCCATAAATATGAAGCTCTGCCGTTGGTAATTGCTTCCTTATTAACGGCCAAATAGTTTGTTTTAAATACAAAACAGCATCATAGTTTGGAGCGTGAATAAAATTACCAATGGTTATAAAATGTTGGCGTTCTTCAAATGTTGGCAACTGATTAATTTCAACTTTAGAAATAGGATCTAATAAAAACGGTAAATAATAAAGTAAACTTTTGTCAATTTTAAACTGTTGCGTTAGAATTTCAATCTCTACTTCAGAAATCATTAAACTTAAATCGCAACGGTAAATACTCGCAATTTCACGCTTAGTAGTATCGTTTTGTAAATGCTCTAAGCCAACAGCTTTATTTTGCTTTAATGCTACTTCCCTAGCTTTTCTTAAACCATGAAAATCTTCGGTATCTAAAATCCTAAGAGCATTTGGGCATTGTTCTAAAACACGCCATCCATATTGCTCTTCAGTCATAAAACGATCAAACAATACAATATTGGGATTTAGGGCTCTTACAAAGGCATCAAAAGACGAATCATTTAATAGAATTGGTTTTATTTCAACATTAATACGACTTAAATCGAATGTATTAGCAGACGTTTTAGCTGCCGAGCAAAACGTTACCTCATAGCCTTGTTTTTGAAATTGAGCAATCAATTGCAACATACGACTACCTGCCGCAGAGCTTTTAGGCTCTGGCCAAACAAAACCGATAATGAGTATTTTTTTTCTCATGAGAAAATTCTAAAAAACTGTATCACTACAAAGGTAAGAGTAAAAAGCAGTGACGTTTTATGATATAATTAGTTTATTGAGGTTCTTTTAAAAACACATAGTTTAAACGTGCCATTTTTGCCCAAGCAACCATGGCATCTATTTGCTCTTGCGATAATTTAGCTTCGCTATGTGCCCAAGTATAACTATCTAAAGGCATTTCTCTAGCCTCAACCATTTCAATCAATTCTTCGAGTTTATGATCTTTTCTCTTATCATCATAATCGTTCCATTTAGATAAATTCAAATGTTTTGAACCATGTTTTACATGATCTGCCATCCAATAATTAATAGGTGTTATTTGGCTATACCATGGGTAACGTGTACTATCGCTATGACAATCTATACACGCATTTTTTAGAAGCATTTTTACATCATCTGGTGGATTAGTCTCCTCAAAAAAAGCTGCAACCGAAGTTAGATCTCCTTCATTTTTTTCTGGCCCAAAAAACTGAGCAACTATAAATACAACTAAAAGTAAACCGCCTATTTTTTTGAGAATCTTCATTTTTAATTAATTTTAGACTTCTAAATTAATCATTTTCTATTGACCAAAGCAGAACTCTATAAAGAATTAAATTATGTAAATCATTCACGCGAAAAGCGATTAAAATATGCCTATCTCGTTATTGATAACCCAGAAATAATCACACCTCTTTTAGAAATTTTATTTGATGTAGATGATAAAATATCATGCAGAGCGGCTTGGGTTTTTGAGTTTATGTGTGGTGAAAAATTAGAGGCTATTATTCCACATCTTAACACATTTACCAAAAACATATCAAAAGTTCACTTAGATCCAGCCGTTAGACCTGTTGCCAAAATTTGTGAATACCTCATTAAAGCCAACTATTCTAAAACGGACCATTTAATTAAAACCCATCTAACAGAAACACATAAAGAAAAAATCACAGAAGCTTGTTTTGATTGGATGATTAGTGACCAAAAAATTGCACCAAAAGCTTATGCTATGAATGCGCTATACTTACTAGGACTTGAATATGATTGGATACACCCTGAATTGATAATTATTTTAGAGCGTGATTTTCAGATACAAAGTTCAGGTTTTAAAGCTCGTGCCAAACAGATTTTAAAAAAAATTAAACGTTAGCACTACAGCAACAAAAATTTATTGCAAAGCCACAAAAAAGCCAAGTTAAAAACTGAAACTATTTAGAGACTCTAAAACTTCCTGATGTATTGTCAAAAACAATTAAATCCTTTGGAAAAAGCGAATTAAAAACCCCTAAAGTAATTAAACGACAAGGTTGATCGCACACGACTTTATCCTTTTGCATTACAATCATGGTATCACATAATTGTATGGCCAAATCAATCTCATGAGATGAAAACAGAATGGTTTTACCTGTTTCCTTAGTTAATTTTTGAAGCAATTTTAATATATATGCTTTATGATACATATCGAGATGTGTTGTTGGTTCATCTAAAACAATCACATCTGTATCTTGAGCTAAAGCACGAGCAATCATTACTTTTTGCAGCTGACCATCGCTAAGCTCGTAACATTTTTTATCTTTTAACTCAGAAATATTAACTAACTCTAACGCATTATTAACGATAGTTAAATCGTCTTCAGAAAGATTACCTATCCAATTGGTATAAGGATGTCTTCCCAATACAACCAATTCAAAAACCGAAAGATTTTTAGATAATAAAGGCTCTGTTAATACAATACTCAATTGCTTTGCAAGCGCTATGGTTGATGTTGATTTTAAATCTTTACTATTAAGCAATATTTTACCTGACAAAGCAGGCTGTACCTTAATTAAGGTACGCAATAAAGTGGATTTACCAATACCATTGGCTCCTACTAAACCAATAAGTTGTCCTTTTTCTAATTCAAAATTTATGTTTGAGGCAACAACAGTTTCAACCTTTTTGGTGTTGTAACCAATGGCTAAATCCTCTACTTTAAGAATGATATTGTCTTTAGATTGTAACACTAATAGATTAATTGATTAGCAATATTATTTTCATAACAAATTGAAATATAATGAATAGCCATTACAATTTGGACATTTGTGTTTTTTAAATCAAAATCTAAGGTATTATCAGAGGTGTATTTTAGCATTGATGAATGATTAAAATCGCCTGCTTTTATTGTGGTATCATAATATTGCTTGACCATAGAATTATGTTTGGTAACACGATTTAAAAAGTCATAATATTTACTATTTCGTTTAGGCACAAAATACTCATAAGAGCCTTCGTTGTTTCTACTTCGCTTTTGTTTTTTTATTTCCCATATTTCATCAAAAGTAGATTTTGAAATAGAATTAAATAATTGTTTTATTTTTTTAGGACTTATTGTGGCAAACCCCGAAGCTTCCAATCTTTCAATTTTACTTCTAAATGTTAAATGAAAATCTTCTTCCTTTAAATCCATAATATCCTTAATAAAAAAGGTTCTTATAGTTTCAAGATCTTTTAACTCTTGAAGATTAAAAACGGCTTGAAGTTCTTTAGTAGGCTGATACGTTTTACAGCCTAACAATACTGAAAATGATAAAGCAATAAAACTAATCTTAATTGTATTTCTCTTCCAGAAATTTACAGTTTCTATTATCATGTTTTAAATAAACTAAAACATCATTCTCCGCTGTCTTACTAATAACCAAATTACCACAGGTGCACCAACTAAAGCCGTAATTGCATTAATGGGTAACATATAATCACTTGTTGGAACTTGCGCTATACTATCGCAAATAAGCATTACAATAGCTCCAAATAAAAACACAGCAGGCAATAATATTTTATGATTTGAGGTCTTAAATATTTGCCGAGTTAAATGTGGAATTGCCAAACCGATAAATGCGATTGGACCAGCAAATGCAGTAATGGTTCCGGCAATTAAACTCGTGGCAAAGATAATAATGAATCTACTTGATTTCAAAGACAAACCTAAGCTTTTTGCGTAGTTATCGCCTAATAATAAAGCATTCAGCCCCTTAATAGAAAAAACGCTTAGAATAATTCCTAGACTATAAATGCCAAAGAAAATTAAGATCTCTTCCCAAGATAAATTACTTAGACTACCAAATCCCCAAAAGATATATTGTTGTAATTGTTCTGCCGAACTAAAATAAGAAAGCACACTCACAACAGCTGCTGTAATACTTCCAAACATTAAGCCTATAATAAGAATTGCCATTGTATCTCTTACTTTGCTTGAAACTGCCAAAACTGCTAAAAGCACTAAAAAGCTCCCCAAACTTGCCGCAATAACGATACTCCATTTAGAAATTAAAGCCGTTGCAAACAATCCGCCAAACAGTCCAGAACCTAAAATCACTAAAGCAACACCCAAACTAGCACCAGAACTAATTCCTAAAACAAAAGGACCTGCTAAAGGGTTTCTAAATAACGTTTGCATTAACAATCCTGAAATTCCCAAACCAGAACCCACCATAATTGCCGTAATGGCTTTTGGCAACCGCACTTTTGTAATAATTACCTGCGAAGTCATATTATCTATATTTCCAAAAAGACTTCCAAAAACTTCAGAAAATGGAATACTTACAGAACCTAAACTAATGTTTAGCACAAAGCAACATAGTAAAATTACGATTAGAATTATAAATGAATATGTATGGCTAAATTTCATTTGTTTGTTTTGGCATTCTAAAGAATAAAGCATCTCTACATTTGTAATTAAACTCTTATTACAAAAACGTGTCGCCCTATCTTTAATGCTATTTTAATTTTTCAAAAAAGTAAGGAGTATAATCAACGAGTAATTCTGGATGCGCAATTTTAATTAAATCTTTTAACACTAAATCTGGTCTTGCGGTTCCTAATTCGTAATATAAAACTCCGCCTGTTCCGCCTTTTTTATTGACAAATGTATATATACTTTTATTTTGAAAAGCTTTAAAATTAGCATAAAGCGGGTTTGCTTTTTCTAACTGCTCTAAACTACCATAATACGAAGGGCTTAACCACAAATCAGCATCTTTAGCTTTGACTAAAACCGCTTCAAAACTTAAAGATAAACTGCCATTTCCTGTTGTTTCACTCCAAAGGTAATTTACATTAGCATCCTTTAAAAATTGAGCTTCAGGACTAGAACCTTTAGGCAAATACCACACATCTTTGTACATAGCTCCACTTAAAACAGTAGGATTTGTTTTTGCTTTTTCTGCAATTTCTTTAGCTGCTAAATATTCTTTTTCAATGGTATTAAATATAGAATCGGCCTCTTTTTCTTTATTAAAAAGTACTCCAAAGAATTTTATCCATTCTGCTTTTGCTAAAGCAGAAGATTCTGCCCAATCTCCATTATAAATCACTGGAATACCAGCTTTTTTAATCACTTCAAAAGTTTTGTTTACACCTTCTACTCCAAAACCAACCACCACATTGGGGTTGAGTTCTAACAATACTTCTGTATTAATACCTTCATTTTTTCCTAACTCTCTAACCTTTCCTTCATCAATTAATTTTCGAGTTTTTTCTGAAGAAATATAATCTGTACTAGGAAAACCAATTAAGGTTTCTTCAACGCCTAATAATTCCAATGCCGGAATATGAGTCGTAGATGTCACCACCGTTTTAGTAATTGGTGTAATAATAACCCCATCATAATCAGCTTTATTATAAGTGGTTTTTGCAGCTTGTTCTTTTGTAAGTAATAAATAGGTATATGTTTTTTCTGCCTCTGGCCATGCCTTAGTAATCTCTATTGTTTTACTATGATCTGATTGCGAAATTTTAAAACCTTCAGCATATTTTAAAGCGATGTCTTTTGTTTTCGTTTGTGGTAAACTGTTGTCGTTTTTAGTTTCATTTTTACATGCACTAACGATAAGCAGAAGAATTAAGAACTTAATGATTTTCATATGTAACCTTTGTAACTAATATTTAAGTATTGAATTTTTAACTTTGTTAAAACTACAGTCATGAGAGACGATTCAAATTTAACACTATATATCGTTGCAGGAATAATCATTGCACATTTTTTAATCGGCTTCATTTATTTAATCTATAAAATGAATAAGAAAAAGGACGATTAATCTCATAACTTATTCTATTTTTGCGCCGAAATTAGGTTCTAGTCGTTAACCGATTAGATTAAAAGGGAATCAAGTGAAAAGAGGCACGATTAAAAATCGGAACTCTTCATTCTTGTACTGTTCCCGCAACTGTAAGCTTAGTCACATTAGTGTGATGCTTGTTATTACCTTCAATGTCACTGTCCTAAAACTTAGGGATGGGAAGACCAATAGCAAGACGCAAGTCAGGAGACCTGCCTAATTCAACAAAAAAAATCAAACTTTCGGGATAAAAGTGATTGCAGAATGATACGTGTAGTACTCTTATTTTTATTGCTATTATTTGGTAGCGTTGCTAAGGCACAAACATCCACTGATTCTATTCAGAAACTGGATGAAGTTGTATTAAGTGATGTGAAATTAAAGCGCTTTGCTCATGGCTACAAAGTGACTGTGCTTAATGATTCTTTACTTCAACAAAATAGAAGCTCATTTACCGATATTTTACGTTTTAATTCTAATCTCTATTTTAAAGAAAATGGTTACGGCATGGTGTCGTCACCATCATTTAGAGGCACTAATGCTTCACAAACGGCTGTGATATGGAATGGGATTTCTATTAATTCGCAACTCACTGGGCAAACCGATTTTAATACCATTAATACGAGTAATTTTAAAAATGTGGTGATACGTTCTGGCGGAGGATCCGTTCAATATGGTAGTGGTGCCATTGGTGGTAGTATCCATTTAAATAACACCTTAAGTTTTAGTCCTCATTTTGACAATACTGTAACCTTATCTTATGGAAGTTATAACACTAAAAATCTCAGTTATTTGTCGTCTTATGGCAAAAACAAATGGTCTTTTAATATCGGGCTGAATTATATTGATTCTGACAATGATTATAAATACCTAAATACAGACAAACGCAATACAAACGGAGCGTATTACAATGGAAGTATTAATGCTAACGCCGGTTATGTCTTATCCAATAAAGATGTCTTAAAACTTTATCATCAAACGTTTTTAGGAGAACGCGAATTTTCTGGAACCATAAGTTCACCTTCTTTAGCGAAATACGAGGATCAAAATTTTAGAACCATGTTAGAATGGTCGCGTCAAGGTGATAAAGCATTTTCAAAATTAAAAGTAGCACATTTACAAGAGCACTTTAAATATTTTGGAAATAAAAACACGGAGAATTATACCTTCGGAAAGGTAAACACTTACCTCATTAACTATACGGCAGATATTGATTTATTAACTAATTTAAAATTGAAACCGATAGTATCTTATAATTATTACGAAGGCAGTGGAAGTAGTTTTGGTGATCCTAACCGGAAAGAATTTTCAACGACGGCGTTACTTCAATATACTCCTAATAAGAAATGGCAATATGGATTAAATTTAAGACAGGATGTAACTTCAGGCTTTGAAAGTCCGTTGTTGTTTTCTTTTGATGTAGCCTATGAGATTTCCAACAATTATAAATTAAAATTAAATGGGTCTAAAAACTACCGTGTACCTACATTTAACGATTTGTATTGGCAGCCTGGAGGTAATTTAGATTTAGTACCCGAAAATTCTTATCAAATTGATTTAGGACAAGACATAACATATAAAAATGCTAAACTTAATCTAAACGTTTTTTATATAAAGACCACCGATCTTATCCAATGGAAACCTAATACTTCAGGATTTTGGAGTCCAGAAAACGTTGCTAAAACACAAAACTATGGTGCAGAAGCAAGCTTAGATGTTTCTAAAAAAATTAAGGAACATCATCTATCACTACAATTCAATTATGCGTATAACATTTCAGAAGATTTAGAAAGCAACAAACAATTAATTTATGTGCCTTACCATAAAGCCAATATAAACTTAGCTTATGCCTACAAACGGATGTCATTATTTCTTCAGCACTTATACACCGGAGAAGTATATACAACTCCAGAAAACTTATCTGGCAGATTTTACAGTGTAGAAGCCTATCAACTAACCAATTTTGGATTGAATTATCAACTCCTTAAAACAAATTCACAACAAATAGATATAAGCTTAAAAGTGAACAATCTATTTAATACCGTATACGAGAACGTGGCATTTAGACCCATGCCAGATCGTAATTTTAATTTTCAAATTCAATATAAATTTTAAAACAAGTACAATGAAAAAAATCATTTTATCAATTTTTGCAATGTCATTATTTATCGTTTCATGTTCTAGCGACGATGATGCAACATCTTCTGAACCTTTGGGTGCTTATGAAAATGGAATTATAGTTAGTGGCGAAGGCGGACCGTCTTCTATTTCTTTTATTTCTGAAGATTTAATGACATCAGAAAACCAAATTTATTTTAATGTTAATAATGAAGCAACAGGTGTGTATTTACAATCTTTAGGCTTTAATGATGACAAGGCTTATATTGTAGTAGATGCTGGTACAATTACTGTAGTTAACCGTTATACTTTTGAAAAATTAGCGACGATTTCTACAGGATTAACAACACCAAGATATATTGCTTTTGCAAATGGTAAAGGCTATGTATCTAATTGGGGAGATCCTGTTGATGAAACTGATGATTTTGTAGCTGTGATAGACTTAACTTCTAATGAGATAATCAGCACTATAGCTGTTGGTAATGGTCCAGAGCAAATTTTAGCTGTAGACGATTCGGTATATGTGTCTCATAAAGGAGCTTATGGTACAAATAATATTGTTTCAGTGATAAATACATCTTCAGATGCTCTAACAACTACAATTACGGTACATGATAACCCAGATGAAATGATTGTGAATGACAATGGCGATTTAGTAGTTTTAAGTAGTGGAAAGCCAGCTTGGACAGGAGACGAAACTAAGGCTGCAATTACTAAAATAGATATGACAACAAATACGGTATCTACAGCATTAGAGTTTTCAGATGGACAACACCCTGAATTGATGATGTATTTAAATGGAAATCTTTATTACAACCTTGGAAATTCAGTTTTAAGTATAACAGATGATGCTACTGCTGTAACAACAACACCTCTTTTTTCAACAGGAGCTATTACGTTGTATGGAATGGCTGCAAAAGATGACCGTTTGTATTTTGCAGATGCAGTAGACTACAGCAGTGCAGGTCAGTTATTTATTTTTGACGAAGCGAGCCATACGTTAATAAATAGTTTTAACGCACCTGTGGTTGCTTCAAAAATATATTTTAATTAATTATAGTTTCTAATAAGCAAAAAAAAAAGCCGCTTTTACATTTTGTAGAAGCGGCTTTTTCATTTTATGGCTGTAAAAAATTTTTGTTTAGAGGACGATCATCTACCATATCATAGAGAAAGGGATTTTCAATATTTTTTTGGTCTAAATGTTTTAATGGTCGTTGCGCAGAAATTGCTGAACGACCAAAACCTGTAATATCTGCAATAGCCTCTGCTAATAAGCGTTCATTAACATCACCAAGTTGTCCAAGGTCTTCATAGAGTTCTGTGATACCAAAGCCTTCTGTTGGATCAATACCATTGTAATAACTTGAAAATCCAGCTGAATTTTCTGCTTCATAAATTAAAGGTTGCATGGCATACGTATGGTTTGGATTAGCATTTTCTCTACCTAAATTTTCAGAATCATATATAGTCACTGATGCTTGAGGTTTACCTCTTGTGGTTGAACCAATTTGAACCACTTCGATATGAGAAGACAATCCGTTAATAACCAATTCACTTGCAGACGCACTACTTCCTGTGGTAATAATATAAACCTTATTAAGATTTAAACTATTAATAGGTTGCTGATAGGTTATTTCATTATTTGTGTTTCGTTTAACCATTTCATCTACAAATCGGTTGATAAGAGATTCTGGATCATCTTGTTCTCTAGCCGCTTGAATTTCACTATTCCATTTTTCTTTAAAAAAGATGTCTCCCGTATTTTGACCAGTAATCATTGATGACAACCAAATAGCGGTACTCACACTTCCTCCACCATTATAACGTAAGTCTAAAACTAAATCAGAAACACCTGATGATTGAAATTCGGCAAAAACAGCATTAAGCTCATTAAGATTGGCATCTCCTATTCTAAAGCCGTTATACATTAAATAACCTATAGAATTCCCATCAATATTAAATACATTGTGAGTTAAAATAGGGTTTTCAGTATACTCTGTTTTTGTAATTGACACAGACTCACCATTACTTGTAATAATATCATCTGTTCGTGTTTCGGGTGTTCCATTATTATCATAGTTAGCCCAACCTACAGTATAAGATGTAGAACTCAACAAATTCCCATAGTTACTTGAGGTTAAAGTGGTTCCATCAATTGTATTAAAAATCATCCCTCTTGTAATTCCTTTTGAAGCAGCATCAGAATTAGGTAAAACATAACGTACATAGCCTATGATATCATTAGCTGCATTTGGCAATTGTACTAAACCATATTTCATCCCATTACTAAGACTTGTGCCTTGTAGTAATTGCTCTAAATCGTAATAATTAGGATAAATTCTACTAAACTCATCAACATCGTCTGGCAAATAAAGTAAGTCTTCAAATAAATCTTCAGGTGAAGAAAAATTGTTTAGATACTCTGTATAAGTTTCACTTGAGTCAAAACGATCATTTGCTAAATCAGGAATATTATCTTTATACACATAAACGGCATTCATGCCTTTCCATACAAAGTCATTAATATCTAATGTAGAAGCTCTAATGATATTATCATCAGCATCTTCAAAACAACTGGTTACTGAAACTAACACCAAACATGCCAGTAGTAAAACTTTCATTTTTTTTCTCACGACACAGGCATGTATGATGTGTTCGCAACAACTTTTTAAATTTTTCATATTTAATTTTTTCTTTTAATAGCAGTAGTTTACATATAAATGTAAAACTCTAAATTTACTGACATTATTATAAATAAAAAAACTTTGTAACAAAATCTAAAGTGTATCGTCGTAACAGTAGAAGGCAATTAATAATTGTTTTCGCCAATCAATCAAACTAATAATGAAACAAACTGATTTTGTAGAAATCGTGTTGCCATTTAAAGATAAAGTCTTTCGTTTAGCGAAACGATTACTAGTATCTCGTGAAGAAGCAGAAGATGCTACACAAGAAATATTGTTGAAATTATGGAAGAATAAAACAAAGATTGGTGACTATAAAAATGTAGAAGCGTTTTCAATGACCATGACCAAGAATTTTTGCTTAGATCGTTTAAAATCAAAACAAGCACAGAATTTAAAAATTGTTCATAGTAATTACACGGATAATAATACGTCTTTACAAAAACAAGTTGAAGCTAAAGACAGTGTGGATTGGGTTTCTAAAATAATGGAAGACCTTCCAGAACAACAAAAAATAATAGTGCAGTTAAGAGATATTGAAGAATACGATTTTGCTGAAATAGCAAAAATGCTAGACATGAATGAGACCGCAATACGCGTTAATTTATCAAGAGCACGAAAAACAATAAGAGAAAAATTAACTAATACACATCAACATGGTATTAAATAATATAGAAACATTACTAGAAAAGTATAACAATGCAGAAACAACGCTAAAGGAAGAAGCAGAATTAAAAGCGTATTTCTTAAGCGACAATGTGGCACCACATTTAGAGCATTACAAGCCTATGTTTCAATACTTTTCTGAATCAAAAAAAGAACAGTACACCAAAGACGTTCCATTAAACACTAAGAAAACAAAATTGTATCAATGGATTTCTGTCGCAGCTGTGGCTATTCTAATGCTTGGTTTCTTTATTCCAAATTGGAATAGCGGGCCAAAAACTCTAGCAGATTATTCGCCAGAGGAACAACAAATGTATTTGGAAGCAAAAGAAGCTTTAGCAATGCTTTCAAATAATTTTAACGACGGAGCCTCTAGCTTAAAAACCTTAAGCTTAGCTTCAGAAAATTTTAATGTTGGTCTTGAAAAAGCCAATCACATCACAGAATTTAGTGAAACAACAAACAAATTATTAAAGAATTAGAAATCAAAATTTAAAAACAAGAACAATGAAAAATTTAAAGAATTTTCACGAATACCTAAAAAATAAAACAGCCGTGAGTAAAAAAATAGTAGTCATCGTAGCAGCAATGCTTATATCAGTAACTGGATTTAGTCAAAGTGTATTTGATAAATATGAAGACCAAAAAGGAGTAGCTTCTGTTATTCTTAATGGGAAAATGTTTAAAATGTTAGCTACAATGGGTATAGATATAGATGACCCAGAAATGAAAGAATATGCTGAAATGGCAAACAATATTACAGGTTTTAAAGTATTCACTACCGGAGATACAAAAATAGCGGCAGACATGAATGCAACGGTTGCAAAATATTTAAAATCATCTGCATTAGAAGAACTTATGCGTATTAAAGATGGTGACCAAACCGTAAAATTTTACGTAAAAGAAGGAAAAGACGATAACCATGTAAAGGAATTATTAATGTTTATTACAGGTTTAAAAGAATTGACTAAAGACCAAAATATCGAAATTAATGGTAAAAAACGTGAGTTTGAAACTGTAGTAATGACCTTAACTGGCGATATAGACTTAAGACAAGTATCAAAAATCACTAACCAAATGGATATTCCAGGTGGAGAGCAACTAAAGAAAGCAGGCGAAAAGAAAAACTAAAATTATGAGATAAGCATGCTAAAAGCTTTAATCATTTAATCAAATGACACATCGCAAACCGCATGAGTCCATAATAAAAACAAAAATATAAACTCATGAAACAATCAATCAAAAAATCAATAGTAATGTTGCTTTTGGTTACAGCTTTTACCAGCTGTAATCAAGAGGCTTCATTACAAACCTATTACGTAGATAACGAGTTAAAGCCTGGCTTTGCTTCATTTGATGTCCCAACAAGTTTAGTTAATGTTGAAGACGTAGACATGACTGAAGAACAGAAAGAAGCATACGATTCTGTAGATAAATTAAATGTGCTTACCTATATGAAAGAAGACACAGATGCTTCAGAATATAAGCTAGAATTAGAAAAGGTAAACACCATTTTAAAAAATCCTAAATACGAAGAATTAATACGTGGAGGCAATACAACTGACGGAAAATTTGTAGTAAAATTTCTAGGTGAAATAGATCAAATAGATGAACTCATCATATTTGGAAACATTGAAGATAAAGGCTTTATGATTGCAAGAATTCTAGGCGATAATATGAATGCTGGTAAACTTATGACTTTAAGTTCTGTTTTAGAGCACGCAAATTTTGAAGACACAAACCTAAAAGGTTTAACTGACTTTTTTAAATAAAGAAATTTGAATACACTGACACAAACCAAATAGAATTTTATTTGGTATGTATTTAAATGTTAATAAGAATCATCCTGAGGCTTGTCTTCTGGATGATTTTTTTTGGTTTCATTTTTTAAAGCATAACCAAGAGCAAAAATAAAAAGTAATACAAAACCTATAAGCAATACCGTTTTAACAATAAGATAGTCTAACACATTTAATAAACCTGAAACAAACAAGCTTAAGGTTAAAATGGTTACAGCTGTTAAAGCAATACTATCTTTAGTTGTTGGTATAAATTTCACAGGTCTAAAACAATTAGATTCCAGTATAATTACTTGGTGTTATAGCTTTTAATTCAGATTTAATAGCTTCAGAAACCTCTAAGGTATCAATAAAATTTGAAATAGACGTTTGGGTAATCGCTTCATTAGTTCTTGTTAACCCTTTTAAAGCTTCATAAGGATTAGGATAACTTTCACGTCTTAAAATGGTCTGAATCGCTTCTGCAACCACAGCCCAATTATTTTCTAAATCTTGAGCAAATTTAGACTCATTCAACAATAATTTATTTAAGCCTTTAACTGTAGATTTAAATGCTATAAGTGTATGTCCAAAAGGCACACCAACATTTCTTAAAACCGTACTATCCGTTAAATCACGTTGCAATCTAGAAATTGGTAATTTTGCAGATAGGTGTTCAAAAATAGCATTTGCAATACCTAAATTACCTTCACTATTTTCAAAATCTATTGGATTTACTTTATGTGGCATTGCTGAACTTCCAACTTCACCAGCTTTAATTTTTTGTTTAAAATAATCCATCGATACATACGTCCAAATGTCCCTATCTAAATCGATAATAATGGTATTTATACGTTTTAAACCATCAAACAATGCTGCTGCATGATCGTAATGCTCTATTTGTGTGGTTGGAAATGAATGCTGTAAACCTAATTTTTCTTGTACAAATTTAGTTCCAAAGGCTTTCCAATCAATATTAGGGTAAGCTACTTTATGAGCGTTAAAATTACCTGTTGCTCCACCAAATTTAGCAGCACTAGGCACGTCGTTTAATAAGTTAAACTGCTCTTTTAATCTTACTGCAAAAACTTCTATCTCTTTACCTAAACGTGTAGGCGAAGCTGGCTGGCCATGTGTTCTAGCTAACATTGGTATATCTGCCCAATCTTTTGCCAAGTCTTCTATCTTTTGTAATAATGAACGGTATTCAGGTACGTATACATCATTCATAGCATCCTTTATACTTAAAGGAATTGCTGTATTATTAATATCTTGAGACGTTAATCCAAAATGAATAAACTCTTTATATGCCGATAAACCTAATGCTTCAAATTTTTCCTTAATAAAATACTCAACAGCTTTTACGTCGTGATTAGTTACTTTTTCAATGTCCTTAATTGCAGAAGCATCAACAGCTGTAAAATTCTTATAAATAGCTCTCAAATCTTCAAAAACAGAGTTTGAAACCGATTCTAATTGTGGCAATGGTAATTCACAAAGCGCAATAAAATATTCGATTTCTACCAAAACACGATATTTTATTAGTGCTTCTTCTGAAAAATAATCTTTTAATTTTTCTACTTTAGATCGGTATCTACCATCAATTGGTGAAATTGCATTAAGAGGTGAAAGTGCCATTTATGTTGATTTTTTTGAAGCATCAAATATAAGAAAGTTAGTTAAGAGTTAGCCGTTCTGACTTAAGAGTTTTTAAAGTTTCTAGAAGCATTACCTTCTTTAGTTTTTAGCACTTAACTTTCTAAAATTCAACCTCTAAAACCAGGTGCTTTATAGAATAATTCAATCTTAGCTCATGTTTTATAAGTTTAACGTCAAAACTTAGAGAAAGAATTTATGCTTTTGAGCTTCCAACTAAATCCTTCATTCTTCAAGCTAAAAATGTATCTTTGATAAATTTCAATTTTAAACATGAACGATACCATTATTCTTATTATTACCATTTTCATTTCCGCTGGAATTGGAGCTTTTATAGGCCTTAAATTTTCGCAATTAAAAAGTAAAAGTGACAAAAGTACTTTAGAAGAACGCAATACTAATCTTCAGCAGCAATTCAATGAATTTAAAACCTATTCTGAAGCCGAAAACCAAAAACAAGACCAATACTTTACACAGCAATTAACGGAATTAAAAGAAACCATTTCTAAAATTGAAAGTGAGCGTGAAGCCATTAGACGAGAAAAAGATTTTTTAAATACGGAACTTTCTAGACGTAATTCGGAATACGAAAATCTTGAAAAAGCAAACTTAAAACGCGACGAAGAATTAGCAAAACAACAAGAACAATTGCGAAAGGATTTTGAATTAATGGCTTCTAAAATCTTAGATGAAAAATCCGAAAAATTTACGCTTCAGAATAAAGAAAATATTAAGAATATTTTAAATCCGCTAGAGGAAAAAATCAAAACATTTGAAAAGAAAGTTGAAGATACTCAAAAAGAAAGCATCAGTATGCATTCGGCTTTAAAAGAGCAATTATTAGGCTTAAAAGACCTAAATCAACAAATGGCAAAAGAAGCGACTAACCTTACAAGAGCCTTAAAAGGCGATAGTAAAACGCAAGGAAATTGGGGCGAATTAGTGCTAGAACGTGTCTTAGAAAAATCGGGTTTAGAAAAAGACCGTGAGTATTTTGTACAACAAAATTTTCAGCGCGAAGATGGTTCTCGAGTAATGCCAGATGTAGTATTACATCTTCCTGATTCTAAAAAAATGATTATCGATTCTAAAGTGTCACTAACTGCTTACGAACAGTTTGTAAACGCCGAAGAAGACCAACGTCCTATCTTTTTAAAAGCGCATGTTAATTCTATAAAAAAGCACGTCGATCAGCTTTCTGCTAAAAATTATCAGGATTTATATGATATTGAATCTCCAGATTTTGTATTGATGTTTATTCCTATTGAACCTGCTTTTGCAGTCGCTATAAATGACGACAATTCATTATATAATAAAGCTTTTGAACAAAACATAGTCATTGTTACACCTTCTACACTTTTAGCGACGTTACGTACAATTGACACGATGTGGAATAACGAAAAACAACAACAAAATGCTTTAGAAATTGCCAAACAAGCCGGAGCACTCTATGATAAATTTGAAGGTTTAGTAACCGATTTAACGGGTGTTGGTAAAAAAATTGATGCTGCTAAAAGTGACTATTCTGCTGCTATGAATAAATTAGTAGATGGCAAAGGTAATCTTATTTCTCGTGTAGAAAAAATCAAAAAAATGGGTGCTAAAGCCAAGAAAGCGCTTCCTGAAAGTATTATTAAACGTGCTACAGAAGATGATTAATAATTTATTCCACTTAAAAAGCATAATTAAAAATATTCCATTTTAAAGGCATAAATTACATTATTCCGTTATAAAGGCATATATTTACAGTGTAAATGTAATTAATATGATTAGTATTATCACAGGAGATATTATAAAATCAAGACAAGCAAACAATGACGACTTGTGGCTTAATCCATTAAAATCTGCATTATCAAAAGTATCAGATAATGCGTCATTATATGCTATTTATAGAGGAGACAGCTTTCAATTAGAGCTACATACTATTGAAGATAGTTTTATAACTGCTGTATATATAAAAGCCTGTTTAAAATCTGTAAAAGGTTTAGATGTACGCATGTCAATTGGTATAGGCACAAAAAATTATCAAGGACATTCTGTAAGCGAATCTAATGGTGAAGCGTTTATATTTTCTGGAGAAACCTTTGAAACCCTTAAAAAGGAAAAACAAAATCTAAAACTAAAAACAAGCAATAACACCATAAATAAAGAAATTAACCTGTATTTTAGATTAGCATTAATAGCTATGGATAATTGGACAGTTAACTCTGCTGAAATTGTAAAACTAAGTTTAGAGCATCCTAATATGATTCAAGCCGAATTAGCTAAAATTATTGGTATTAGTCAAGATGCAGTAAGCAAGCGCCAAAAACGTGCCTATTTAGATGAAATTTTAAATTTAGACGCCGTATACAGACAAAAAATAGCACAACTATGATTGTATTACTCTTAAAACTTAGTCTTGCTCACCTTATTGGCGATTTCTTTTTGCAGCCCTTAAAATGGGTAAAAGACAAAGAAGAAAAAAAGCTAAAATCTATTTGGCTGTACGTTCATATAGCCATACATATTGCTTTAATGTTTCTTATGCTTTGGGATACATCATATACGCTACTAATTTTAAGTATTGGTGTTTCACATTTTATCATTGATGCTTTAAAACTCATTCTTCAAAAGAAAAAAACCAAACGGTTTTACTTTTTTACAGACCAGTTGTTACATTTTACTTCTATCGTAGGAATAGCGGCAGTATTTAGCGAAAATAATTTTGATTTTACATTTACAATAAGTAATCCATTAATTTTATTAATTTTTTGTTTGGCTTTTTTAACCCAACCCACGTCCATTATAATGAAAACCATATTTTCTAAATGGAATATTGCTAAACTTACCAAAAACAATGAGTCTTTAAAAGATGCTGGTCAATATATTGGTGTTTTAGAACGGCTTCTTGTTTTTATTTTTATTATTGTCGGGCAATGGGAGGCTGTAGGATTTTTAATTACTGCAAAATCCGTTTTTAGATTTGGTGACCTAACAGCATCTAAAGAACGAAAACTTACCGAATACATTTTAATAGGTACATTAATCAGTTTTGGCATTGCTATAATTACTAGTTTGCTATACTTAAATCTTATCAATTATGTTTAAAACTACGGAAGATTCTAGAATTCAGATTTCAGAATTAATGAAACCATCCTATGCTAATTTTGGAGGAAAAATTCACGGAGGTTATATCTTAAGTTTAATGGATAATGTTGCTTTTGCTTGCGCTTCAAAACATTCTCGTAGCTATTGCGTCACGGCCTCTGTTAATAAGGTTAACTTTTTAAACCCAATTGAAGTTGGCGAATTAGTAACCATGAAAGCTTCTGTTAACTATGTGGGCAAATCATCTATGGTTGTAGGTATAAGAGTAGAATCTGAAAATATTAGAACAGGCGAAAAGAAACACTGTAATTCTTCCTATTTTATTATGGTTGCTGTAGATGAAGATGGAAATACAGTTACAGTTCCAGGTTTAATTTTAACTAATAAATTAGCCGCCAAGCGTTTTATTAAATCTATAATTAGACGGGATAGTGATACCAAACGAAGTGCCGACTTAGAGAACCTTTATAAAAATGTAGACCAACACTTAGAACAATTAAAGGATTATCGTGTAAAACTTGATTTTTAATAAAAAAAGCTGCTTCCTTTTGATAGTTATCAAGATTGAAGCAGCTCTTTATTTGTTTTTTGTATTCCTTTATTGCTTGATAAAGCGTTTGGTTTGTGATTCTTTTTCGTTTGAAATTTTCACAAGATATACGCCAGTTTTCCAATTAGAAACATCTACTGAAGCTTCCAATTTAGTAATTGTACTTTTATGAATACGCTTACCTAAAACATCAAATACTTCGAGTGTCATATTTTCAGATGACGCAGGCAATTTAATATTTAACTTATTTTTTGAAGGATTCGGTGAAATTTTAAAACCTTCATCTTGATATAAAGCAATATTTTCACTTAAATCAGATATATAATTAGCGTTTTCTATAAACTTAACATCACTATTTACATTCCATGTCGCATTTGCAGACATAGTACTAAAAGTGAATACCGATATAAAAATGAGTAGTAATTTTTTCATATAATTTGGGCCTTATTATAGCTAAGTTAGTAATTATTAATGAATAACACTATACACTTCATCGAAAACTATGCCAATTACTTACTTAAATACATTTTTCTTCTTGCATATAAATCATAAAACTGATCGTCCTTTAAACTATCAATAAATAAGATACTTTCTCCCGTACTTTTCATTTCTGGTCCCAATTGTTTATTTACGTTTGGAAACTTATTAAATGAAAATACGGGTTGTTTTATAGCGTAACCTTCTAATTGTGGTTTAAAGTCAAAGTCTGTTACTTTTTTCTCACCTAACATTACTTTAGTAGCGTAGTTTACATAAGGTTCTTTGTAAGCTTTTGCAATAAAAGGCACTGTACGAGAAGCTCTTGGGTTAGCCTCAATGATATAAACAACATCATCTTTTATCGCAAATTGAATATTAATTAAACCAATAGTATCTAATGCTCTAGCAATAGTGTGTGTATGATCTATAATTTGTTGCATTACCAAATCACCTAAATTAAAAGCTGGTAATAAAGCATTACTATCACCTGAATGAATTCCACAAGGCTCAATATGCTCCATTATTCCAATGATATACACATTACCATCGGCATCACAAATAGCATCAGCTTCGGCTTCAATAGCGCCATCTAAATAATGATCTAATAACAATTTATTTCCTGGAATAGATTTTAATAAATCTATAACATGAGATTCTAATTCCTGCTTATTAATCACAATTTTCATCCCTTGTCCTCCTAATACATACGAAGGTCTAACCAATATTGGAAAGTCTAAAACATCTGCAATAGCTAAAGCTTCATCAGCAGATTCTGCAACATCAAATTCTGGATAAGGAATATTGTTCTCTTTTAATATGTTTGAAAAACTACCTCTATCTTCAGCTAAATCTAAAGATTGGTAACTAGTTCCCATAATTTTGATACCATAACGCTCTAATTTTTCAGCAAGTTTTAAAGCGGTTTGTCCACCTAATTGCACAATAACACCTTCTGGTTTCTCATGCTGAATGATATCATAGATATGCTCCCAGAAAACAGGCTCAAAATATAATTTATCTGCGATATCAAAATCGGTAGACACCGTTTCAGGATTACAGTTAATCATTATGGTTTCATAGCCACATTCAGCTGCTGCCAAAACACCATGCACACAGCAGTAATCAAACTCAATACCTTGCCCAATTCGGTTTGGCCCAGAACCTAAAACAATAATTTTCTTTTTATCAGAAACAATACTTTCGTTTTGTACATACACTTTTCCGTCTGCTGTTTCAACCTCACTTTCAAAAGTTGAATAATAATATGGTGTTTGTGCTTTAAATTCTGCCGCACAAGTATCTACCAATTTAAACACTCGGTTAATATTAAGTTCTTTTCGCTTATTATAAACCTGACTTTCTAAACAACGCAACATATGTGCTATTTGTCTATCACCATAGCCTTTCTGTTTCGCTTCTAGTAATAATTCGCGTTCAATAGTTTCTATTTTGAATTGAGAAATTTCTCTTTCAAGTTGAAATAATTCTTCATACTGCTTTAAAAACCACATATCAATTTTTGTGATTTCATGAATACGGCTTAACGGAATTCCCATAGCAACAGCATCATAAATCACAAATACGCGATCCCAACTTGCATGCGTTAATTTTTCAATAATAGTATCGTAATCTTTATATCCCTTTCCGTCTGCTCCTAAACCATTTCTTTTAATCTCAAGTGATTGTGTTGCTTTATGCAATGCTTCTTGAAATGATCGGCCAATAGACATCACCTCACCAACGGCTTTCATCTGTAAACCTAAAGTACGATCTGAACCTTCAAATTTATCAAAATTCCAACGTGGAATCTTAACGACTACGTAATCTAAGGTAGGCTCAAATAAGGCTGATGTAGATTTTGTAATCTGATTATCTAATTCATCTAAATTATAACCTATAGCTAATTTTGCTGCAATTTTAGCAATAGGATACCCTGTTGCTTTACTTGCTAATGCAGAAGAACGCGATACTCTCGGATTAATTTCAATAGCGATGATTTCCTCTTCATCATCAGGACTTACAGCAAACTGCACATTACAACCACCTGCAAAATCACCTATACTACGCATCATGTGAATAGCCATGTCTCGCATTTTCTGAAACGTTTTATCAGATAAGGTCATTGCTGGGGCAAGAGTAATAGAATCTCCTGTATGAATTCCCATTGGATCCATATTTTCAATTGTACAGATAATAACAACATTGTCGTTTTTATCACGTAATAATTCTAATTCGTATTCTTTCCAGCCAATAAGAGCTTTATCAATCATAACTTCATGAATTGGCGAAACCTCCAAACCACGTGTTAACATCTGGTCAAAATCTTCTTCTTTATAAACAAAAGAAGCTCCTTCTCCTCCTAAAGTATAAGATGCTCTAATAACAAGCGGAAAACCAAACTCTTGTGCAATCTCTTTTCCTTTAAGATAAGAGGTTGCAGTTGCTTGAGGTGCCATACCAACACCTATTTTTAACATTAACTCTCTAAACTGCTCTCTGTCTTCAGTGATATTAATGGCATCAATATCTACACCTATAATATCTACTCCAAAATCTTCCCAAATGCCTTTTTCATCGGCTTCAATACACAAGTTTAAAGCTGTTTGTCCTCCCATAGTTGGCAAAACAGCATCAATTTGAGGATGTTCTTTTAATATTTTTACTAAAGATTTTGTTGTTAATGGCAACAAATAAACATGATCTGCCATAGTAGGATCTGTCATTATTGTTGCAGGGTTAGAATTGATTAAAATCGTTTCAATTCCATCCTCTCGTAATGAGCGTAGTGCTTGAGAACCTGAGTAATCAAATTCGCAGGCTTGACCAATTACAATAGGACCTGAGCCGATTAGTAATACTGATTTTATGTTGTTGTTTTTAGGCATGAGACTTTATATTTGATGATCTAGTATATTTTTTTTGCAGTGCAAAAGTAGTTAAGAAATGGATACAAAAAAAGGCGTTACACCTAAGTAACGCCTCTAATATATTAACAATTGTTAATCATTATTTTTTATGTCTTGATTCAGTTGAAACAGACAATTTCTTTCTTCCTTTAGCTCTTCTACGTGCTAAAACTTTTCTTCCGTTAACAGAAGCCATTCTTTCTCTGAAACCGTGTTTGTTTCTTCTCTTTCTTTTTGACGGTTGAAACGTTCTTTTTGGCATGTCTTATATTTTTAAAAACTAATATTCCTTTTATATGATCTAAGTTGAGAGCTATCTCAAAACTGCGTGCAAATATACAACAAGTTTTTACTTTAGCAAATAGCAAAAGATTTTTTTTGAATAGATTTTAAACTCTTTGTTTTTATTACCTTTGCGCTCTGCAAAAACACACATAAATATGTTTAATAAAAATATAAAATTAGTCATTTTCGCATTAATAATAGGTTATGCGATATATCAATTCACTGAAGGTTACATTGGAAATGGTATAATGTACATATTACTTTCTACCATATTCATTTTTCTTTACTTTAAAAATGAAATGATTTTACTCGCTTTTTTAAAATTAAGAAAGCAAGATTTTGCGGGAGCAAAGAAATGGTTAGACAAAATTAAAAATCCTGAAGGTGCTTTAGTAAAGAAACAACAAGGCTATTTAAATTACCTCAATGGTATTATGGTTTCTCAAACCAATATGAATGAAGCCGAAGCTTATTTTAAGAAAGCGATTAGTTTAGGTTTATCTATGGATCATGATTTGGCTATGGCAAAATTAAATCTAGCTGGTATTGCTTTTTCTAAACGAAGAAAACCTGAAGCACAAAAATTATTAGCTGAAGCTGAAAAGCTAGATAAAAGAGATATGCTTGCTGAACAAATAAAAATGATGAAGCAGCAAATGAAAAAAGCGGTTATACCTAAACAACAATACGGCCAACCGACTTCAGCTAGACAGAATCGTAGAAGTAGACGTTAATTTTACAGTAAAGGCGCCATAAGTCGTGCCAAAGCTTCAATAAGCTTTGTGCGCTTAGATCGTTTTTGCCATGCTTCTAATTCTAACTTTTCACAGTCTTTTAAATCCTCATTAAACAGGTCTGTTAATTGATGGCTAAACTCCTTATTATAAATTAAGGCATTAACTTCAAAGTTAATATTAAAGCTTCTATAGTCCATATTAGTGGTACCAACAGTACTAAATACACCATCTACAACCATGGTTTTAGCATGAACAAAGCCTTTAGTGTATTGGTACACCTCCACTCCGGCTTCTAGCAGTAATTCTAAATAAGAGTTAGTAGCATATTCTGCTATCCATGAATCGGACCTTTTAGGTATAATAAGCTTTACTTTAATATTGCTTCTTGCAGTAACTTGTAGTGCTGTAATAATCTCACTGTTAGGAATAAAATAAGGAGTGGTTATATATACATGATCCTCGGCATTCGTAATAGCAACAAAAATCGCTTCCATTATATTAGACCAATCCGTATCTGGTCCGCTAGCGGCAATTTGAAGCGGTATATTTTCTTTACAATTATGATCTGGAAAATAGCTTTTAGAAATTTCTAATTTGTCATCACCAACAAAATCCCAAGTTGTAAAAAATAAGATTTGGAGTGGTTTTACAGCTTCACCTGTTATACGTACATGTGTATCTCTCCAATACCTATTATTATGGGCATTAACATAGTTATCTGAAATATTTATACCACCTACATACCCTATTTTCCCATCTATAATAGCAATTTTTCTATGGTCGCGATAATTCATTTGACCAGTAAATCTTGAAAATAAGACAGGCATAAATGCATACATTTCAATGCCGTTATCTTTCAGTTTACGTTTCATTTTAGAAGTTATAGAACTTCCTACATCATCTATTACGATTCTAATTTCTAGGCCTTCATTTGCTTTTTTACATAATAAATTGAGAATTTCTGTACCTATCTTATCATCTTTAATTATAAAATATTCAAGATGAATATGGTGTTTAGCCTCTTTTATATCTTTGATAAGTATTTTAAACTTCTCGTCACCATTTTTAATAAGCCTAACATCATTATTAATTGTAAGCTTAGATTTTTCACTATTGTAGAGTAATGGAATTAGTTTAGATTTTTCTTCAAGCAATTCATCTACTTCATTAATAGCTTTAGTGTCAAGCTGCAATTGGCCCTGAATCTTTTTTACAATAGATTGATTTAAAACATGCTTTCTACTAAATATTTTAGTCTTTCTATATTCTTGTCCAAAAAAATAATAAACAATTAAACCCAAAAATGGCACAGCCAACAAACCTATTATATAGCTAAGGGCTTTAGTTGGGTTCAATTTTTTAAGTAAAATTGTTACAACAGCAGATAATGCAAGCGTATAATTGAGTGCAATTAAGATTTGCCAGATATGATTTCTAACAAATTCCAAGAATTAAGGTTGAGTATTAGTATTGTAATACCCTTTTTCAGGAATATCTATTTGATATGATTTTCTTGATTTATTATTTAAATGCGGCTCTCTTAACCAAGGATTATGAAGTTTTAAAATCTTATAGTTAATTCCAAATTTCTTTGCGAATTGCGCAAAATCGGTCACTGCAGTATCGACTTCGACCTTATAAGTTGGGACATGCTTATACAAATGACTCTTATTAAAATTGAAGCCATATTTCTCAGGATTAGAAAGAATTTCTTTAAGAGCTACAATTCTAAATACGTAACGACCGGTTTCTTCTCCTAGTAACAAATCGTAATACCCATCAACATCTTGTTCTTTTAAACGTCTTGACACACCATAATTACCAGCATTATAAGCAGCGGCAGCTTTTGTCCATGAACCTAAGCTCTCTTTTGCTTTCTTTAAGTAATTACATGCGACTTCTGTTGCTTTTTCTAAATTATAACGCTCATCAACATTTGTATTTACTTCTAAACCATTTTCTTTTCCTGTAGCTTTCATAATTTGCCAAACACCACTAGCACCTGCTGGTGATTTTGCTGTTTGTACCAACCCACTTTCTATAACTGCTAAATATTTAAAATCATCTGGCACACCATTTTTCTTCAAAATTGGTTCTATAATAGGAAAATACTTTTGTGCACGTTTAAACATTAGCAAACCATTAGATTGCCAATAGGTATTGACTAATAGCTCTCTATCCATACGCTCATAGATATCGGGATCTTCAACAGGAACTGGTTCACCAGCAAAATTTAAATTTTCTGGCATTTCTAATGCGTACACATTATAACTATTTACAATTGGATCTTCCTTACCTAATAAATAATCTGAAGGTGCTTTTTTATCTGGTGCCTTTTGCATGGCAAAAATAAATAAGCCTGATATACAAACAACTCCGATTAGTGCTAAACTATTTTTTATGATTTTCATAAGTTTTAATTTATTTTAAACGCTTCATGTTATTCACTACCAATATGTGCTAAATGACAAGGCTATAAACATGCGCATTGTATAATTTTTCTTTTTTATAAATGTAATCAATCTAAGAACAAGATTCAAATTCAACCTTCAATAAGTTTTGGTAAATTTTCGTTAAACCATTTGTACTTATTAATGATCATAATATGTGTTCCGCCCTTAATTACGATACAATTTCCAACGCAAGAGTGCGGAAAAACAGCATCATTGTCTCCATGAATATATATCGCATCTGGATGAGCTTCCTCTTGACTCCAACAAACCATTTGTTTAATAGCCCAATCTAAATAGGTTTTATCATTTACAGATAAATATTTTTTATACAAATCCACACGTTTTTTTATGGTCTCTCCAAATGCATATTTGGCTAATAAATCAATATTACTCATCAATTGTGTAGGTAAAAATTTATAAGCCTTAGTAACTTTAAGTAATTTAAGCCGTTTTGGCAACTCGTGATGCGACTTTACACTAGAGACTACTATTAACTTTTTTAAGTTTAAATACTTACTCATTTCTTGTACTAAAACACCTCCAAAAGACACGCCTAACAAAACAACATTATCGTGTTTAATAAATGTACACATGCGCAAAGCATAATCTTTGAGTGTCTCATTTTTATTGGGAATCTGCCACTCTAGCCAATGGATTTCATAATTGTTTTTTGGAAGATCTATATGCTCAAATATAGATGGATTTGCAGCCATACCAGGCATTAAATAAATCTGTGTTAATTGGGGATTCATGGGGTGTGTTTGAGACGTCCTAATTAATTACAATTTAAGGTTTTAACAACAATAACCTAATACTTTAGTTGATTTTTTGTACCTTTGCACAGCAAAACTATATAAAATATAGTATCTACGCTACCAACCGCTGAATTTAATACAATAAAATTATGACAGAAACTGCTGAATTGATTGACAATGATTTTCTACGTCAATTTGAATTAAAGGTTGAAAACGAAATGGCTATTATTGAATATTCTTTACAAGAACGAAAGATATTCTTAACCAAAATGATTATTCCTGACACGATTAGAACAGATGAGTTTGAACTGGACTTTATTGATATGGTATTCTCTAATATTAAGGAACGTAACATTAGTGTAGTACCTACAAGTCCTGAAATCGCAAAATTTGTAAGGCGAAACAGGAAATATAAACGCATGCTACCAGTTGGAATTCGAATATAATTCTAGAAAAAACATTAAAAAAATCCGAAACTTTAAAAGTTTCGGATTTTTTTTTATCAGTGTATTACGTTTTTATTTTTCGAGAAATTTAAAACGCACCAAACCGTCTTCATCAATTTTAGTAAGTTCTACTTTATGCAATGTATTTACTAATTCTGGATTCCATGGTGTTTTAACCTTTACATAGTTTTCTGTAAAACCATGAATGTAACCTTCTTTATTTTCACTTTCAAATAAAACAGTTCGTTCTGTATTTATTTGTTTTTCGTAAAACGCGCGACGTTTTTTGGCAGATAAGCCTCGTAACATTTTACTGCGTTTAACTCTTTTAGCTTTAGATACCACATTTGGCATTTTAGCAGCTTCTGTATTATCACGTTCAGAATATTGAAATACGTGTAAATACGATATATCTAATGCGTTTAAAAAATTATAAGTCTCTAGAAACAGTTCATCTGTTTCACCAGGAAAACCAACAATCACATCCACACCAATACAAGCATGTGGCATAACTTCATTTATTTTTGAAACTCTGTCTACATATAATTCTTTCATGTAGCGACGTTTCATCTTTTTTAAGATGTCATTACTTCCACTTTGCAATGGAATATGAAAATGTGGTACAAATGCTCTAGATTTAGAAACTAAATCTATGGATTCGTTTTTTAATAAATTAGGTTCAATAGATGAGATTCTCAATCGCTCAATACCTTCAACTTTATCAAGTTCTGTAACCAAATCTAAAAAAGTGTGTTCGTGTTTTTTATTCCCAAACTCTCCTTTTCCGTAGTCTCCAATATTTACACCTGTTAATACAATCTCCTTAATGCCTTGTTCTGAAATTTCTTTGGCATTCTTCAAAACATTTGCCATTGTATCACTTCTTGAAATCCCTCTCGCTAGAGGAATTGTACAATAAGTACATTTATAATCACAACCGTCTTGTACTTTTAAAAAAGCTCTAGTTCTGTCACCTATAGAATAACTGCCAACATAGAAATCAGCATCTTCAATTTCACAAGAATGCACTTCGCCTAAGTCATTTTTTGTAAGATCATTTAAGTAATCTGTAATTTTGAATTTCTCTGTCGCTCCCAATACCAAGTCTACACCATTAACGTCTGCTAATTCTTCAGGTTTTAATTGTGCATAGCAACCTATCGCCGCTACAAATGCTTCAGGATTATTCTTTTGAGCTTGTTTTACAATAGACTTAAAACGTTTATCTGCATTTTCAGTTACAGAACAGGTATTAATTACATAAATATCAGCCGATTCCTTAAAATCTACTCGATCAAATCCTTCGTCTGTAAAACCTCTAGCTATGGTAGACGTTTCAGAAAAATTCAGTTTACAACCTAGTGTATAAAATGCGACTTTTTTTGTTGGATTCATTCTTGTACTTTTACCAAGTTGGCAAATTTACAACATATAAGTTATATGCTAAAACTCAGACTATCCTTATTCAATAGATTACGTTATGGATCATTGTTTTTCATAATTTTATCGTGCAGCTCTAAAGAAAGCTCTCAATTAGACCATTTGGTATTTAGATACAACGAACACAAAAATATTGGCTCTTTAGACCCTGCTTTTTCTAAAGATTTAGCAGACATTTGGGCAACACATCAATTGTTTAATGGTTTAGTACAAATGGATGACCAGCTTAACGTTAAACCTTCCATTGCTAAAAATTGGACCATTACAGATAGTGCCAAAACCTACACTTTTACACTTAGAAACGATATAAAGTTTCATAAACATGAATTATTTGCGACTTCTTCAAACAGTCAGGATTCTACTAGAATTGTAAATGCTTCTGACTTTGAATATAGTTTCAATAGATTAAAAGATAAAACCATTGCTTCTCCAGGTAGTTGGGTTTTAAATAAAGTAGAAGACTTTTCTGCTATTAACGATTCAACATTTCAAATTAAATTAAAACAACCTTTTCCTGCATTTTTAGGTTTGTTAACCATGAAATACTATTCTGTTGTTCCTAAAGAGATCGTAGAACATTATGGTAATGATTTTAGAGCACATCCCATAGGAACTGGTCCTTTTAAATTTAAACGCTGGGAAGAAAACTTAAAGTTAGTATTTAGACGAAATGAGCATTATTTTGAAACCGATGCTCATGAGCAACAGCTGCCGTATCTTGAAGCTATTGCTATTACTTTTTTGCCAGATAAGCAAAGTGAGTTTCTACAGTTTGCACAAGGTAATATTGACTTTGTTTCTGGTTTAGATGGTTCTTATAAAGATGAAATTTTAACCGCAGAAGGAAAATTAAGAGCAACCTATGCTGATGATGTAAAAATGATAAGAGGACCATATCTTAACACCGAATATTTAGCCTTTTTTATGGCATCTGAAGTCAATGAAATTCAGGCATTAAAACTGAGAAAAGCAATTAATGTAGGTTTTGACAGAAACAAAATGATGACGTATTTAAGAAATGGCATTGGAATTCCTGCAAATGGCGGTTTTATACCAAAAGGTTTACCTGGTTTTGATGCTTCTATTGGTTTTAAATATCAACCTGAATTAGCCAAACAACTCGTTTCAGAATTCAAGACTGAAACTGGAATTAAAAACCCAGAAATCACCCTCACCACCACAAGCAATTATTTAAGTTTTTGTGAATTTATTCAACGCGAATTACAGAAAACGGGCTTAATAGTTAATGTGGATGTTATCCCACCTTCTAGCTTAAAAGATGCTAAAGCTAATGGGCAAGTCGATTTTTTTAGAGCGAGTTGGATAGCCGATTATCCTGATGCTGAAAATTATTTATCGTTATATTACAGTAAGAATTTTGCACCAAACGGCCCCAATTATACTCATTTTAAAAATTCAAAATTCGACCAAATGTATGAAGCTGCTTATTTAGAAACTAATCCTGATTTACGAGCAAAACTTTATACTAAAATGGATTCGCTTATTATGAACTCTGCTCCTATTGTACCACTCTTTTATGACGAAGTAGTTAGGTTTACAAGACAAAACGTAAATGGTTTAGGAATTAATGCTACAAATTTATTGGAATTAAAATCGGTAAGAAAAACTAAAATCCAGTAAAATAATAAAGGTCATCACCACCTTCACCTCTAGAGCGTCTAGATGATATAAATCCTGAGGTTAAATCATCATTTAAGAAAAATGAAAAATCATCACCACGACTATTAATAGGTTCATCTAAAGATACCGGTTCTTTAATGATGTTAGTAGCATTTAAATCGTATTCATAAATATCTATACCACCTTTTCCTCCACGTCTATCCGAAGAGAAGTACAACTTATTATCTGCACTAACAAAAGGAAAGGTCTCAGTACGTGGCGAATTAATATGTTCTCCTAATTTTGTCACTTCGCCATAAGTTTTATGATCAGAAACGGAAACTTTGTATAAATCTGATTTGCCTTTTGTCCCTTTAATATCTGCAATAAAATATAATGTAGCCCCATCTGGACTTAAAGCAGGATGCGCAAAATTATAATCTGGATCACAAAATGGTAAGGTGGTTATGTTTGTCCAACCTTTGCCTTCCACATACTCTGCTCTTTGTATTAAAAGGTTAAACGTATTCATATCCTTTAACTTATTTTCTCCTTTTTCGGTGTGATTTGCTGTATAATACATATACTTACCATCTTTAGAATAAGTTGAAACAGACATATTAGACATACCTACATCCTTCTTCTTTACAAGCTTAGCATCCTTTATCTCTCCGTCTTCTCGCAATGGAGCCTCATAAATGGCATATAAATTTTGCGCATATTTATCTAATATTGCTCTACCACTTCTAGTCACTAAATTAGAACTAAAAAACACTTTATCTTTTACAACTCTTGCTGCAAAATGATCGAGTTTGTTGTTTATTTTTAGTCTTTTGACTTCGACCTCTTGAGAAAATCCAAGGCTTAAAATAAATAAAAAAAGTAGGGTAAATTGGGGTTTTAGTATCATGCTATTCTCTTCTATATTGTTTTGTTTCTTCAAAAATATGCTCTAAAATCGCTTTATCTTGGTCCGTAAACTCTTCTTTTCGTCTTGCCATAACTACTTCTGCAACTTCAAATGCTTTATTAGTTTTATAGGTTACAAAGCCTTTACTTCCGCCCCAAGAAAAGCTTGGCACAAAATTTCTAGGAAATCCACTTCCAAAGATATTAGCACTTACACCAACAACTGTACCAGTATTAAACATGGTGTTAATACCACATTTACTGTGATCTCCCATCATTAATCCGCAGAATTGCAATCCTGTTTTAGCAAAACCTTCGGTTTGGTAATCCCAAAGCCTTACTTCTGCATAGTTATTTTTTAAGTTACTGTTATTGGTATCTGCACCAAGGTTACACCATTCTCCTAATACTGAATTACCTAAAAAGCCATCGTGCCCTTTATTAGAAAAACCAAAAATAACAGAATTACTAACCTCTCCACCTACTTTGCTATGTGGCCCAATAGTGGTTGGTCCATAAATTTTACTAGCCATTTTTAATGTCGCATTATTACAAAGTGCCAAAGGCCCTCTAACAATAGAACCCTCCATAATTTCGGCATTTCTACCAATGTAAATTGGACCAGAACTGGCATTTAAAGTTGCAAAATTTAAAGTTGCTCCTTTTTCAATAAAAATATTTTCAGGATTTATGGTATTGATTGTCGCAGGAATTGGTTCTGATTGTCGGTCCTTTGTTATTAAGTTAAAATCCTCAACTAAGGCTTCACCATTCTTAGAAAAAATATCCCAAGTATGCTCAATTTTCAGAATATCACCTTCAAATTCTATCGCTTCAAAATTTGAAAAATCATTCACTTCCTCTCCTTCTTTAGCAAAAAAGGCAATGACATCTTCTGCTTTAAATAAAGCCTGATTATGATTTAAGTTTTTTACAACTTCAACCACTTCCATATTAGGTAAAAAAGACGCATTAATCATAATGTTGTCTTCCATTTCTACCATTGGAAACTTATCTGCCAAATAGTCTTCAGTTACAGTAGTGGTAGTATATTCTAAATACGACTCCCATTTTTGACGAATCGTTAAAATACCGACTCTAATATCTGCAACAGGTCTTGTAAATGTAAATGGCAACAAGTTGTTGCGGTATGGGCCATCAAAAAGTATATAGTTCATTCTGAGTTTAAAATTTAAAGTTTTTAGCTTCAACTAAAAACCTCGATTAACCCTTCAAAAATAACTTAATTGTATAAAACAAAAAAGCCTTTCTGTTAAAGAAGGGCTTTTTAAAAATATCTAATAGCTTGAGTTTATTTTTTAAACTTAGCGTATTTGTTTTTGAATTTATCAATACGACCAGCTGTATCTACTAATTTAGATTTACCGGTATAGTATGGATGAGATGTTCTAGAAATCTCCAACTTAACTAATGGATATTCAACACCGTCAACTTCAATAGTTTCACTTGTATCTGCTGTAGATTTAGTTAAAAATACATCTTCGTTAGACATATCTTTAAACGCTACTACTCTATAATTTTCTGGATGTATTCCTGCTTTCATCACTAAATGCTTTAAATGTATTCGATTTTTCGAGGTGCAAATTTAAGTATTTTTTATAAATGTACAATCTTTTTAGTACTTTTTATTTCACAAATTTATGTAACATTTCCGTAACTTTGAGTACTAACTAGATAATTAACTAAAAAATCAACTAAAAATGGAAAAATCTTTAAAATCTTCAGCAACGTCATACGGGCTTTATTTAGCTTTAGTTCTATCCTCACTAACTATAATAGGATACGCTGTATATCTAGACTTATTTACCCAATGGTGGTTTGGAATTGGCCAAATGTTACTTGTTATTATTTTTGGTATTGTATCCTCTGTTAAAGCGAGAACACTTTCTGGAGGATTTATAAGTTTTAAAGAAGCTTTTACTGCCTTTTTTATAACTATTGCAATTGGTATAGTTATACCTGCTCTTATTGGTTTAGTTATCTTTAATTTTATTGATCCTGATGCCGCTACCTTATTACAAGACAAAATCGTAGAATCTCAATTATCTATGATGCAAAATTTTGGTGCACCTCAAGAAGCTATTGACGAAGCAATTAAACAAATGGAAGCACAAGGAAGCTTTTTCTCTATAAGCAATTCGTTAAAATCTATAGCATACCAACTTGTTGGCTTTAGTATTATAGGTTTAATTGTAGCTGCTGTAGTTAAAAAAAATGATCCTAATGCAGCTTAAAAATTTTCTCTATTTTTGAAGTCTAGAAATTAGACAACATCAATATGAATATATCAGTAGTTATACCACTACTTAACGAAGAAGAATCTTTAAAAGAATTACACGATTGGATAGTATCAGTGATGCTATCCAATCAGTTTTCTTATGAAATTCTATTTATAGACGATGGCAGTACTGATAGGTCTTGGCATATTATTTCAGAACTTGCAGAAATAAATCCTAGCGTTAAAGGGATAAGGTTTCTAAAAAACTTTGGAAAGTCTCAAGCTTTACATGCTGGTTTTGCAAAAGCTGAAGGAGATGTTGTTATTACGATGGATGCGGATTTGCAAGACAATCCAGAAGAAATCCCTGAACTTTACAAAATGATTACAGAAGACCATTTTGATTTGGTCTCTGGCTGGAAAAAGAAACGATACGATTCTTACTTATCTAAAAACTTACCCTCAAAACTTTTTAATTGGGCAGCGAGACGAACATCTGGTGTGATCTTAAATGATTTTAATTGCGGTTTAAAGGCTTATTCAAATCAAGTTGTTAAGCACATTGATGTTTATGGCGAAATGCACCGCTACATACCTGTTTTAGCCAAAAATGCTGGTTTTACTGCGATAGGAGAAAAAGTAGTACAGCACCAAGCCCGTAAATATGGGCATACAAAATTTGGGATGAATCGTTTTATCAATGGTTTCCTTGATTTAATAACCATTTGGTTTATCTCTAGATTTGGAAAACGACCAATGCACCTCTTTGGAGCATTAGGAGTCATAATGTCTATTATTGGTTTTGGCTTTTCTCTTTATTTGGGATTAGACAAACTATTCTTTAATCCTACAGGTAGATTAATTACAGACAGGCCCCAATTTTATATTGCTTTATCTACCATGTTAATTGGAGTACAATTCTTCATTGCTGGCTTTTTAGGCGAACTTACTTTACGATCTAACCGCCAACAGCAACGTTATTTTATTAAAGAAAATTTGAATCTATCCTAGCGATTAGAATTTATAGTCTTGTAAGTCCATTTCAAATTACGAATTGTTTATTTTTGTTATTGAATCCATTTTACTTATTTATAAATGATACATATTAAGCCAGAAATTTTAGAACGTGTAAACAGTTGGTTAACTCCAGCTTTTGATGAAGAATCGCAAAAACAAATCAAACACATGATTGCTTCTAACCCAAAAGATTTAGAAGAGAGTTTTTATAAAGATTTAGAATTTGGAACTGGTGGTATGCGAGGTATTATGGGACTTGGCACCAACAGAATAAACAAATATACTTTAGGAAAAAATACACAAGGGCTAAGTAATTACTTAAAACAGTCCTTTCCTAATGAAGAACTAAGAGTCGCTATTGCTTACGATTGTAGACATAATAGCAACACTTTTGGCAAGTTGGTCGCAGATGTCTTTTCTGCAAATGGAATTAAAGTCTTTTTATTTGAAGACTTAAGACCAACACCAGAGTTATCATTCGCCTTAAAGCATTTAAACTGTCATTGTGGAATTGTATTAACAGCATCACACAATCCACCAGAATATAATGGTTACAAAGTGTATTGGCAAGATGGAGGTCAATTAGTGCCACCTCAAGATGCTGCAGTAATTAAAGAAATAAACCGATTAGATTATTCTGAAATTAAGTTTGAATCCAACTCTGAATTAATTCAATTTATAGGAAAAGACATTGATAACGTTTTTTTTGATGCCTCAGTGAGTAATGGTAGTTTTAATACACCTTCTGAAGCTAAAGAAGATTTAAATATTGTATTTACATCTTTACACGGAACGTCTATCACAGCAATACCTGAGACGCTCAAACGTGCTGGATATACTAATGTAAACATTGTTGAAGAACAACGTATACCAAATGGAGATTTCCCTACAGTTGTTTCTCCTAACCCTGAAGAACCAGAAGCCTTAAAAATGGCTATGGAATTAGCTAAAAAAGTAGATGGAGATATCGTTATTGGTACAGATCCGGATTGTGACCGTTTAGGTGTTGTCGTTAGAAACTTAGAAAATGAATTGGTGATTCTTAATGGAAACCAAACGATGGTTTTAATGACTAATTTTCTATTAAAACAATGGAAAAAAGAAGGAAAAATTAATGGAAATCAATTTATTGCCTCTACAATTGTATCTACACCTATGATGTCTGTTTTAGCAAATGCATATAATGTAGAATGTAAAATTGGACTTACAGGCTTTAAATGGATTGCTAAAATGATTAAAGATTTTCCTGAACTCGATTTTATTGGAGGTGGAGAAGAAAGTTTTGGGTTTATGGTTGGCGATTTCGTTAGAGATAAAGATGCTGTAACCTCTACTCTTTTGGCTTGCGAAATAGCTGCACAAGCTAAAGCCAATGGAAAAACAATGTATCAAGAATTAATTGATTTATATAAAGAACACGGTTTCTTTAAAGAACGGTTAGTTGCCTTAACTAAAAAAGGTATTGAAGGCGCACAAGAAATTAAACAAATGATGATTGATGCTAGAGAAAATCCTTTAAAAGAAATCAATGGAGAAAAAGTGGTCTTAATTGAAGACTATCAATTATCCATTTCTAAAAACCTTCAAACACAAGAAGAAACGACTATAGACATTCCAAAATCTAATGTTTTAATTTACTATACCGAAAATGGTAGTAAAATAGCACTAAGACCAAGTGGAACAGAACCAAAAATAAAATTCTATATCAGCGTAAATGCCGATCTTGACAATACGGCAGACTTTGCTTCAACGGAGCGGTTATTGGAAGATAGAATTGATGCTATCCTCAAGGATATGAATTTGTAATTAATGGACTATATAAAAAAATTATCACGGTTTATAATTCCGTATAAAAAATTTGGTTACCTCAACATTTTCTTCAATGTGCTCTATGCGCTTTTTAGCACATTAGCCATGGTGGCTTTAATGCCAATGATTAATGTTTTATTTGGTGAAACCGAAAGGTTAAACGTAAAGCCTGTCTATAATGGCATTAGAGAGATTAAACCTTATGCCGAAGATTATTTAAATTATTTTGTAACTACAACTAACGATAGTGAAGGTCCGCAACGCACCTTACTGTATATGATTATGCTAATCATTAGTTTGTTTTTACTTAAAAATATTTTTAATTATCTCGCTTTATTTTTTATTACTTTTCTTAGAAATGGAGTTTTAAAAGACTTGAGAGATTCCATTTACAATAAAGTACTAACCTTACCTATTTCTTATTATTCTGAAAAGAAAAAAGGAGATATTATAGCCCGAATTTCTGGTGATGTTAATGAAGTAAAAAATTCACTACTTGCCGTATTAGAACTTATAGTAAAAGAACCTCTTACCATTGTTTTTGCAATTGTGACCATGTTTACAATTTCAGTAAAACTAACCATTTTTGTATTTATTTTTATTCCCATAGCTGGATTAATTATTTCAAGAATAGGAAAAAGTTTGAAGAAAAAGTCTAGTCGCGTACAAACCGAACAAGGCGTATTTCTATCAACCTTAGAAGAAACCTTAAGTGGTCTAAAAGTGATAAAAGGCTTTAACTCAGAAGCACACTTTAATAAAAAATTTCAGGACTCTACAACTCGTTTTTATAATTTTTCAAACAAATTACTGAATCGTCAAAATTTAGCATCGCCTGCAAGTGAGTTTTTAGGTATTGCCACAATAGCTGCACTACTATGGTATGGTGGCAGCATGGTATTAATAGAGAATAGCCTTTCTGGTGGTGCCTTTATAACTTATATGGCCTTAGCATACCAAATTTTAACTCCTGCCAAAGCTATTAGTAAGGCCAGTTATAAAGTAAAAGCAGGTAATGCAGCTGCCGACCGTGTTTTAGAAATTATTGAAACGCCTTCTGTACTTGAAGATAAGCCCAATGCTAAAGTTAAAACCAATTTTAATTCAGCACTACATTTAAATAATATCTCTTTTAAATACGAAGACGATTTAGTCCTCAAAAACTTTACGCTACAAGTCCCTAAAGGAAAAAGCGTTGCCTTAGTTGGGCAATCTGGAAGCGGGAAAAGTACTATTGCCAATTTAGTGACACGCTTTTACGATGTAAATGAAGGCAGCATTCAAATAGACGATGACAATATAAAAGATATTACAAAACACTCGTTAAGAAATTTAATGGGATTAGTAACTCAAGATTCCATCTTATTTAATGACAGTATTAAAAACAATATTCTTTTAGGCAAAGAAAATGCTACAGATGAAGAAATAATAGACGCTTTAAAAATTGCTAATGCTTGGGAGTTTGTTAAAGACTTACCTAAAGGCATAGAAACTAATATTGGAGATTCAGGAAACAAATTGTCTGGTGGACAAAAACAACGTTTAAGTATTGCAAGAGCTGTACTAAAAAATCCACCAATTATGATTTTAGATGAAGCCACCTCAGCTTTAGATACAGAAAGCGAACGCTTAGTTCAAGATGCTTTAGAAAACATGATGAAAAACAGAACCTCTATTGTTATTGCACACCGCTTATCTACAATCCAAAATGCAGATCAAATTGTGGTAATGCAAAAAGGTGAGATCGCAGAACAAGGCACTCATGCAGAACTGATTGCTAAAAATGGTGTTTACAGAAAACTTGTTGATATGCAAAGCTTTGAGTAATACAAAACTTTCGTTTTAATACATAAAAAAGGATGCATAATTAAATGCATCCTTTTTCTTTTGTTACCAGATTTGGGGAACTGATAACGGTAAATAGGTTAAGCTAAGACAAACATATACTAAATAAATATACTACACAAGAAAAAAGTGTATTTTATCGTGTTTTTATGCTTTTTATCGAAAATATTAAACGTAACAAACTGATAATCAACAAAAGCAAACTCCTTAAATTTTCACTATTAATTTACAATTAAACTTTTAGTAATTTAACGCGTCTAATATTTAAAGTAAATCATTTGATTAACGAATTAGAATTCATAAAACGTTTACAAAACCCAGAGTCTAAAGAGGCTGCTTTTAGGGAGTTATTGCAGCTTTATAAAGAACGTTTATATTGGCATATTAGAAAAATTGTGATTAATCATAATGATGCTGATGATGCACTGCAGAATACTTTTATAAAAATCTATCGTAGTATTGATAAATTTAAGGGAGACAGCATGTTGTTTTCTTGGATGTACAGAATTGCAACTAATGAATCTATTACGCTCATTAATAAAAATGCTAAGCGACTACAGATTACAAACGAAGAGCATCAACAAAAGGCCATTAACAATTTGACAGCAGATGTTTATTTTGAAGGAGATGACATTCAACTAAAATTACAAAAAGCTATAGCTACGCTGCCTGAAAAGCAACAGTTGGTATTTAACATGAGGTATTTTGACGATTTAAAATATAAAGATATGGCTGAAATATTAGATACTAGTGAAGGAGCATTAAAAGCATCGTATCATATAGCAGCTAAAAAGATTGAAGCATTTTTAACTTCAGATTAAACCATTTTAGAAATTTGAAGTCTTAATAGATAGAATACAGAATATAACGTCAGTTTCAAGAAAACAGATACTGAAGTAAGTTCAGCAAACATGAAAGAAGAACGCATCCATAACATTAAAGATTCGGGATTTAAAACGCCAGATCACTATTTTGAATCTTTAGACAATCAAATTTTTGAACGTCTAAATGAAAAAGAAATAATTAGCGGTTCTAAAACTCCTGGCTTTACTGTTCCAAATGATTATTTTAATTCGGTTGAAACTAAAATTTTAGAAGAGCTTAAAACAACAACTAAAAAACCAGTAATTACATTAAAATCTAGAAATACATTTTATTACATTGCAGGTATTGCTGCTAGTTTTGTATTACTTTTTAGCTTAGTATTTAATAAGGATCGTATTTCTTTTGAAAACATAGACACTGCACTCATTGAAAATTATTTGTATTATGAAGAATATACCAATGATGATTTTGCCTCTTTGTTTAAAACTAGCGATATTTCAGAAACCGATTTTATAGATATAAACATTTCAGAAGAAACACTAAATCAATATTTCGAAAACATAGAACCAGAAGACCTAATTTTTGAATAAAAAAGTTTATGAAAACAATACACACAATCATTCTTACATTATTTGTTTCTGCCAGCTTATTTGCGCAAAAACTAGATAGAGAAAAAATTAAAGCCCTAAAAATTGCTCATATTACAGAGCAATTAGACTTAACTAAAACTGAGGCACAGAAATTTTGGCCAATATATAATGCTAATGAAGATGCAGAAGACAAACTTAGAGAGCAATCTATGGAAAGGCGAAAAGAAAAAAGGCTTGAAGACCTTTCTGAAACTGAAGCCAAATCCCTATTATTAGATATGGAAAAAATGGAAAAACAAAAGGTAGCCATACACTCTAAAATGTTAAATGAATTGCTAGAAATTCTTCCTGCTAAAAAAATAATAAAATTGTATCAGGCAGAGCGATCCTTTAAACATAAAATGTTTGAAGAATATAAAAAACGCCATAGCAATGAAAAAGGTAATCGCTAATAAAAAACACAAAAAGGAAACTTAAACAGTTTCCTTTTTTTTTATTCTCTAAAATTAAGTTTGCTTATTCTTCCCTTTCCTGCTGCATAAGCCACAGAATCATTTAAAAACCGAATGGTATAAAAGCCTTCATCACTTAAATGTGTCCAAGATTCTCCAGCATCATTACTATAATCAATACCTTTAAAACCAATAGCGACGAGTTCCTTTCCATCTGAGTTTGGAATGTATTGCACACAACTCCTATAACCAGGACCTCTTCCATTAGCCACAACTTGCCATGTTTTTCCTCCATCACTAGTTCTTATCTTATTGTTTAAAGTATCGTTTGGCTTGGTGTAATCTCCACCTATAGCGAATCCATTTTGTTCATCGTAAAAGTCTAAAGAATATATTCCTGTAGTTGCTGTACCTTGAATAATAGGAGTTTCAAATACCTCCCAAGTTCTCCCTTTGTTTGGTGAGTATAATATTCTGCTTGCTTTGCCACCTGTAGCAACCCAAGTGTGATCTCCTACAATAGAAATATTGGTATCACTTGCAGCAAAAGCTACTTCTCCTTCTTTAGTCTTCGGTAAATCCTCACAAGATAGCTTTGTCCATGTATTTCCGCCATCTCTTGTGATGATGATGCTCATACAATCGTCTGTTGGATCACCAATGGCAATACCTTCATCATCGTTCCAGAAGTCCATGGCATCGTAGAAGGCTTTTTCATCTTCTTCCTCATATATCAATTTAGGATTTTTCGCTTTTCTAGATAGTTTATACAATCGTCCAGGATTAGCTATCGAGACAGCAAAAAGGTTTCCATTCACTTCTTCAATTGCTCTAAAATGAAGTGGCTTTTCATTATAATTAAGTATATACTTAAAGTGATTTTTTCCGGTATTTACATTTAGCTCATTAAGGTTAATCTTAAACTCAGAACTTAATGCATGTTTTCCTAAATGATCGGAACTTCCATATAACAAGTATTCATTATTAAAATCAATAGCTCTAACACTTAATGTAGAATCTTCTACTATTGGTTCTAAAATGACCTTAGAAAAAACTTCCGGTCTTATATATTCATCTTTACAAGAATTACAAAAAACGAAGCAAAGTAATAGCAATATAAATCTCATATTCAATAATTTTCCCTAAAAATAGAAAAGCTCTACGATATAATCGTAAAGCCTTTCAACAAATCAATCTTAATCAATCAAATCAAGGTCTTTTTATTTTTCGTTTTTTAAGGTTTTTACATCTGTTATTAATTGTTGAACAGCTGTTTTATTTAAACCATTATAAATTCCACGTATGTGTTTATCTTTATCTATTAGCACAAAATTTTCAGTATGCAAAAAGTCATCCTCTGTTTTTTCTTCACCTAAATTTTCTTCAACAAAATAAGATTTACGACCTAAGTCATAAATAGTTTTCCGTTCGCCTGTAACTAAATGCCATTTGGCACTTACAACATCTTTAGCCTCTGCATAATCTTTTAAAACTTGGATAGAATCTGTTTCTGGTGTTACAGAATGCGACAATAGTAAAACCTCATCATCATTAATAAATTCGTCTTGTAAAACCGACATATTTGCTGTCATTTTTGGACAAATACCAGGACAAGTTGTAAAGAAAAAATCTGTGATATAAATTTTGTCTTCAAAAGTTTTCTCAGTGACTTTTTTCCCGTCTTGGTTTACTAAACTAAAGCTTGGTATTTTATGAAAGTTTTTTAATTCTTCATCTCCTTTATACAGCCAATGTGGTGTAAAACTGGCTTCACTATAATAAGGAAGTGTAGCGACTCTACTTGTTTTTACTTTAGTTTCCTCCTTACAACTCAGCAGTATACATACTAAAAATAAAATACTATATTTTTTCATCTTGAACAATTTCTTCTTCTAGTTGGAAACACAAATTGGCACGTTTTAATCCGAAAATGCGTCCATTTTTGGCCTCGTAATTATTATAGATTTTTCCGTTACGTCTCCATGCTTTTTGCATGCCTTCTTCCTTACCATTAACAATGGTCATTTGTTTAAACTTTTCACCCGTAACATACCACTGTTTTTGAATACCGTTTGCTACTCCATCTATATAATGTGACTCTGATCTAAGGTTACCATTAAACCACCATGATTTTGAGACACCATCTAACTTTCCGTTTACATAATAGGCTTCAAAACTCAATAAACCATCTTCAAACCATTTTTTATAAACTCCTTCTCTTATTCCGTTAGTGTAATTAATGATTTCAGCTTTATTACCATTAAGATAATTTACAACTGAAGTCCCTGTAAAAGGCTTGCCTTTATAATAAACAAGCCCAACATTTTGATTCAATATTAATTGCGACTTAGCAACACTTCGTTCCTTTATCTCATCAACTTGAGCCATAGCTAGTACTTCATTTTTATAGCCTTCATTTTGACAATTAAAAAAGAATATTAAACTGAAAATTATACAGCTTTTATTGAATATTACTTGGAGTTCCTTGATAGTCACCTGGGAATAAAATATAGTATTGGTTTAAGTATAATTCGTTTTGAATATGATAATGATACTCGGCAGTTGTTGTATGCTGTGTTGTGCTTGTATGTCCGCCTGAAGCATCTAAATCTGTAGGATATGTTCCTGTTGAGTTACATTTTCTTCCATATAAGAAAAACCCATCTGCTATAATTCCTATTAAATCATCATCGTTATTTGACCATGCTTTTGGTTCTAAATGATAATGGTAGCTTTGTGGCCCAGTGTGCGCTGCAGTATAATCTAAAGATCCTACGGCATTATCTAGAGGAATATTTGGTCCTTCTTCATCATTATAGATTACAGCTCCTGAAACTGAAATACCAATAGCGCCTAATCCTGTTGCAGTAGAGCTACTGGCCAAAGTAGGACTTGCTGAAACTGTTAATGTATACGCCCCGTTAAAATCATCAATATTTCCTGGTGCCATTTGATCATAAGAGGTTATTGTAGGCTCTACCCAAAGCGGATGATTAGAACTTGATACCGTAGTCATAGTATTACCTTCAGGACCTGTTATTGTTCTAGATGTTGTATTAGACCAATACGGAGAGGTATGATCTGGCAAGCCATTAGTTTGAATAACTACGTTATTTCCACTTAATGCTATTGTTGTATTATCTGTATTAAAATCGGCAAAGGCAGCATGAAGTTCTGTTACCTCTCCATCATCTCCACCATCGTCTGTTGATGTTGAACTATCATCTGAAGAACAAGCAATTGTAACAGCAAAAAGCATTAATATTAAGGCTAATAATTTGAATATATTTTTCATAATTTTAATTTTATTAGTGGTTTTGTATGATATTTTTTTAGGTCGTTTATTATTTAGATGTGCTTATCTAAAAAAACTTGCGCTTTGTTTTAAAAATTAATTCCTAACCGCTTAAGGACGTTGTCTTTTTTCTTGGTTTACATTTTTTAATTCTTCAAGAGAGATAAAACCATCGTTGTTAGTATCTACCGTAGAGAATTCATTAACTAATGGTCCTTTTATTTCGTTTTTAGATAGTTTTCCGTCTTTGTTACTATCCATCTCAGCTATAATAGCTTTTGCGCTTGGTCTTTGACCTTGGTTTCTACCATCTCTATTTGGTGGTCCTTGGCGTTCTGATTGAGAAACTTCTCCCATTAAACAACGACTTACATAAGGAAACTCATTAGTTACTAGATACATGTATTGTCCGTTTATAGTAATTCCGTTACACTCGTCCAAATCTCCAGAGCCTTCTACATATTCAAAATCTGAAGTAAAGGTACCGTCGTGATGACCTCCAACAGAAATATCCATAGATTGATGCGGATTTTCATACGTACATTCTTCTCCTTCTCTATTTCCATCAAGGGCTTTATAACTTGGTTTATATTTACCACTTTTAGAGTAATACATTGGAAAGCCATCGTGTGCAAATCCAATATGAACTAAATCTTCTCCTGTATCAAAATTTTGGATAACAGACGTTGGCGTGCCATGGTAATGGTAAGCTCCTGTTGGTTGTACATGTGCATGGTTAAAATCCAACCCTAAATCGATAACATCTTGAAGAGCTTCAACACGATAATTCTCACCTGTTTCACACTCTACAACTTCTGCTGTTCCTGGTTCAAACTTTACTCCATTTAATGCTACTCCTGGCTCTCTAACCCATTCTGCTTTTCCTGTATATTGTGGGGTTATAGGAAAGGTATAGGTTCTGTTTTGTGCAGAAATTGTATTAGGATTTCCTTTTGTTGGAAATGCTCCTGTTTTATGATTTGGTAATGCATTGGTTACCATAATACGTTGATTTGCTGTAAGTGTTACTTTTGTTTTGGTACCATAATTTTCGTCCTCTAAACTGTAAGCTCCAAAATAATAGTTAGCTACGCTTTCAGTTGCATGTGAGTGCTCACCTAAACCATCATGACTATGTTCACTAGTTCCTTTACAACTATTACAAATTAACAACACAGATAAAGCCATAATACCTATGCTTTTATTTAAATATTTCATTTTCTATGATTTAAATTTTATTTTTAGATGCGTTATTCTAATAAAACTTGTGCTAATCGGGTCTATTTTTGAAAAAAGCTCCGAAATTTCTCTCGAAGCCTTTAACCACTATCTACCAATCAAAATCAAAAATCTTAGGACTAACTCAAATTCTTGTTTCTATTTTTTAGCTTTACTTGTTTCTCTCTTTTCTTTTAGGCTTTGGTGCTTTTTTAAATTCTTCTTCTGTAATAAATCCATCTTCATCTGTATCTACTTTAGAAAAATTTTCTTTTAATGGGCCTTTTAATTCTTCTTTTGAAAGTTTACCATCTTCGTTTTTATCCATCTCTTTTAATAATTCACTAAATGTTGGTGGTGCTTTTCTTTCTTGCCTTCCTTGTGATTGTCCATAAGACATATTGGAAATAATCATAATTCCAAAGACCAGTACTGCTGTTTTAAATGTGTTGCTTTTCATTTTTTTAAATTTTAAGTTATATAAGTTTAGATGTGCTTATCCTTTTTAACTTGTGTGCATTCTTGTTAAAAAAAACACAAAACTTATAACCGTCATTATTAAAGCATAAACTCATCTATTAATTGTAAGCTTTATTAAAGACAAAAGCTCAAGACCATTATATTTCTTGAGCTTTTCTGTTTTTAAAACAATTTAAATAGATATGAATTACAAATCCTATAAGCTGTTATTTTTTTGCGATTTTTAAAATTGATGTTTTATTAACCACCACCATATATAGTCCCTTGGAAAAGGATGTAAAATCTAAAGTGATTGAATTTCTGTTTGTGTATTCATTTTTATGCAATTGCTGACCTTGTAGGTTATATACCTCAACCGACTCAATTGAAAAATTTGAATTCTCTATAGTTATATAATCTTTTGTTGGATTTGGAAAATATCTTAAGTGATTATTAAATGTAACCTCGTCAACCGAAAGAGACTCATTATTCATTCCAAATGTTGGTGCTTGAATCACAAAATCACCTGTTCCGTTTGGATTTCTAGCATAAGCCATATCTGTAGTTTGTTCTCCAAAGGTTATATTTTGTAAAACAGTGCCATCTGCATACGACAATATAGCTGTTTCACCACCTGAAGAGAATTTAAAATCGGCATGAAACTCTCCTTGTTCGGTATCCTTATCGCACCAAACAATTAAATAACTGTCAGCTGCTAAAGTTGTTCCTGTTGGAAATTGATAAACTAAAGGATCCTCTGCATCATCAGATAAATATAGGTTATCCAAACTTAATGTCGTGTTTGTGGTATTGTATAGCTCTATCCAATCTTCATATTCGCCCGCATCATCAGTTTCACCTGTATCGTTTGAAGCTACGATTTCGTTGATTACCAAATCACCTACATTTAAGGTCGGGTAAGTAGCATCTACTGTATAAAATTCATATTCTGCTCTTGCTGGAGAAAAGGCACCTATATTACTATTTTCTGCATAGATGTAATATTGCATGTAAGCTTCATCTATTGTAATATCTGTACCATAAACACCATCTCCTGAAGCACCATCATTATGTGCGCCATCGTCAAACATTTCAACTTTTGTAAATGGGAGTGTTTCATCTGTTCTATATCCTAAAAATACATCATTTGTATCTGTAACATCTGCTGTAATTGTAATTACATCTCCAATTGTAGGTGTAGTTACCGAAGATCCTAAGTTAACTATAGTGGGTTGTGTATTTGTAAAATCTGATTGTGCCAATAAGTATGTACTTCTAGCATTCATTAAATTTGTAAGTCCAGAAGCTGTATTCATATCTACACTATAATCTGTATTTATATTACCAGTAAACTGAGCATCGGTATAGAACTTATTTGTATCTGCCATTACTGCTACAGAGATTATAGCTTGATAATCATTAGCTAAAGTTAAGTAGTTTGAATTACTAATGTTTTCGGTTAAAATAGTTTTAAAATGTGCTAAATACATTCTCTTATATTTAGGTACTGCCAACAGTTTAGAAACTAATGGGAAATTAGCATCTGTATCGTGCAATAAATGATCTAACTGTGCCTTTTGTGTCGTTGAGTTTAAATTTCCTCCTGGACCACCTGGACCAGGACCTCCTCCACTTTCGCCTGTCATACCAAAAGTTCCAAAAGACATGTTTAGATCCCAAACCACAGGCTTAAACTGTCCGTTATTGTCTTTATATAAATAATAATTTTGCTTAAACTGACCGATATAACTGTCTAAATTCACCATAACATTGTCAAATGCTAGCATCCAAATAGCCATATCAACGTCTAACACAGATTCTATATTAGTGATGTCGTTATTTAAAATTTGAGTTAATTCTATTAAATCATTCCAATGAGCATCAGCAACTGTTGGATCATTGTCGTCATCTGATTTGATTTCATAAGCATCATCATAACTTGAGCTATTAGTTCCTAAATATTGTAAGTTTGGTAAGTTATTACTCTGAGGTCCTGCACCATCTGGTGGACTACAACTAAAAAAAGCATTGTCATTAGAATTGAAATGTTTATTCACAAATTTCTTTGAAACAGATTCTGTATTGGTGTATAAACCTATTAAATCTCCATTAACATACACATTTGCATAGTTGGCTTGAGGTGCATCCATATATTGATTTACAATATTATAAGCTACCGTTTCCCTTACAAAAGAAGGGTCAAACATTACATTTGCCAATTTTATATCTGTATAACCTTGGTGTTCTTGATCTACATAAGTATCTAGCTCAATATGAAATGGATTCTTTGTTTGGTTTGCACTATAAGAGCTATTTCCCTTATATTTTACACCAACCTGATTATAAACAGTTCCATTAATTGTTACAGAAGTGGCTTCTGTATAATTATTATCACCTGCTTTTTCGGCATCTAAAAGCGCATCCCAATTGCTTTGAGCAAATTGAATCTCTATAGTTTGAATAGTGTTTATGTCATACAAATCCTGCGAAAACGCATTTATTGATACTAACAAGCATACTAATTGAGTAATTGTTTTTTTCATTTGTTTAGTTTAAAATTATTAACGCAATAATTGTTTAGATGCCGTATTTAAAAAAAACTTGTGCTTTATGCTCTCTTTTTTTGAAAAAAGAAAAGCACTACTCATCTTCGAACTCGTTTTGTTGTTTAAAAGCTAACATTAGGATTTCACCTCTTAAATGTTTGCCTGTTATTGACCTACGTACTGATTTAAACGAGCGACCGTTTTTCTGAAATAAAACAAAAAAAAGACCCTCAATACTTGAAGGTCTTTTAGTAGTTTTTTAATTACGAATTCCGTGGCGGAGGTCTGTGTCCCTTACCTTCTCCATAACGTGGTGGTCTCTGTCCTTGTTCGCCCTTACGTAAAGCATCCATTATTATTGTTTTAAACTTTTCTTTTTGTTTATCATTAGACAACTCTTGTATCATTTTAAAATGATAAAAAACTTCTTTGTCTTTTATTTTTTCTTTTTCGCTAATTAAAGATGAAATAGAATCAATTGTTGCTTCATTAATAGAGTCATCTGACAATTTACTAAAGAGTTCATCTTTTAAATCTTTAATTTCGTCTGATAAGCGCATCATCGTTTTATGATGGTCTTTACTATTGGCCTTGAACTCTGCTAACTGCGCTTTATTAAACCCCAATTCTTTTACAATAAAATCTCTATTTCCTTTAGGTTCATTTAACGTGTTACCATCACTTTTACTCATGTAATTAAATAGAAAAAATCCATTAACTACAATTAGAAAAGCAACTAAAATATATAATATGTTATTCTTCTTCATGATTATTTTAATAAAGTAGATTCAATAGTTGTAGATAAGCCATAAGACTCTGCAAAACTGCTCACATTTTTATCGTAAGTAGTTTCTTTTAAATTATTAAATGCCATCATATTTAAAACAACTACACAAACCAAAGTCGCTAACTGTAATTTTGGTGTAAACCATGAGTAGGTTGTTTCTTGAATATCTTCGGATGCCATACGAATTTTATGCATCACATTTTCCTTAAAAAAAGGAGACACTTTAACTTCTTGTATCGCTTCAATAGAATCGAAAGTGTCATTTACTTTTTTAGTCATATCAACATTAATTTTCATATTTTATATTTAGATGCAAAAGTTTAAAAAAACTTGCGCTACTGTTCATTTTTATAATAATTTTCTAATAATCCTTTTAAATTCTTTTTGGCTCTAAACATAACAGATTCAACCGATGATAAACTCCGCTTTGTAATCTCTGCAACTTCTTGGTAACTTTTACCGTCTATTTTATGCAGTGTAAAAACCACGGATTGGCTTTCTGGCAAACGACTAATTGCTTTAAACAATGTAGCAGTTAGCTCTTTGTTTTCTAATAAAATTCCAGGATGATTCATTTCAGTAAAATAATCTGTTTTATCCATTGGAATGGCATTTCCTGTTATAGACTGTAAAAAAGCGAAACGTTTTTTGGTGTTTTTCTTTCTAATAAATTCTAAACACTTGTTTGTTGTAATTCTATAAATCCAAGTCGATAATCTTGAATCTCCCTTAAACTTATCAATAGCATTATAGACCTCTACAAAAACGTCTTGAGCAATATCTTCTGCATCCTCTTTATTAGGCACAAAAGAGATACAGGTCGCGAAGACTTTTTGTTGAAAATCGTCCACAAGCCTACTGTAAGCTATTGTGCTTTTCTGTTTTAATTGCTCTATAAATTCAGTTTCTGTCAAAAAATTTTATTGCTTAATTATCTTTAGATACCATTTCTAACAAAAACTTGCGCTCTTTCTAATTATTTTTTTTAAAAATAACACTTTTAAACAAAGCCTCATACTTTTAAACTTTTAACGTACCTTTGCTTGTTCTTTTTTGCAGACAAACCAAACTGCATATTAAGAGAAGAAAATTGAATCTTTTTTTATGAGACTACACAGAAATTTATGCTTTGCCGTAATTGACGGATTACACCTTATTTTTAATGAAGGTGAATATGCAGATAAAGTGATACAACAATTACTAAAACGCGATAAACGTTGGGGAAGCAGAGATAGAGGTTTTGTTGCAGAAACCGTTTATACCATTGTACGTTACCAAAGACTTTATGCCGAAATAGCAAATGTAAAAGCACCATACCACAGAGATGATTTGTGGAGAATGTTTGCTGTTTGGGCAACATTAAAAGGCATTAAATTACCAGATTGGAAATACTTTACAGATACTCCAACTCGAAAAATAAAAGGCCGTTTTGATGAGCTTTCTAAAATTAGAAAATATAAAGAATCTATTCCTGATTGGATAGATGAATTAGGAGTAAAGGAATTAGGTGAAGCTGAGTGGACCAAGGAAATTGCGAAACAAAATGAACAAGCAGATGTTATTCTTAGAGTAAATACATTAAAAACAACTAAAAAAGATTTACAACTTAAATTACAATCAGAAGATATTGAAACCGAGTTTTTACCTCAGCATCCTTCGGCTTTAAAATTAGTTGAACGTGCTAATGTATTTAAAACTGAAGCTTTTAAAAATGGCTGGTTTGAAGTTCAGGATGCTTCTTCACAATTAGTAGCCGATTATTTAGACGTAAAGCCTGGTATGAAGGTAGTAGATGTCTGTGCTGGTGCTGGCGGAAAAACTTTGCATTTAGCGTCTTTAATGGAAAATAAAGGTCAACTTATTGCTATGGATATTTACGAAAGTAAATTGAAAAAACTTAAAATTAGAGCACGTAGAAATGGAGTTCATAATATTGAAATGAAAGTTATCGATTCTACAAAGCCTATTAAAAAATTACATGGTAAGGCAGATCGCTTATTAATAGATGCTCCTTGTTCTGGTTTAGGTGTGTTAAGACGAAATCCAGATGCCAAATGGAAATTAGAACCTGAGTTTATAGAAAACATCAAACAAACACAACAAGACGTTTTAGAACAATACTCTAAAATGGTAAAACCTGGCGGAAAGATGGTCTATGCAACCTGTTCTGTTTTACCTTCAGAAAATCAAAAACAAGTTGAGACATTTTTAACAACAGATGCAGGCAAAGAATTTACGTTTATTAAAGACAAAAAAGTTTTAGCATACAAATCTGGTTTTGATGGGTTTTATATGGCACTTTTAGAAAAGAAATAACCCCAATTTTAAAAAGTAATATTAAGCATGAAACATATTTATATTATAATTATAGCATTATTTACTTTAAGCTTTAGTTTTGCTCAAATACCATCTAATTACTACGATAGTGCTAATGGCTTATCGGGTTTCGAATTAAAAACACAGCTCAAAAGTATTATATCTAACGGTCACACAGCTAGAACATACGACCAGCTTTATGACGGTTCTGGTGTTTCTGGTTCTAATGGCTATGTAGACACACACTCTGATGTCCCTGTATCTTCTGGAAACATTTATGAAAATGACGGAACGGTTCTAGATTTCTATTCTGAAAATCCAACAGGTGCAGATCCATACAATTTTACACATAATGTTGATGAAGGTGGTAATCAAAATTCAGAAGGAGATTGTTATAACAGAGAGCACTTAGTACCACAATCCTCTTTTAATAGTAATTACCCTATGCAAAGTGATATCCATCACGTTATTCCAACAGATTGTAGAGTTAATAACTATAGAGGCTCTTATCCTTTTGGAAATGTAGGATCTGCAAACCTTACATCTCAAAATGGTTCTAAAAGAGGTACAAGTGCAATGCCTGGCTATTCAGGTATAGTTTTTGAACCTATCGATGAGTTTAAAGGTGATATCGCTAGAGCCTTACTTTATTTTGCTACACGTTACGAAAGTACTGTTGATGGTTATACAAGTTTTGACATGTTTAACGGAACCGAAGACCAAGTATTTTTTCCTTGGGCAATTGAGGTTTTACTCGATTGGCACAACAATGTAGACCCTGTAGACCAAAGAGAACGTGATAGAAACAATGCAGCTTATGATTTTCAAGGCAATGCAAACCCTTTTGTAGATCATCCAGAATATGCCGACATGATATGGAACCCAACGTCAGATACTGAAGCACCAACAAACCCTACTAATTTAACAGCCTCTAATCCTACAGACAATAGTATTACTTTATCTTGGACAGCTTCTAGCGATAATATTGGAGTTATATCGTATGATATCTATATTGACGGAACGTTTGCCTTTAGCTCTGGTAATACCTCAGCAGTAGCAACGGGTTTAATTGCTGCTACTAATTATTGTTTTACAGTTAAAGCTAAAGATGCTGCTAATAACGAATCTGGATTTAGTAATCAAGATTGTGAAACTACAACAGACAATGGTACTATTGGCGGATCAGATTGTTTAACTGAAACTTTCGAGAATTTAGATACCTCTATTGGATCTTATTCTACAGTTAGCTGGATAGGTGATGAAGGTGGAACCTGGACCGCTACAGATGCTAGAACAGATCAAGAAATTAATATGACTCCTGCTATTACTATTAAAGATGGTGTATTAACATTACCGACAACCTCTGGTGGAATTGGTGCGCTTACTGTAACAACAAAACGTGCCTTTAGTGGTTCTGATGGCACATTTAATCTTAATGTAAACGGAACATTCGTAGGTACAATTGCATACAGTGGTACTGAACAAACCATTACAATTCCTAATATTAATATAGAAAATAGTGTTTCTATTGTAATCGATGATAATAGTGCATCTGACAATAGAGTTATATTTGACGATTTAACTTACACCTGTTACACAGAATTAAGTACAGATGAATTTAATACAACAAAGGTTAAGATACATCCTAACCCAATTAAAAATAGTTTAACTGTAGATTTAAAATCTAATACAGATACAGACATCGAAATCTATGATATTCTTGGAAAACGCGTTTTTAAAAAGAATATATCTAAAACAAGCCATTTAAATCTTCAAGATTTAAAAACTGGGATTTATATTGTAAGAATCACGCAAGGGAATTCTACAGTAACAAAAAAACTTGTTAAGCAATAAAACACAAACTTTTAATATAAAAAGCAGCTTCTTTAGCTGCTTTTTTTGTTTAAAACAAACATTATCAAAACTTAAAGAAAGGCTTTCTATGGAGGTGTTAAAAAAACATATAATCTATAAAAATTTTTACCTTTGCAGAAGACTAAACACATAAATCTTCTTTCTACAGATTTCACTTGTCTCTATTAAAAAACCTATAATTAATGAAACATATACACACACTATTATTAGTATTTGTAACTTCAATTGCATTTGCACAATTAGTTCCTCCAACCGAATTAGAATCTTATTACAATAACGTTGATTTTTCGGCTACAGGTATAGCCTTAAAAAATGATTTAATCGACGTTACCACAGATAATCACATCTATTATTTAAGCTATAGCGATATTTGGGATGCGTCTAGAATTACGGATGTAGATCCTAACAATCCTAACAATGTCATTTTACTTTACGGTTATAATGATACTGATGGTGACATAACAACTGACAGAACAAGAGGAAAGTATAATAACGGAGGTGGTGTTGGAGATTGGAATAGAGAACATGTGTATCCTAAATCTTTAGGAAACCCAAATTTAGGGACTTCTGGACCTGGCTCTGATGCTCAAATGTTAAGACCCACTGACGTTCAAAGAAACGGTCAACGCGGAAGCTTACGATTTACAGACAAAAACAATGGTGAATTCCTTAATGGAGAATCTGGTAACACCAACGGAGGTTGGTATCCTGGTGATGAATGGAAAGGTGACTGCGCTAGAATTATTATGTATATGTATATACGTTACGGTGATCGCTGTTTACCAACAGGTGTTGGCTTTGGAAGTAGCTCAGCGACACCTGATGATATGATTGATTTATTTTTAAGATGGAATGCCGAAGATCCTGTAGTTGAAGGCGGTATAGAAGATGTAAGAAATACCTATCACGGAAATCCAAATAACGAATTTTCACAAGGAAACAGAAACCCTTTTATAGACAACCCTTATTTAGCTACTGTAATTTGGGGAGGCCCTGAAGCTCAAAACAGATGGGAAAATCTTTCGGTTACAGAAGTCGAACAAGATCGCATTAAAATGTTCCCTAATCCTGCAAATGGTAATGAGGTTACTATTTTATCAAACCATGACATTATTGCCGAAGTTTATGATATTTTAGGTAAAAAAGTCACGGTTCAAAACATCTCATCAAACCAATCTAAATTAAATATCTCTACATTAACTAAAGGTGTTTATATCGTAAAGTTAAATTCTGAAGTCGGTACGCAGACAAAAAGATTAATCAAGCAATAAGTATAACTATCATATAAAAAAAGCGACTCAGTGAGTCGCTTTTTTTTATGTTTAAAACATCGTGAACAACTCCCAATTTTCAATACACAATTATGAGTTAAATCACGTTTAAAAAAAGTAAATTTGCATTTTACTAAACACAACTCAAACACACGACATAAATGATTCATTTCTTCGGAAACCAAAACAGCAAGGTATTTGCTGTTCAAGCAACAAAAGAATTATCAACAGAAACCGTTTCAAAATTGACATGGTTATTTGGCGACCAACCAAAAATAGAACAAGCATCTCTCGATGCTTTTTTTGTTGGACCTAGAGCAGCAATGATTACTCCTTGGAGTACAAACGCTGTTGAAATCACTCAAAATATGGGAATATCTGATATCCTAAGAATTGAAGAATTTACTTCAGTTCCTAAAGATTTCAAAGATTACGACCCTATGATTTCTGAAAAATATCAAAGTTTAAATCAAGATATTTTCAAAATTGATATTCAACCTAAAGCGATTCTAAATATTGAAAACATTTCAGAATACAACCAACAAGAAGGCTTATCACTTAGTGATGAAGAAGTTGACTATTTAAAAAGTGTTTCTAAAAAAATAGGTAGACCATTAACAGATTCTGAAGTTTTCGGCTTCTCTCAAGTCAATTCTGAGCACTGTCGTCATAAAATTTTCAATGGAACCTTTGTGATTGATGGAGAAGAAAAAGAAACGTCGTTATTCAAACTTATAAAAGAAACATCGAAACAACATCCTAACGATATTGTTTCAGCATATAAAGACAACGTCGCCTTTATAAAAGGACCTGTTGTTGAGCAATTTGCACCAAAACGTGCTGATGTTCCAGATTACTATACAACTAAAGATTACGAATCTGTAATTTCATTAAAAGCAGAAACCCACAATTTCCCAACAACTGTTGAGCCATTTAATGGAGCAGCAACAGGTTCTGGAGGTGAAATTAGAGATCGATTGGCTGGCGGAAAAGGCTCTTTACCATTAGCCGGAACAGCCGTTTACATGACCTCATACTCGCGTTTAGAAGAAGAACGTCCTTGGGAAAAAGCCTTCCCTGAACGTAAATGGTTGTACCAAACTCCAATGGATATTTTAATAAAAGCCAGTAATGGTGCCTCTGATTTTGGAAATAAATTTGGGCAACCGCTTATCTGTGGTTCTGTTTTAACCTTTGAACACCAAGATCAAAATGGTAAGATTGGTTACGACAAAGTCATTATGCAAGCTGGTGGAATTGGGTATGGAAAAGCAGATCAAGCTTTAAAAGATACACCTCAAGAAGGCGACAAAATAGTGATTCTTGGTGGTGATAATTATAGAATCGGAATGGGAGGAGCTGCAGTGTCCTCAGCAGATACAGGAGCTTTGGCTTCAGGTATCGAATTAAATGCTGTACAACGTTCTAACCCAGAAATGCAAAAACGTGCTGCCAATGCGGTTCGTGGCATGGTAGAAAGCGATGAAAATTTTATTGTGTCTATTCACGATCATGGAGCTGGTGGACACCTTAACTGTTTATCTGAACTTGTTGAAGATACAGGAGGAAACATTGATTTAGACAAATTACCTGTTGGAGACCCAACATTGTCTGCAAAAGAAATTATTGGTAACGAATCTCAAGAACGTATGGGATTAGTGATTGCCGATAAACACTTAGAAACATTACATAAAATAGCCGATAGAGAACGTTCTCCAATTTACGATGTTGGTGAAGTTACAGGAAAACACCGCTTTACTTTCGAATCTAAAACTACTGGTGAAAAACCAATGGATTTAGCCTTAGAAGATATGTTTGGAAGCTCTCCAAAAACCATAATGAACGATATTACGGTTGAAAAAAACTATGGAGGTATTTCTTATGACACCAATAAATTCTACGATTATCTAGACCAAGTATTACAACTAGAAGCTGTAGCCTCTAAAGATTGGTTAACAAATAAAGTAGACCGCTGTGTTGGTGGTAAAGTGGCCAAACAACAATGTGTTGGTCCTTTACAAATTCCCTTAAATAATGTTGGTGTGATGGCACTCGATTTTAAAGGTAAAGAAGGTATTGCAACCTCTATTGGTCACTCTCCTATTTCGGGATTAATTAATCCAGAAGCAGGAAGTCGCAACTCTATCGCAGAAGCGTTAACCAATATTATTTGGGCGCCTTTAAAAGATGGACTTAAGAGTGTGTCTTTATCCGCAAACTGGATGTGGCCTTGTAAAAATGAAGGTGAAGATGCACGTTTGTATGAAGCGGTAAAAGCGATTTCAGAATTTTCAATTGACTTAGGCATCAACGTACCAACAGGTAAGGATTCCTTATCCATGAAGCAAAAATATCCTGATGGTGATGTCATTTCTCCAGGTACAGTAATTATTTCTGCGGCCGGAAACTGTAATGATATTACGAAAGTTGTGGAACCTGTTTTTCAGAAAGGAAAAGGATCTATTTATTATATCAATGTATCACAAGATACGTTTGAATTAGGTGGAAGTTCATTTGCACAAATCAATAACAAAATTGGAAATACCACTCCAAACATAAAAAGTGCGGCTTACGTTAAAACGGTATTTAATACCATTCAAAATTTAATAAAAGACAATCAAATTGTTGCTGGTCATGATGTGGCTTCTGGTGGATTAATAACCACACTTTTAGAAATGTGTTTTGCAGATACTAATTTAGGAGCTGAATTAGATATTACAAGCTTAAACGAATCGGATTCATTTAAAGTTTTATTTGCTGAAAATGCTGGACTTGTAATTCAATCAGAGGATGATAGCATTGAAATTATCCTTTCTGATGCAGCTATCAAATTCCACAAAATAGGTAACGTTACCGAAAGTGATGTTTTAGGTATTATAAACGGTAGTCAAGTCTTTACGATGACGGTTTCAAGATTACGAGATATGTGGTTTAAAACCTCTTTCCTACTCGATCAAAAACAAACCGCTAATGATTTAGCCAAAGACCGATTTGATAATTATAAACATCAAGCTTTAGACTTTACCTTCCCAAGTCATTTTACAGGAAAATTAAAAGATACGCTTGGCACAACCAACACACGACCAAAAGCCGCTATTCTTAGAGAAAAAGGTTCAAATTCTGAACGCGAAATGGCAAATGCGATGTATTTAGCTGGTTTTGATGTGAAGGATGTGCATATGACCGATTTAATTTCGGGCAGAGAAACTCTTGAAGACATTCAGTTTTTAGGAGCTGTTGGAGGTTTTAGTAATTCTGATGTTTTAGGTTCTGCTAAAGGTTGGGCCGGAGCTATTAAATATAACGACAAAGCCAATAAAGTAATTAATGATTTCTTTAAGCGCAAAGACACATTGTCTGTTGGTATTTGTAATGGCTGTCAATTAATGATGGAACTCGATTTAGTAAATCCAGAACACGAGGTTCACGGAAAAATGACGTATAATGATTCTCATAAGCACGAAAGTGGCTTTACGTCTGTGAAGATTCAAAAGAATAATTCGGTGATGCTTTCTTCATTGGAAGGTGCGACATTAGGAGTTTGGATTTCTCATGGTGAAGGTAAATTCAAATTGCCTTATACGGAAGACCAATACAATATCGTAGCCAAATATGGTTATACAGATTATCCTGCTAATCCTAATGGTTCAGATTTTAATACGGCTATGTTAACCGATAAAACCGGAAGACATTTAGTAACTATGCCACACATTGAACGTTCTATTTTTCAATGGAACTGGGCTAATTACCCAGCAGGACGAAAAGATGACGTATCACCATGGCTTGAAGCTTTTGTGAATGCTAGAAAATGGATTACCAATGAAATTTAAGCTGTTTGTTTTTTTATTATGTTTTTCATTATTAGGATACTCGCAGATAAAAAAGCCTAAGTATTATCTACAATATGCTAAAGACACGCTGTATTCTGATGTTGAATACTTCAACATTTCTAAAAAACAACACAATATTAAATTAAAAAGTAACCTATTTTCTAGCCTGAGGTACGAAAATGACACACTGGTTTTACACCGCCTTAGGCATTCATATCTATTTGGAAAACTAGATAGCATAAAACGAAACCAACTTTTTCTGCTTTTTTCAAATAGAAATAAAATTGATACAACAAAAATCATGGTCTTCCACTATCAAGATACCTTGAAAAAAATAAGTGAATTTCCAGAAAAATCGGGCGTTGTTTATACTAAAGACAGCACATCTCATAGACATGCAATCAGTCATTCAGACTATGTGAAAAATCAGAGGGCCTGTACTAAAAATTTACGTAAAAAAAATACGTCAGAGGTGTATCATTTCTTTAAACACAATAATGGCCACCCATTAACCTATAAAAAAGAGAGATGGTATAAAGATTATTTTGGTATAATAAATGAGCTATTTAGAGATTATAAGTCTAGATTTCATACCATAGTAATTCATCCCAATGGAGACTTTTTTTGCATGAATTATACTGACGGTAACAATAAGTTGCTTTCAGACATCGCCAAAGGAAAACGATGGGAGAAACATAAAAATGATTTTTTTGAAAAATTAGACTATTTGAATTCTATAAAATAGCTCAAAAGTTTAAATGAACTATTCCATATTTTGAATGTTCAATCATTAATCTTTTACCTATAAAAAAAGCTTTTACACAATGTAAAAGCTTTTTTTTGAATAGTTTTAAAAACACTAAAACTATTATAACATGATTTGCTATTAATCTGTTACTATTATAAATTTAGAAATATCAACTCCTTTTAAATTAGAAAGGTTTAGAATATAAGTTCCGCTTGCAATACTTGAGACATCTATTGAAGTTTCTGAGTTTAAAAACGCTACTTTTTTATTCAAAATTAACTGACCTTCTAAACTGTATATTTTTGCAAACTCTATTTCTGTAGCATTTAAAAGCTTAATCGTTAAGCTATTTTTTACTGGATTAGGGTAAATTGAAATATTGTCTTTCAAATCAACCTCACCTACAGACAACGCTGAAGTACCAAAAAATTCTATTTCGGTAATGTTAGACCAGACACTTGTTCTATTATTTCCTGCTGTATTAAATCTTCCAAAACTTAACAATTTCACATAACGCGCATTTGCCGATACTTCGTATTGATCAAAATCATCTCTTGTTCCCGTTGTTGTTGTTATTAATAACTCGCCTGCTGTTGGTAAAAGCATTGTAAAATCTGAAGGTGCTGTTCCTGTTGTAGAAACCCAAATTTGAATGCCATAAGGGTCAGACTTATCATCTGTTGCTATCTGTATTAAATCAAGTTCATACTCATCATTTAAATCGTAAATTACATATTCTCCGTCACCCTTATAATCACCAGGTAAAACATCTCCATCTGCTGCTGTCCATTGTGTTCCTGTATCTTTATCTAAAGTGTTATTTGCATAATTTGTTTTTGGAGGATCTGCATCAAGATCTACTTGCTCTTGTGAGAACGAATGAATAGTAACCGGATCGTCATCTAAACCTGTATTAATAAGGTTGTATAGATCTGTTAAATCAGCCCCATTTTGAGTTATATTTAATTGTCTTACAATTACATTTTCTCCAGATGTTTGAGTAAAAGTTACTGAACCTGTTCTACTACTAGTTTCTTCATTATCGGTTACAGATACTACAACTGTAGCATCACCTGTACCTAAATTAATATCAATAGATATCCATGGATCATTGGAAACAGCTGCCCAACTTACATTTGCATTCACAGAAACATCATAATTAGCAGCTTCAGAATCAAGCACAGGCAAACTACTCACTGTTAATGATTCTGGTATTTCAATGGTACAATCTCCATCAATTATACTCGCTCCTAAATTATTTAAAAAACAAGCTCCAATGCCTTGACCAACCATAGCATCCGTTGTTGGAGCATAAACACCCATATCAGCTCCTTTGCCTACAGAGCCAAGTCCTGAAAATGTAAAAATTTCTCCAACAGAAGTCGCCATAATTCCTGACTCTTCAGAAAAACCAAGATTAGTAGCTCCCAATGTAGCGCCTGCATAAACATTTCCACTGTAATTTAAAGTTGTGCCAAGGTTAGCATATGCATTGTCGGTATCTCCACTAATAACATTGGAGATATTTGGATTGCCCGCAGTGAAATAAATTAAATTATTAGAAACTGTTCCAGTTGGATCTGTTGACCCTTTATCTGTGTTATAGTATAATGGAGCATTAGTGTTTATAATTGTATTATTAGAAATACTTATATTTTCCACTTTCTGATAATCGCTTGAAGTATTATCAGAAGAACATGACACAGCGTTATTAGCACTTCCACCTAAAAATGTAATACCGTTATTCCACTTTGCCTGATCAACCACTGTTATACAGTCTTGAATATAATTATTAGTAATTGTATGCTCACTATCTACAATTCTAACACCTCCTGTACCGTCTACATTTTCACCTAAAAAGTAATTCCCTTCTACTGTTGCGTTAGAACCGTGTCTAAGCACTAAAGACCCTCTACTTCTTCTAAATGTATTATTAATATAAGAGTTGTTTTTACTTTTATTAGTAATAATTTCATTTTCACCATCTGCCTGAACAAAATAATTATTACTTACCATTACGCTACTATCAACATTCTGATAAGAACTAGTACCAATACGTATGGTTTCACTATCACCAGCATTAGTTAAATTAGAATCAATTTTTTCGTAGTTATAGAAGTAGTTATTACTAATTGTATGACCAACAATATCGCAACTCGTATTTATTTCAGGCTCACCATCTTCAACAGGAGGATATGCGTTATATGCTAATTCTACTAAAATCATATTTCCTGCATTAGATTTATTCATAAACGAACAATTAATTACAGTATTATACGTACCGTACAGCATAACCCAATTGTGTTTTTTACTTTGCCCTTCTACCTGGTCTGCAGGATCAACAGTTAAGCCATTCATTGCACAATTTTGAATTGTACTATTATTAGCATAATCTTCCCCATCTCTGAATTCAATAACAACACTCGATCCATAACCTCCTTGCCAATAAAAACCATCAACAATAACATGATCTCCACCAATACTCATTCTTAAACCACCTGTAAACTTTACTCCTCCAGGTGTTTCTGCTCTAAAAGTAATAGGCATATCTGCAGTACCTGTTGTAGGTGAAAATTTAATTCTATCATCTGAGTCATATACTCCATCTTGCAAAATAACAGTATCTCCTGCTGCAAGGGTTTCATTTAAGGCATCTAGATCTTCAGGATTACTAATAATGTATGTTTCTTGAGAAAACACACTAAATGTTGATAATAGCAATGTACATATTGCAATAAAAATTGAAGTCTTAAAAGGGTAAAATGTTTTCATACTCGTAAAAATTAAATATTGATTATTTTGATTGGTAAACCAATCTGGTTAACCAAATATACTTAAAAATATATAGTTTTAACAAAAAAACTTGACTAAAACTGCATAATTCACTAAACCAGCATGTATTTAATAGGATTACCGTAAATGATCTAATAATATTTATTATATGCTTAGCTACGATACTAATTATATATTTCATATTTTCGTAATACTACAACAAGAGTTTAATAATATGACAGAAGTAACACGCCTTTTTGATTTTCCTTATTACCAATTACAACATAAGCCTAACCCTAAATCTCTAGTTACCAAATACAATGGTAAATGGGAAGCTATATCGACACAAGAATACGTTGATAAATCTAATACAGTAAGTAGGGCATTGTTGCGATTGGGAATTAAAAAAAATGATAAAATAGCTGTAATTTCTACCACAAACAGAACTGAATGGAACATTATGGATATTGGAATTCTTCAGCTTGGAGCGCAAAATATCCCTATATATCCTACGATTTCTGCAGAAGATTATGAATATGTATTAAACCATAGTGAATCTATCTATTGTTTTGTTTCGGATAAAGAAGTATTAGAAAAAGTTAGAAAAGTTCAAGCCAATACAAACATTAAAGAGGTCTATTCTTTTGATTATATTGAAGGCTGTAAACATTATTCTGAATTATTTGAATTAGGAAAAGATGAAAGCAACCAACCCGAAGTTGAGGCCAGAAAAGATGCTGTAAAACCTGAAGATTTAGCTACTATAATTTACACTTCTGGTACAACAGGTAGACCTAAAGGTGTTATGCTTTCGCATTGGAATATTACGAGTAATGCTTTAGACAGCTCTCCAAGAGTTCCTCTAGTAAAAGGTGAAAACCGTATTTTAAGCTTCTTACCTATCTGTCATATTTTTGAACGTCTCTTAATTTATGTGTACCAATATGCAGGTACTTCCATCTATTTTGCAGAAGGCATTGATAAAATTGGTGAAAATGCTAAAGAAATAAAGCCAAACTTAATGAGTGTTGTACCGCGATTGCTCGAAAAGGTATTCGATAAAATAATGCTTAAGGGAGAAGAATTAACGGGTATAAAAAAAGCCTTGTTTTTTTGGGCTGTAAGATTAGGTGAACGCTGGGAACCTTATGGAGCAAATGGTGCGTGGTATGAATTTCAGCTTAAAATTGCAAACAAACTTATTTTTAATAAATGGCGCGAAGCACTAGGTGGTGAATTAGGAACTATGGTCTCTGGTAGCGCAGCACTTCAACCAAGATTAGCTCGTGTTTTTGGCGCAGCACAAATGAGAGTTATGGAAGGTTATGGACTAACCGAAACATCTCCTGTTGTTTCTGTTGGTTTATATAAAGACAAAATGTATAGAGTGGGAACCGTTGGAAAACCTATAGATAATGTAGAAGTTAAAATTGCAGACGATGGAGAAGTCTTAATAAAAGGACCTAATGTTATGATGGGATATTACAAAGACCCTGAAAAGACTAATGAAGTAATGACAGACAATTATTTTCATACAGGAGATAAAGGAGAAATTGATGCCGATGGTTTCTTAAAAATCACAGGTAGAAAAAAAGAAATGTTTAAAACTTCTGGAGGAAAATATGTCATTCCACCTCTATTAGAAAATGACATGAAACAGTCGCTTTTTATAGAACAAATTATGGTTGTTGGAGAAGGCGAAAAAATGCCTGCAGCTTTAATCCAACCAAATTTTGACTTTATCAGAGATTGGATTGACCATAAACAAAACGGTGTCGGAAAAACGGACGCTGAAATTGCCACTTCAGAAATTGTAATTAACCGCATTCAAAAAGAAATAGACAAATACAACAAAAACTTTGGGAAATGGGAACAAATTAAACGTTTTGAACTCACATCAGATGTATGGTCTATTGAAGGAGGACACCTTACTCCTACCATGAAAATGAAACGAAAAATTATAAAAGAAATCTATCAAGAACTCTATGACAAAATTTATAGACAGCAGTAATTACTATGGTTTAGCACCTTTTTAAAACTTTATTAGTACCTTTTTCATACGCTATAAACTTTAATACTTGTGATTTTGAAATAGTTTTGTAATATAAATTCTAAATTAAAATATTATGAAACGTTTATTGACTATTTCAATCTTTCTAATTGCATTATGTATTTCACATCCTGCTATTGCTCAAAGTTCTACCTTTGATTTAAAAAGATCTATAAATCTAACTAGCAACGACAAGGAAGATCAAAGTATTATTTTAAACGTCACAGAAAAAACATCTAGCTTAGGTCTCGATATTAATTGTAAAGTACTCTTAGGAAGTCTTAAAATAGAGATTTACAATCCTAAAGGCGAAAAACAAGGAGAATTTGCCGTTGAAAGTCAATTAAAAGAAAAATTACCCTTAAATTATGATGAAAGTCTAAATAGGGAACTTGTTGAAGGTAAAATTGAAAAAATAATCAGTGATCCTATCGCTGGCAAGTGGATTATTAAATTAATACCTACAAAAACCTATGCATCCATAAAGATTAATTCAAGATTTATAACACATAACTAAAAATTGAAACTAGCCAATCTACCTTTTAATGATCGCTATGTAAATTTACTAGCTACGTTTACTCTAATTCTTCTTTTTAATAGCAATAGTCTTTTCAGTCAGAATTTCTCAAATAATAAACCTAAAATTGAAGGTCGCATTGTTTTAGACAGCATCTGGAAGCCTAAACTATATCTATCACATATTTCAGATTTTAGCAAAATGTACACCATGTCTCGTAGTATGATTATTGCAGAATCTGATGTTGATAGCTCTGGGTATTTTAAATTTAACATAGACTACCTTCCTAAAAATGACAATTTATATCGACTTCATATATCTAAAAAAGGGGCATCAGATGCCTCAATAATCATAGGAGGTAAAGAGGAGAACCATTTCTTTATCGTTGCCAATAAAGCCTCTAAAATTGAAATTTTCAACAATAATAAAACCTTTAGCGATGTAACTTTTAAAAGTGATGTAAAAAATAAAATTATTGATAAAGTAGACGATATTGTTAAACTCATAGACAGCACCAACTATAGTGCCACTAGAGTAAAAAGCGAGTTTGTTACTAATGCTTTTAATGAACAGCTCAGAAAAATTGCAGACACTTGCTCCTATCCTCTAGTATCTTTATATGCATTACAAAAAAGTAAATATGAGGTAGACATAGATAATAACACAGGCTATTATCAAAATTTTATTGAAAAGTGGAAAAACGAAGACTCAGAATATTTCAAAACCTTTAAGTCTAAAGTTCCTAAAAGAAAAAACGCTTTCGACAGTAGAATACTCATTGCTTTGAGTATTCTTTTATCATTTGGATTAGGTTTTTATATTAACGGAAAAATAAGAAAAAGACCTCATAAACAAACATTAGCTCTAAAGACTCTTAGTGTACAAGAACGAAAAATTTATGCTTTATTAAAAGCCGGAAAATCTAATAAAGAAATTTCAGATGACTTGAATATTGGAATAAGCACCGTAAAATCTCACGTGAGTTCCATATATCAAAAACTGAATGTAAAATCTCGAAAAGAAATCATCAACTTTAAAGATTAGATTAATATTTAAGTCTTATTTACTGCTACGCTTCTTGTAGTTTTTAACAAATTCTCCTTTAGGTTTACCATCATCAAAAGAACTCCACTTAACTAAAACACGTGTTTCGTCTCGTGCTTCTTCATTTGGAATATCTTCATATTCCATTCTATAAATAGCAGAGAACAAAGGAGCTCGTCCTTCACCATGGTGACAATGAATCAAAACTGGATAATTAGTACTATCATCCATAATTTTTAAAAACTTATCTACTGTTGGTTGATCTGGCACCTGCCTTGATCCTACGTTATAATAATTAACATTACCAATCTTTTCAATAGCCTCTTTTTCTACGATTAATTGTTCTGGAATCTCAGGATTGTTTACAAGATCATCAGTACCAGGAAATCTTAAATCAATAACACTTTTAATATTATGTTTAGCAATATAATCTTCTAACTCATCAGGAGGAATTACTCCAGATTTATAAACCTTACCCTCTGAGATAGCTTTAAAATTATAGTTTAAATTTACATCATAATAAAATTTAGCAGCGCCAATGATAACGATAGCTAAAACAAACAATCCTATTTTTTTCTTCATATACTTAATTTTTTAAGCTTAGTTTTTTATCGATAATTCTATCGTAGTAATCTTTAACATAGGCTTTACAAATGTTTTCAATTTGAGACATTTCAGCATTTTTGTTTCCAATAAGGTTGTTTTTCAAGCCTTTATCTGAAATATCATAAAATCCTTTAGCTCTCTTTCCATCAAATATACAAATATAATTTCCCATCTGAAATTGATAATGTGAACTCCCATAATTAATTGTAAATGGCTTAGTTGAATCTGTAGAATCAACTAAACTTCGTCCCCAACTTCTAAAAGGCTTCTTATACCCTATCATATCTAAAACCGTTGGATAAATATCAATTTGTTGTGCCAAATCCATATTAACACCTGCCATGGAATTGTCCGGTTTATAAATCAAAATTGGCACCGTAAATCGGTTAATAGGTTTATAATACATGTCTTTATAATACACCTGATTACCATGATCTGCAGTAATAATAAAGATGGTATTATCAAACCATGGTTCTTTTTTAGCTTCTTCAAAGAATCGCTTAAAAGCATAATCGGTATAGCCAACACATTGATGCATAGGGACATTTCCAATTGGAAATTTGCCTTCATATTTTTTAGGAATAACATAAGGTTCGTGAGACGAAACGGTAAAAACAGTTGTAAAAAAGGGTGTTTCCATATCATCAATATTCTCCTTCATATACTGTAAAAAAGGCTCATCCCAAATTCCCCATGCACCATCAAAATCATCGTCATTGTTATAATCTTCACGTCCTAAATACGAATCAAATCCCAATATGTTACTAAAGCCTAAAAAGCCCATAGAACCTCTTGCTGCTCCGTGAAAAAATGTCGAATTATAACCTTCACTATTCAATATTGAAACCAAAGATTGAATCTCCTGTTTGGAATATGCCGAAGATGTAAACGCATCTTTAAACGAAGGAATCCCTGATAAAATAGAAGACATACCATGAATTGACTTACTTCCATTGGCAAAAGCATTTGGAAAAATTAAACTTTTTCCGGCTAGCGAATCTAAAAAAGGAGTATAACTTACGTAGTTGGGTATATTGTATTCTGTATTAAAAGCACCTAAATACTCACGACCAAGGCTTTCTGTAATTATTAATACAATGTTAGGTTTTGATTTAGGATTATTTGAATATTGTTTAATTGGCTGTACATATTTGTCTACAACTGCCTGATCCATTTCATACCCCACTTTTTTAAAAGAATTGGCATTGAATGTGCGGATAAAAGCAAATGGAGAATTCAAAACCAAATCTGCTTGTTCTATTTTTTGAACATGCCTATTGGCATCTACAAGATTAATTGGCCTGGTGCTCTTCTTAAAATCTCCTCCTCTTATGCCACCAATAGTTAAAACTGTTACAATGCAAAAAACAACTAACGACTGTAATACATAAATTAAATTTTTCTTGGTCGTGAGTTTTGATCTATCAACAGCAGCTATATTCACTTTTCTATATAAGTAAACCCAAAGTGATGAAGTCAAAACAAACAGTAAAAAAACATGCCAATAATCAATTAAAAACCTAAAAAACATACCTCCTTTATCTGTTTCGTGCTTTACCACATCTAAAACAACTATCGTGGTACGACTAAAGTTGTATTTATAGTAAATGAAATCTACAAAATTGATGGCATAAGCAATTAGGTTTGTAACAAAATACACATAAAATAAAACCTTTTGATAGCTCTTTTTAGTATTTATAAATAAAGGCAAAAATGACATTAACAAAAACAAACTATTCACATATAAAATAGCTGTTGTGTCAAATGCTAATCCATGGTATTGAATTTTAAGAAACTCTGTAACAGACTCAACATGCAATAAATCAAAATTGTAAATAAGAAACAAAACTCTAGCAATGAAGTAAAAAAGGTAAACTAAAAAAAGTCTGTAAAAAAATACTTTATATTCTTGAAATCTATAAACCGAGTTGTTCAATGTAATGCGTAGTTATTTGCAAAATGCTGTTAATAATACAATGAGACAAATTTAATGTAATTATTTAAAAAGCCTTCAAAATCCATATATCAAAAAATTATATACAATTTTCGCTAAAATACTATGCATGCATAGTATTTTTTTACTATCTTTGGTTTTCAAACATTATACATGAAAGATAAAACCATTGACTACGTCCTTAGAACCACATGGTTAGCGGTCAATAAAATGTACAACGAAGAAGCGTCTGAATTTGGAACCACTATGGCAACAGGTTTTACATTATTGAGTATTGATCCAGAAAAAGGAACCCCTTCAACTTCTTTGGGACCAAAAATGGGAATGGAAGCAACAAGTCTTTCTAGAACTTTAAAAACTATGGAAGCCAAAGGCTTAATAGAACGTAAACCAAATCCCGAAGATGGCCGTGGAGTCCTTATTTTTTTAACTGATTTTGGTAGAGAAAAAAGAGCTTTATCAAAAGAAAAGGTTTTAACCTTTAATGAGGCTATTAAAAATAATGTCTCTTCAGAAGAACTGACAAATTTTTACAAAGTTGCAGAAATCATTAATAATATGATTTCCAACAAACAGATATACAATAAAAAAGAACACATTTTAAAATAAGATGAGTAAACGAAGAATTAAAAAAATAGCAATTATTGGATCTGGAATTATGGGAAGCGGTATCGCTTGTCATTTCGCCAATATTGGTGTAGATGTTTTATTATTAGACATTGTACCAAGAGAACTTAACGACAAAGAGAAAGCAAAAGGTTTAACTTTAGAAGACAAAGTCGTACGAAACAGATTAGTAAACGATGCCTTAACAGCGTCTTTAAAATCGAAGCCCTCTCCTATTTATAGTCAATCTTTTGCAAGTCGAATTACTACAGGAAACTTAGAAGACGATATCGCTAAAGTAGCTGATGTAGATTGGATTATGGAAGTTGTAGTGGAAAGACTTGATATTAAACAACAAGTTTTTGAAAAGCTAGAAAAATACCGTAAACCAGGCACGTTAATTACATCAAACACCTCTGGTATTCCTATTAAGTTTATGAGTGAAGGTCGTAGTGACGATTTCCAGAAACATTTCTGTGGTACGCACTTCTTTAATCCTGCACGATATTTAAAATTGTTCGAAATCATTCCTGGTCCAAAAACAGACCAAGCGGTATTAGATTTCTTAAATGAGTATGGAGAAAAATTCTTAGGAAAAACCTCTGTTATCGCAAAAGATACTCCTGCATTTATCGGAAACCGAATCGGAATTTTTAGCATTCAAAGTTTATTTCACACGGTTAAAGATTTAGATTTAACCATTGAGGAAGTAGATAAATTATCAGGCCCCGTAATTGGTCGTCCAAAGTCAGCAACCTTCAGAACTGTTGATGTTGTCGGATTAGATACTTTAGTTCATGTCGCTAATGGCATCAGAGAAAACTGTCCTAAAGATGAACGTTTAGAGTTATTTGAATTACCAGACTTCATCAATACCATGATGAAAAACAAATGGTTAGGAAGTAAAACAGGACAAGGATTTTACAAAAAAGTAAGAAAAGAGGATGGTTCTTCTGAAATTTTATCATTAGATTTAAATACCTTAGAATACAGAGCTTCCAAAAAAGCAAAGTTTGCTACTTTAGAATTGACTAAAACGGTCGATAAAGTTGTAGATCGTTTCAAAATATTAGTAAAAGGTAAAGACAAAGCTGGTGAATTCTACAGAAAGAGTTTTGCTGCTTTATTTGCTTATGTTTCAAATCGTATTTCAGAAATCACAGACGATTTATATAAAATTGATGATGCCATGAAAGCCGGTTTTGGATGGGAACATGGTCCTTTCCAAATTTGGGATGCTATCGGAGTTGAAAAAGGAATTGAAATGATGAAAGCAGAAGGTTTAGAACCAAATGCTTGGGTAAATGAGATGTTAGCCTCTGGAAGTACATCTTTTTACACTGTAAAAGATGGAGCGACTTATGCTTATGATATTCCTAAAAAATCACAAGAAAAAATTCCTGGTCAAGATGCCTTTATCATCTTAGATAACATCAGAAAAACAAACGAAGTCTTTAAAAACTCTGGTGTAGTCATTGAAGATTTAGGTGATGGTATCCTTAACTGTGAGTTCCAATCTAAAATGAACACCATTGGTGGAGATGTTCTCGCAGGATTAAATAAAGCTATTGATTTAGCCGAAAAAGATTTTGCTGGTTTAGTCGTTGGTAACCAAGCCGCAAACTTCTCTGTTGGCGCCAACATCGGCATGATTTTTATGATGGCAGCAGAACAAGAATATGACGAGCTTAACATGGCTATCAAATATTTCCAAGATACCATGATGCGTATGCGTTATTCATCAATCCCAACAATTTCTGCACCTCACGGCATGGCTTTAGGTGGTGGATGTGAATTATCATTACACGCAGATAAAGTCGTTGCGGCAGCAGAAACTTACATGGGACTTGTAGAGTTTGGTGTTGGTGTAATTCCTGGTGGTGGTGGTTCTAAAGAAATGGCTTTAAGAGCATCAGACACCTTCAGAAAAGGAGATGTACAATTAAATGTTTTACAAGAGTATTTCTTAACTATTGGTATGGCTAAAGTATCAACTTCTGCTTACGAAGCCTTCGATTTAGGATTGCTTCAAAAAGGAAAAGATGTTGTTGTGGTCAATAAAGACCGTCAAATTGCAGTCGCAAAACAACACGCTAAACTAATGGCCGATTCTGGTTATACGCAGCCTGTAAAACGAAATGATGTTTTAGTACTTGGTAAACAAGCCTTAGGTATGTTCTTAGTAGGAACAGATTCAATGGAAGATTCCAACTACATTTCGGAGCACGATATGAAAATCGCAAATAAACTAGCCTACGTTATGGCTGGTGGAGATTTATCAGAGCCTACGAAAGTAACAGAGCAATACCTACTAGATATTGAACGTGAAGCCTTTTTGTCTCTTTGTACCGAAAGAAAAACATTGGAACGTATTCAACATATGTTAACCAAAGGAAAACCGTTAAGAAATTAGACAACTTAGATTCTCAGATTTCTAGACTCTTAGAAATCTAAAATATCAAAAAATCTAATTATCTAATTATCTAAAAATCTAAAATTATGAAAACAGCATATATAGTAAAAGCATACAGAACCGCAGTTGGTAAAGCACCAAAAGGCGTGTTCCGTTTTAAAAGAACAGATGAATTAGCTGCTGAAACCATTCAGCACATGATGAAGGAACTTCCTAATCTAGACAAAAAACGTATCGATGACGTTATTGTTGGAAACGCTATGCCAGAAGGATCGCAAGGATTAAATATGGCACGATTTATTTCATTAATAGGATTAGATAGTGTAGATGTTCCTGGTGTAACCGTAAATCGTTTTTGTGCCTCTGGTATTGAAACTATTGGAATTGCAACAGCAAAAATTCAAGCTGGAATGGCCGATTGTATTATTGCAGGTGGTGCAGAAAGCATGAGTGCGGTACCAATGACAGGCTTTAAACCAGAATTAAACTACGATACCGTAAAAGCGGGTCATGAAGATTATTATTGGGGCATGGGAAATACAGCTGAAGCTGTTGCAAAACAATTCAACGTTTCTCGTGAAGACCAAGATGAGTTTGCCTACAACTCGCACATGAAAGCGCTAAGAGCACAAGCTGAAAATCGTTTTCAAGATCAAATAGTACCTATTGAAGTTGAGCAAACTTATATCGATGCTAACGGAAAGAAAGCAACAAAATCCTACACCGTAACTAAAGATGAAGGGCCACGCGCAGGAACAAGTAAAGAAGCCTTAGCAAAATTAAGAGCAGTATTTGCTGCAGGAGGTAGCGTTACTGCTGGTAATTCATCTCAAATGAGTGATGGTGCTGCTTTTGTGATGATAATGAGTGAAGAGATGGTAAAAGAATTAAATCTTGAACCAATTGCTCGTTTAGTTAATTATGCTGCTGCAGGTGTTGAACCTCGTATTATGGGAATTGGCCCAGTTAAAGCCATACCAAAAGCATTAAAACAAGCAGGATTAAAACAAGATGATTTAAGTTTAATTGAATTAAACGAAGCATTTGCATCTCAATCTTTAGCGGTAATCAGAGAACTGGATTTAAACCCAGATATTATTAACGTTAATGGTGGTGCCATTGCATTAGGTCACCCATTAGGATGTACTGGAGCAAAACTATCGGTACAGTTATTTGATGAAATGCGTAAACAAAATATGCAAGGTAAATATGGTGCTGTAACCATGTGTGTTGGTACTGGTCAAGGAGCTTGTGGGATATTTGAATTCCTTAATTAACAATTAAGACGCTCAGAACCAAGAGTCAAGATTAATAAAAAGACGACAAAGACAATAGACTATGCATAATTTCAAGAAATTAAAAATTTGGAATGAAAGCATGGCATTAGTTTCAGAATCTTATAAAATCACTAGGGATTTTCCAGATTTTGAAACTTATGGATTAACGAGTCAAATGAATCGATGCGCTGTGTCTATTCCTTCAAATATATCGGAAGGCACAAGTAAAAGTTCAAACAAACATTTTGCTCAATATTTAGAGTACAGTTTAGGCTCTGCTTTTGAATGGAAAACACAACTGAATGTTGCTTTTAATGAAAACTATATTTCAGAAGAAAAATTTAAAGAATTAGAAGACAAAATAAAACAAATACAAAAAATGATTTCAAGTTTCAAATCCGGACTTAAGTGGTCTTGATTCTTGGTTCTAGAAATCTTAAAATCTAATAACAAAAAAAATGGCAGATACAGAAAAAGACATCCTACGTGGAGGTCAGTTCTTAGTAAAAGAAACTAATTGTGAAGATGTGTTTACTCCTGAAGATTTTTCAGAAGAACAAACCATGATGAAGGAATCCGTAATGGAATTTAACGATCGTGAAATCATACCTCATAAGCCTCGTTTTGAAGCTAAAGATTATGCACTAACCGAAGAGGTAATGCGTAAAGCTGGTGATATGGGCTTTTTAAGTGTTGCCGTTCCTGAAGCTTATGGCGGGATGGGAATGGGTTTTGTATCTACAGTATTAACTTGTGATTATATCTCAAGCGGAACAGGTTCTTTTAGTACTGCTTTTGGTGCACACACAGGAATTGGTACTATGCCAATTACATTATATGGTACCGAAGAACAAAAACAAAAATACGTTCCTAAACTAGCCTCTGGAGAGTGGTTTGGAGCGTATTGTTTAACAGAACCAGGAGCTGGATCTGATGCCAATTCTGGTAAAACAACAGCAACGCTTTCAGAAGACGGAAAATCGTATAAAATTAACGGTCAAAAAATGTGGATCTCAAATGCAGGGTTCTGTAGTTTGATGATTGTTTTTGCTCGTATTGAAGATGATAAAAACATTACAGGTTTTATCGTAGAATATGATGGAGATAATCCTAACGGTATTGTTTTAGGTGAAGAAGAACATAAATTAGGTATTCGTGCCTCTTCTACACGTCAAGTATTTTTTAATGATACAGTTGTACCTGTAGAAAATATGTTAGCAGGTCGTGGTGAAGGTTTTAAAATTGCCATGAATGCGCTTAATGTTGGTCGTATTAAATTGGCTGCGGCTTGTTTAGATTCACAACGTCGTATTTTAACTACTGCTGTAAACTACGCTAATGAACGTAAACAATTTAAAACTCCTATTGCAAACTTCGGAGCTATTAAAACCAAATTAGCCGAAATGGCAGCTAGTGCTTATGCTGGAGAATCTGCAACTTATAGAGCTGCAAAAAACATTGAAGATCGCATTGCTTTGCGTGAAGCGGCTGGGAATTCGCATCAAGAAGCAGAACTTAAAGGGGTTGAAGAATATGCTATTGAATGTTCTATCTTAAAAGTTGCTGTATCAGAAGATGTACAAAATGCTGCAGATGAAGGTATTCAAATTTTTGGTGGCATGGGCTTCTCCGAAGAAACTCCTATGGAGTCTGCTTGGAGAGATGCTCGTATTGCTCGTATTTACGAAGGCACTAACGAAATCAACAGAATGTTAGCTGTTGGTATGTTAGTAAAAAAGGCTATGAAAGGTCATGTAGACTTATTAGGCCCTGCTCAAAAAGTACAAGAAGAATTAATGGGCATCCCGTCTTTTGATACTCCAGATTATTCTGAATTATTTTCAGAAGAAAAAGAAATGATTAAGAAGCTTAAAAAAGCCTTTTTAATGGTTGCAGGTGGAGCTGTTCAAAAATTTGGACCTCAACTAGAAGAACACCAACAATTATTAATTGCTGCTGCAGACATCTTAATTGAAATCTATATGGCAGAATCGGCAATTCTAAGAACAGAGAAAAACGTGAAGCGTACTAGCGAAGCAGAGCAATCGGCTCAAATCGCAATGGCTAAATTATACTTATATCACGCTGTAGATATCGTTGAAGAAAAAGGAAAAGAAAGTATTATTTCTTTTGCTGAAGGAGATGAACAACGTATGCTATTAATGGGACTTAAACGTTTTACAAAATATGCAAACTATCCAGATATCGTAGATTTACGTATTGAGATCGCAGAAAAAGTAAAAGCAGAAAACAAGTATTGCTTTTAAAATTTAGGTTAAGTTGAATGGTTAAAAGCCAATTCTTCCCTTTCATGATTGGGGTTGAATTGGCTTTTTTAATTGAATAATAACACTACTTCTTATTTTCCACTAGCTTCTAAAATACCATTGTAGATAAATTGAGCAATTTCTTGTTGCTGTTCTAAATCATTAAGCTTTTCATTATCAATACTATTTGTTAAATAACCTATTTCTAATAATACAGCAGGACTATTGACGTCTTTTATAATTTTAAAATTTGCAGGCTTAATTTTAGCATTATCAAAACTTTGTCTTATCAATGCCGAGACTAAAACTGAGCTATATTTCATAGATTCACTATATCGCTCAAAATTTTCACTTTCGTAATAATAAGCTTCTACACCAGACTGTTCTAAATTAGAATGTGCATTACAATGTACACTAATTACCAAATCTGGTTTTTGGTTATTGATAAATGTAATTCTTTCATCTAAAGAGGTAAACGTATCATCGGTTCTAGTTGTAATTATTTTCAGCTTTTCATCACTAAGGGATTGCAGGTAATTAGAAATATTTAAAACAATATCCTTTTCGCTTACGTTGAAAGACGTATTTCCGGAATCCTTTCCTCCATGTCCTGCGTCTATAACGACAACTAATGGCTCGCCAGATAATGTATCATCTAAATTTTTACAAGAACTAAATACAAAAATGCCGGTAAAAAGTAAAATGACAGATATAATGTTTAAAGTTCGTTTGAATACTGATGATTTTGATTGATGTAACATAATAATTCGATTTTTGATTTGAATGAAATTAAATCCGCTAGTTAAAGGAACGCGGTAGTCCTTTTGGCCTAAACTAATAATAGTGTTTGAATAATTTTCAATGTTAATGCCAGATGACACCGACTTTTCATCGGCAATAAATTCATGATTTTGTAAAACAGCTTTCTTATACAACCAGATAAATGGATTAAACCAAAACACACAACTCAATAATTCTAATAGTATAATATCTATAGTATGTAATTCTTTACTATGTACGGTTTCATGAGCAATAACACTTTCGTAATCCTCTCTAGAAAACGTGTGCTGTTTAGGAATAAACATATAATTAAAAAAACTAGACACCATATTAGAATCCTCAATTTTTATTAATTTAAGATGACCTATTATTTCATATTCCAATCTAGTAAGTTTGTATATTTGATGTAGATTCCTTGAAAATCGAATGATTAATAACAGAGAAATTAAACCATAAATAATCATAACCGGATTAGCACGATAAGGATTAACAGTTACCTCCTCTCCTATTGTGACATTATCTACAGTATCTATTATAGCGTCTGTCTCTGTAAATTTATCTAACTGAATTTGTGTAATACTTGGAACGGCTTTAAACAGTTCAAATTCTAAAAATGGAGCCACAAGACATAGCACCAAAGCGCTTAAAAGAAAAAACCGATTAAACTGGAATGTCTTTTGTTTTCTGAGTAACAGAACATAAAGCACATATGAGCAACCAAGACTAATAATGGTATATATAAAATAACTAATCATTGGCTTTCTTTTGATCCATTTTCTGCTTTAATAACGCTTGAAGTTCCTCTAATTCTTGCACCGATAAATCGGCATTTTTGGCAAAAAACGATGCAAATTGCGCTTTAGAGTCGTTAAAAAAATGCTGAATCATTCCGTTAACCTGTTTCGTAAAATAATCGTTCTTTTTAAGAATTGGAAAATATTGTTTGTCTCTTCCTAAACGCTCAAACCCTATATATTCCTTATCAGTCATACGTTTCAATAAGGTTGAAATCGTTGTATATGCAGGCCTTGGCTCAGGAAATTTCTCGACGATGTCTTTCATAAATCCTTTTTCAAGCATCCACAAATACTTCATGATTTGAAGCTCAGATTTATTCAGTTGTTTTATATCCACAATTATAGTTTTAATACTACAAATGTAGTAATAAAGAATTATCATGCAAATTATTTATAAATTTATATCTTTAAAAAAACTTTTATAAAATGCGATACATCCTAACTATCTTATGTTTAATACCTGTTTTGGCATTTTCTCAGTCCAACACCGAAATATTCTTAGGAGATATAACAACAGAGAACTCAAAAATTAAATTGAGTAATGTTAAAAACATTTCTAACAACAAAGGTTACGACAATCAACCTTCTTTTTTAGATGAGCGTTACATTGTTTTTGCTTCAACAAGAGCTGGACAAACCGATATTGCAAAATATGATACACGTTATAATGGCAAAATCTGGATTAATTTTACTGATGGTAGCGAGTATTCACCTCTAAGAATCCCAAATCAACAAGAATTTTCTGCTGTACGCTTAGATAAAGACGGAAAACAACGCTTGTATGCTTATAATTTAAGTAATGGTGAATCTAATGTCCTTATTAAAGACTTAGTCGTTGCATATTACACTTGGGCTGATGAAGAAACTGTTGTATCTGCCGTAATAGAGGACGAAAAACTTAATCTTTATGTCACAAATATCATCAGTGGTATAAGTACAAAATATGCTTCAAATGTTGGACGTTCATTTCACAAAATCCCGAATTCCGATTTAGTCAGTTTTATTTCAAAAACTAATGCAAAACAATGGCAAATAAAATCACTAAACCCTAAAACAGGTAAGATTAGACTTATCGCTAATACCCTAAAAAATGTAGAAGATATTTGTTGGTTAGATAGTAAAACCTTGCTTTTAGGCAAAGACAGTATTCTATATAAATTAAGACTACAACGTGATAATAATTGGAAAAAAATAGCAGATTTATCAACTAACGGCATTACAAAAATAACGCGTTTAGCAACAAATGCTTCTGGGACAAAATTACTTTTAGCAGGTGACATTCCTGCAGATAATTTAGCAATAGAAACTCCGGAAGAAACCACTAAAGAGAATACTGAAGCTGAAATCATAGCAATGGAGAAAGCAGCTGCTAAAATTGTACAAAAATATATTGATCCCTATAACAATAGAAAGTTAGATGAACTTGCCTTTGCTTTCGATGCCGATGTTATTGTTAATAGATTTCCTAGAGCAAAAATGTACTCTGGCCGTACTACATTAAGAGAAAGTTACAAGCAATTTTTTAAGAAAAACGAAAAATCAAGTGTCAAGGTTATCAATAGAATGACACATAAAAATATGGTTGTAGATGAAGAATTAGTGACTATAAATAACACAACCAATAGACAAGTTACAATTTATGAAACTGATGCCGATAATATTAACGTCGTGACATATATTAGCAACTCTAAAACAAATTCTAACCCTGAGTATATTGTAAACGACCAATTAGAAGCCTATAACAACAGAGACATTAATGGTTTTACAAAAACTTATACCAATGATGTCATGCTATTTTCGTTTCCATATACCCTAAACTCTGAAGGACAAGACGCCTTAAAAAAGCAATATGCTTCTTTTTTTAAAAACACACCCGATTTAAACGCGGAAATAGTTAATAGAATTGTAATAGGTAATAAAGTAATTGACAAAGAAAAAGTACGTGTAAACGGTAAAATCATATATGCCATTGCTATTTACGAAATTAGAAACGATTTGATTTCTAGAGTTACTTTTATTCAATGATGTAACAATTTAACACCTTAATAGACATATAGTTACACAACCAAAACTACTTAACTGTCCCTACTGTTTAAAACCAACCACAATGGGACTATTTTGGGATTTAATCCAACAAAGCGAATTAGAAAATCAAAAAGGAAAAGCTGAATCGTTAGAAGAACGTGTAGCCGTACTTGAAACTGAACTTTCAACCACCAAGGCATTATTATTAAAAACACTTCACATACTCGAAAAAAGCTCTGGTCTAGATATTAATGACGATGGCAAAATAGGCTGATGCTGTTTTCTAAAGCCAAGTTTTAAATTTAGGTGATTCGCACCCAAACCGATTCATATACAATACACAATATCACATTAATATGTGATTGACCGCCTCTATCAATTAAACTATTTTTAAGCAATCATTACCCTAAATTGATTAATAGCATTTAAACCTAATTTAATGTATTATTATTCATATATAAATGAACGCAAAATCTATAAAAGGTAAGTCGTGCTATTAGTCTTTTAGCAATTGGCCTAATTATTTTGTTTATAACCGGTTTGTACCATGTAATTTTTATATTTACTTGATCATATAAAAACGAGCTCAATGAAACACTTACTGTTCTTACTAATTGCTTTTACACTACCAAGTAAAGCACAAACAAGTAAAGTGCTTGAGCCCAAACTAGAAAACATCAAATGGATTGCTGGCACATGGCATGGTGAAGCTTTTGGTGGTATCACCGAAGAAATTTGGAGCGAACCATCGGGTGGTTCGATGATGGCAACGTTTAAATTAATTAACGACGGAAAAGTCACCTTCTACGAAATTGAAGTCATAAGAGAAGTCAAAAATTCATTAATTCTTCAATTAAAACATTTCGGCCCAGATCTTAAAGGCTGGGAAACTAAGGATGAAACCGTTGATTTTCCTTTAATAGAAATCACAGAAAACAAAGTGGTTTTTGAAGGCATGTCCTTTGAAAAAAATTCAGATAATGAAATGAATGTCTATGTGGATATCGAAGACAACGGGAAAACGGAAACCGTAAAATTCAATTACAAAAAAACTTTAAAAAACAGCAAACCACTGAAACAGCTGATTAAAGTTAAACATGCAAAAGAAACCATAAATATTGATGGTATTGCAAATGAAACCATTTGGAAAAATTCAGAATGGCATCAACTCGATCAGTTATGGTTAGGCGAAGCCTATACCGCGGACGATTTTAAAGGGCGATACAAGTTATCTTGGACTAAAGATGCCCTTTATCTTTTGGCAGAAATACAAGATGATATTATTGTAGACACACACAAAGATCCTCTTGTAGCGTGGTGGGACGATGATTGTTTAGAAGTATTTATTGATGAAGACAATAGTGGTGGCGAACATCAATTTAATCATAACGCCTTTGCTTATCATATTGCTTTAGACGGAAATGTCGTTGATATGTCGACAAAAAGAGAAGGTAAATTATATAATTCACATATAGAATCTAAACGAAACGTTACAGGAAACACCACCTTATGGGAAGTCAAAATAAAATTATTTAACGATACCTATAAAGACGATATGGATAACCTGCCTACAACCTTACAAGCGAATAAAAACATAGGTTTTGCTCTTGCCTACTGTGACAACGACAGTAGTTTAGAACGTGAAAACTTTATAGGGTCAATTCCTGTAGAAGGTGAAGATAAAAATCGTGGTTGGATTGATGCCAATATTTTCGGAACTTTACAATTAATCGATTAACAACTTCAACATAATGAAAATCGCAATCAGCTCAGTATTTCTAATGGTTTCTATTGTACTAGGTGCACAAACCGACCAAAATATTTATGACATCATTGATGCTGTTTCCGAAGAACGTTTAAAAAAAGACGTACAAACGTTAGTCGATTTTGGAACACGACACACCTTAAGCGACACCATTTCTAAAACTCGTGGTATTGGAGCTGCGCGTCGTTGGATAAAATCTGAATTCGAAACCATTTCTAAAGATTGTAACGATTGCTTAGAGGTGTTCTACCAAAAAGATTTAGTAAAAAAAGGAGAGAATCAACGTATTGTTAAAGATGTGATGGTCGTTAATGTTGTTGCCATTCAAAAAGGAACCAAATATCCAAATCGCTATATCATAATGAGTGGTGATATCGATTCTAGAGTTTCTGATCCAAATGATTTTACTTCAGATGCACCAGGTGCTAATGACAATGCCACAGGAATGGCAGGTGCTATTGAAGCTGCTAGAGTATTGTCTCAATATGAATTTGAAAGTAGTATTATTTATGTGGGATTGTCTGGTGAAGAACAAGGTTTGTTTGGCGGTCAAGGTTTAGCAAAATATGCGAAGGAGCATCATTGGGATATTATTGGGGTTTTAAATAATGATATGATTGGAAATATATCTGGAGTGGATGGTGTGATTGATAATCGCACTTTCCGAATTTTCTCAGAACCTATTACAACGTCGGAAACAGATCCTGAAACATTAGCAAAACAAGCGAGAGCCAGACGTTTTTATGGTGGTGAAGTCGATGGTATTTCGCGTCAGTTAGCACGATTTATCTATAAAACAACAAAAACCTACATGCCAGAGATGAACCCAATGCTAGTGTATCGCTTAGATCGTTTTGGACGTGGAGGTCATCATAGACCTTTTAATGATGCGGGCTTTGCTGGCATCCGAATTATGGAATCCCACGAAAATTACACCCAACAGCATCAAGATATTCGTACAGAAAACGGGATTGCATACGGAGACACTTTTGAAAATGTTAACTTTCCGTATTGCAAAAAATTAACCGCTGTCAACGCCATTACTATGGCAAGCCTTGCTTCTGCTCCACCGTCACCAACAGAAGTTAGTATTGGTGGCATTGTGGAAGCCTCTGCTAAATTACAATGGAATAACGTTGAAGGTGCCAAAGGTTATAAAATCTATTGGAGAGATACCACTTCGCCAACTTGGGACCACAGTCGTTATGTAGAAGGTACTACCGAATTTACCTTAGACGGCATCGTTATTGATAATTTCTTTTTTGGAGTCGCAGCGGTAAGTGGAGATGGGCATGAAAGTGTTGTTGTGTTTCCAAATAAAATTTTAAGATAAAAACTCCGTTAAATTAGTGAAACACTAAACTAATTATACCAAAAGCAACCATGAAAATTAAAACGATTACATCTCTACTGCCTGAATTATTTTTAATCGGTTCCGTTATCTATTATTGGACCTTAACTCCTAACCTTTTTAATCCCATTGCTATAGCTTTATTAGCCGTTCTTTTTTATCAAATATTCAGTAAAAAAACGATATTAGGATTACTAATTTCCACTGTCGTTATTATGTTGAGTTTATTTATGGTATTAGCGTTAGTTTCAGAATTAGCTGAATTTACCGTTGTTAATCAAGATTATAACAACCTTCTTCTTTTTGGATCCTTGTATTTAGGACTAACCTTACTATTGGCAGGATTTATGTTCTTTAAATATTTAAAACTTCAAATGAAATGAAATTGAAATACGTATGTCTCATCATTGTCATTCTTTCAACGTTTTCTGTAAAAGCACAATTACTTCAAGATAAAGAAAAATTCACACATCAAGATACCTTAAGAGGAAGCATCACGCCAGAACGCGCATGGTGGGATTTAACCTATTACCATTTAGATATCGAAGTAAAACCAGAGCTCAAGTTCATTTCAGGCAAAAACACTATTTATTACAAAGTCGTTTCAGAGCCTAATGAGTTTATGCAAATCGATTTGCAACAGCCTATGGAAATAACTAAGGCAATTCAAGATGGCAAAGAATTAGAGGTACAAGTTGAAGGTAATGCTAATTTTCTTTTAATTCCTACAAAGCAAAACATTGGAGATATCAAATCCATTGAAATTCATTACAACGGTTATCCGAGAGAAGCTAAACGTGCTCCTTGGGATGGTGGGTTTTCATGGAAGAAAGATCAAAACGGCAAGCATTTTATCGCCACCTCTTGTCAAGGTTTAGGTGCTAGTCTGTGGTGGCCAAACAAAGACCACATGTATGACGAAGTGGATAGTATGCTGATTAGTGTTACCAATCCAAAAGGGTTGACGAATGTCTCTAACGGTCGTCTTAGAAAGCTGGTTGAAAATAATAACAACACCGTCACTTCACATTGGTTTGTGAGCAACCCAATTAACAATTATGGGGTTAATGTGAATATTGGAGACTATACCAATTTCTCTGAAGTCTTTAAAGGTGAGAAAGGCGATTTAGATATGGATTATTGGGTGCTTAAAGATAATTTAGAACGCGCCATAACACACTTTAAAGATGCTCCAAAAATGATGAAAGCCTTTGAACATTGGTTTGGTCCTTATCCATTTTATGAAGATAGTTTTAAATTAGTTGAAGTCCCTTATTTAGGCATGGAGCACCAAAGTTCTGTAACCTACGGAAACCAATATAAGCAAGGCTACTTAGGACGCGATTTATCTGGCACAGGTTGGGGTTTAAAATTTGATTTCATTATTATCCACGAAGCTGGTCACGAATGGTTTGCTAACAATATCACCAACAAAGATATTGCTGATATGTGGATTCACGAAGGCTTCACCTCCTACTCTGAAAATTTATTTTTAGACTATTATTATGGCAAAGAAGCGTCTGCCGATTATGTGATTGGTACACGTGCTAATATTCAAAACGATAAACCTTTAATTGGCACCTACAATGTAAACAATGAAGGCTCTAGCGATATGTATTATAAAGGAGCTAATATGTTGCACACACTTCGTCAACTCATTGAAGATGACGAAAAATGGAGACAAATACTGAGAGGTTTAAATTCTGAATTTTATCATCAAACGGTAACAACGAAGCAGATTGAAGATTACTTAAGTGAACAATCTGGTATTGATTTAACGGCTTTTTTTAATCAATATTTAAGAACGACTAAAATTCCGACTTTAGAATATGAAATAAAAGCGGGTGAGTTAAAGTATCGCTGGACCGACATTGTTGAAGGGTTTGATATGCCTTTAAAAGTCGTTATTGGCAATGAAGAACAATGGATATACCCAAAGGCAGAATGGAAATCGCTCATGACAAAGTCTAGTAAAATGTCACTCATTATTGACCGAAATTTTTATGTAAATTCAAAAGAACTTTAAAAACACCCCTAAGAGCTTCGCTCGGTAGTTTCAAAACAAAATATATTTTGGTTCTCACTAATCCTCAAGGGGACAATTCACTCAGTTGAATTAAATAAAACCTGACAGGTCTGAAAACAAAAGGCTCCCGCTTTCTCGGGAAATGAACATGGAATTACAAGAATTATATTTTAAAACAGATATAGAATGGCGCGAATGGTTGCTAGACTATCACGATTCTGTAAAAGGTGTTCATTTAATTTTCTACAAAGTCGATCATAAAAAGGACTCTATGCGTTGGGAAGAAGCCGTAAAAGTGGCCCTTTGTTTTGGTTGGATAGATTCTACTGTAAAAAGTTTAGGAGACGGAAAACGTAGACAATATTTTTGCCCACGAAAGCCCAAAAGTGTCTGGAGTGCGGTAAATAAAAATCACATAGCGCAATTACATAAAGCGAACCTAATCCACCAAAGTGGACATCTGTCTATTCAAATTGCAAAAGAAAATGGCTGTTGGACAGCATTAGATGATGTAGAAAATGGAGTTATTCCTAGCAATCTTCAAAAAGCCTTTGATGCTAACAAAAATGCTTTTGAAAACTACCTCAACTTTGCTCCTAGCTACCGAAAACAGTATTTATATTGGTTAAACCAAGCCAAACGCGAAGCGACAAAACAAAAAAGAATCGCAGAGATTATTAAACTCTGCGATGCTAATATTAAAAGTCGTGATATTTGGTAAATTATAACCCACTAATATAACTTCCATAAGGGTCTTTAAACTGCATGCCTTCAGAATAACGATACTTACTTAATTTTTTAAATTGCGTTAAACCCCAAAGAATAAATTCCTTTTCAAAATAGACATCTTTAGGATCAATTTCTGGCTGATAATCTGCAATTAAAGCATCTAAAGGTGTTACCTCATCTAATTTTGCCTTATAAGTTGCATCATCATAATCATCTAACAATTCAAAACCATCTCCATTAAAAAACCATGAGATTAAGTCATCATAAGGAGTTTCGTCACCTTGCTTTTCTAACTTTTCAACTTTAGGAAAATATTTAGGGAATAAGGTTTTTACTGCAGCTTCCATTAAAGCGTTAGCTACAAAATCGGCACCTTCTTGTTCTCCTTCGTACACTAATTCCACTTTTCCTGTAATTGCCGGAATCACTCCTGTAAAATCAGATAATCGTACTGAGGTTGTATCGTCTCCAGCAATTAATGCACGACGTTCTGCGGTACTTAGTAAATTCTCAAAAGCCGTAATACTCATACGTGCACTGACACCACTTTTTACATCTACATATTCACTTTCTCTGGCTTCAAAACTGATTTGCTCTAAAAGGTCTTTCGCTAATTCTGGAACATAAACGGATTCCGATTGTCTCGAATCTAGCTTAGCCTCTTGAGTTGTAATGGTTCTAGCCGTTTCTACATCTTCAGGATAATGCGTTAAAATCTGAGACCCAATTCTATCTTTTAAAGGAGTTACAATGCTTCCTCTATTGGTATAATCTTCAGGATTTGCAGTAAACACAAACTGCATATCTAAAGGCAAACGCAATTTGAATCCTCTAATTTGAATATCACCTTCTTGCAAAATATTAAATAAAGCCACTTGAATTCGTGCTTGTAAATCTGGCAATTCGTTTATAACAAAAATGCAACGATTTGCTCTTGGAATCATACCGTAGTGAATGACACGATCATCAGCATAACTCAATTTTAAATTGGCTGCTTTTATAGGATCGACATCACCAATAATATCGGCAACGGTTACATCTGGTGTGGCTAATTTTTCAGCAAAACGATCATTTCTATGTAACCAAGTTATTGGAGTGTCATCCCCTTTTTCAGCAATCAATTCTACTGCAAATCTTGAAATCGGTGCTAAGGGATCATCATTAATTTCAGAACCTGCTACAACTGGAATGTTTTCATCCAACAGACTCACCATCATTCTTGCCAAACGTGTTTTTGCCTGTCCTCTTAATCCTAATAAATTAATATTATGCCTAGATAGAATCGCACGTTCTAATTCTGGAATCACGGTGTTTTCATAACCATGAATGCCTTCAAACGTAATGACTTTATTCTTTATATTTTCAATAAGATTGTCCCGCAATTCATCTTTTATAGACTTTGATTGGTAACCTGCTTTTTTTAATTCGCCGAGTGTATTTATAGTTTCAATATTCATCTTTATCCTTTAATTCTTTTTTTTCTGTTGTTTTCGTAATCTTCAAAAATCATTTCGCCTAAACCTTTCAATCCTGTGTAGAAGGCTTTTCCTCTATTGGCTTGTGTAAATGCTCTAATAAATTGCATTAAATACGGGTCTTCTGCAATCATAAAAGTTGTTATCGGAATATGTAAACGTCTTGCCTGTTGTGCCATCGCATAACACTTGTTGGTGATAAACGGATCTAAACCATTACTGTTTTTATAATATTGGCCGTCTGGCATACGTAAGCAACTAGGCTTGCCATCCGTAATCATAAAAATCTGCTTGTTGGTATTTCGTTTTCTGCGCAACATATCCATCGCGAGTTGTAATCCTGCAACGGTATTGGTATGGTAAGGACCGACTTTTAAATAGGGTAATTCTTTGATTTTAATTGGCCAAGCATCATTACCAAAGACTAATATTTCTAAAGTGTCTTTTGGATAACGTGTGGTGATTAATTCGGCTAAAGCCATAGCGACTTTCTTCGCTGGAGTAATTCGGTCCTCACCATAAAGAATCATACTGTGACTGATATCTATCATCAAAACCGTACTCATTTGACTTTTGTGAAGCGTTTCTTCAACCACTAAATCGTCTTCGGTTAGACTAAAATCTCCAATCCCATTATTGATTTGTGCGTTTCTAATGCTTTCAGTCATCGAAACTTTATCTAAACCATCACCAAACTGATAAGGTCTAAAATCACCTGTATGCTCGTCGCCAAGTCCAACACCTTTGCTTTTATGGTTGCCAGAACCACTGCGTTTTATTTTACCAAAAATATGATCTAATGCTTGTTGTCTAATAGCACGTTCTGTTTTGGCTGTAATTGTCATGGCGCCTTTACCTGCACCAGTAGGATCTAGTTCTTCTCTGATATACCCTTTATTCTTTAAGTCTTCAATAAAATCATCAATGGTATACTCTGGAGTCGTTAATTTGTATTCTTTATCGAGCTCTCGTAACCAATCGATAGCTTCATCAAAATCACCAGAAGTATGTGTAATCAGTTCTTTGAAAATTTCAAAGAGTTTTTCGAAAGGAGATTGATGCGGAGCTTCGTAGGTTTTAAAAACGAAACCCGATTTATTTGTTTTTTCTTTCATGTGTTTTTCTTTATTGTTATTTAACTGACACATGCAGTTTGCGACTATTCTCTGTCTTTCTGAGATGAAATTTTAAGAATGCGCGTTTCATAGCTATGTAAAAATAATGCTTTTAACAACGCTATATTTGAATATTTTAGATTCTAACATTTTATTAACTACTTACAAGTTGTACTAAAATGCCATTATCCAATTAAAAAATAGTAGGACAAACTTATTGAAGCGCTAGATCAATCATACAATAGCAATAGATAAGAAAAAGACTGTAATAATTGAATTTAAAAAGTGTCTTACAAATCAATTATTACACAAAGTAAAGTGACTTTTTTTTTAGAAAAAATTAAGCTGTTAAGAAAACTAGGTTGTTGCGATAGACTATTGAATTACTCAATGCGTCTCAAGCCTTCTAAATCTAAAATCATAACATGTTTTCCTGTTGTAGCAATTAAACCTTCCTTTTTAAATTGAGATAAAATTCTAATAGCAGATTCTGTAGCTGTACCAACAAGACTAGCATAATCTTCCCTAGATAATATGACGCTTAAATAACCATCCTTATCCTTATCAAAAGTTTCATGCAAATAAATTAAGACATCTGCCAAGCGTTGCTTCACAGATTTTTGCGCCATATCTACAATGACATTATCTGCTATTCTGAGCTCTTTTGCCATATCTTGAAGCATATCTAGAGAAAAACTGGCATTTTTAGATAAATCGTGAAGAATCTCACTTTTAGGAATAAAACAGACTTCCATCTCATTTACGGCAACAGCTGTAAGGTTAGATTTCTCATCTGATACTAAGGAACGTTGTCCAATTAAATCACCTTTAACAACCAATTTTACAATTTGGTCTTTACCATTGGCACTCAATTTAGACAATTTACAGACACCATCTTTAACGCAAAATATCCCATTGATACTTTCCCCTTCTCTAAAAAGAACTTCTCCTTTTTGAACAAATCTAGACGTCTTACAACCAGAAATCCGAACTAAATCGTCTTTTCCTAAAGCTTTTAAGGCATTAAACTGTCTAATAATACATTGGTCACATTTGCTCATAGGAAAAACAATTAAATTCAAAGTTAATTAAAACATGACAAATATCATAGTTTAAATTCACTAGATTAGTGACTTTTGTTACAGGTATAAATGAGCAAATTATAATATGGAAAGCAAAACTTGTTTTCACTGTGGTGATGACTGTGGTAATCATCCAATTACATTTCAGGACAAATCATTTTGCTGTAATGGCTGTAAAACCGTTTTCGAAATTTTTAACGAAAATGATTTAACCTGTTATTACGATTTACAAAATTCGCCAGGTGCCATTCCAAAGGAAATAGAAGGCAAATTCGATTTTTTATCCCAAGAAAACATTATTGAAAAGTTAACAGAATTTAGAGATGATTCTGTAGAAATAGCCACGCTTTACATTCCACATATTCATTGTAGCTCTTGTATTTGGATCTTAGAAAATCTCAACAAACTCAATCCAAACATTTCAGATTCTCAAGTCAATTTTGGAAAAAAAACAGTTAGAGTCACTTATAACTCTGATGCTACGGATTTAAAATCGGTTGTTTTATTATTAAGCTCTATTGGCTATGAACCTTATATTAGTTTAGACGATTTTAATTCTGGCAAAAAACACATTAACCGAGCCTTAATCTATAAACTTGGAGTTGCTGCTTTTGGTTTTGGTAATATTATGTTTTTATCTTTTCCAGAGTATTTTGAAGTCAACGAATTTTGGTTAGAACAATACAAACCCTTCTTCCGTTGGTTAATGTTTGCGATGTCTTTACCTATTGTGTTTTATTCTGCTCAAGATTATTTTATTTCGGCATACAAAGGTTTAAAGGCTAAAATTTTAAATATTGATGTCCCAATTGCTCTAGGTGTTTCTGTGCTTTTTATTAGAAGTACCATAGAAATTATGTTTGATATGGGTTCTGGCTTTTTTGATAGTTTGGCTGGTTTAATATTTTTTCTTTTGGTTGGTAAATTCTTTCAACAAAAAACCTATGATTTCTTATCCTTTGAGCGCGATTATAAATCGTATTTCCCTATCGCAATAACTAAGATAGACAAAGAAGGTAACGAGAACTCTATTCAGGTTTATGATATTGAAAAAGGTGACCGTATTTTAATTCGGAATGAAGAATTAATCCCTGTGGATGGGATTTTAATTAACGGAAAAGCAAAAATAGATTACAGTTTTGTTACTGGCGAATCACAGACAGTATCAAAACAATCTGGCGATAAATTATTTGCAGGAGGTAAACAAACCAATGGAGTTATTGAAATGGAAGCTCTAAAATCTGTTGAACAAAGTTATCTTACACAATTATGGAGTAATGATGTTTTTAACAAAAACAAAGAAGACGGTTTTACCAATATCACCAATACCATTAGTAAACATTTTACAATAGCGATATTAACAGTTGCTTTTATTGCGACAACTTTTTGGCTGTTTGTAGATTCTAGTAAAGCTATGAATGTATTTACAGCGGTATTAATCATTGCTTGTCCATGTGCCATTGCGCTTTCTGCTCCTTTTACCTTTGGAAACTTATTGAGAATCTTTGGCAAACAAAAATTTTACATAAAAAACGCTAGTGTTATTGAACAGCTAGCACAAATAAACACGGTAATTTTTGATAAAACAGGAACAATTACATCTAACAAAAACAGTAATGCAGAATACGATGGTGAATTACTTTCAGAATCGGAAAATATAGTACTTAAAAATTCCTTGAGAGGTTCAAACCATCCTTTAAGCCGAACCTTATATACCATTTTAAAAGAAAACAATATCATTACACTTGATGCTTTTGAAGAACATATTGGTAAAGGTATTGAGGCCAAACACGAATCGGTTAATATGAAAATTGGTTCTGCAAGTTTTGTTGGCAATCCTAATGAAAGTACGGTTTTAAATACTACTGTTCATGTGAGTAGTAATAATGTCTATAAAGGCAAATTTACCTTTTACAATAGTTATCGAAAAGGGGTTTCAAAATTATTTAATCAATTAAAGCGGCATTTTGATTTGGTTATTCTCTCAGGAGATAATGAAGGTGAACTTGAAAATTTAAAAAAGTTATTACCGGCTAAAACCAAATTAATTTTCAATCAGAAACCAGAAGATAAATTAGAGTTTATTAAGTACCATCAATCAGAAGGAGCTAAAGTTTTAATGATTGGTGATGGTTTAAATGATGCTGGTGCATTAGCACAGAGTGATGTTGGCATCGCCATATCAGAAGATGTAAACGTCTTTTCACCTGCTTGTGATGCTATTTTAGATGCTTCAAAATTTAAGCAATTATACAACTATATTTTAGCCTCTAAATCAGCTATAAAAATTATTAAATGGAGCTTTGTCGTCTCATTTTTTTATAATATTATTGGATTATACTTTGCTACAACCGGACAATTAGAACCCGTAGTTGCAGCAATATTAATGCCTTTAAGCTCAATTAGTATTGTTGTATTTACAACAGTTGCGACAAATCTTCTAGGAAAACGATTAGAATGATTAAAAATAAGGAAATATGATAAAAATCATGTTTTCAAAACTAGTTCAAACGTAATTTTGGACCATAACTTCAGTAGGTATGAGTGTTATTTATATTTTATTATCAGTTAGCGTCGTAATTGGCGTGGCTTTCTTTGTCATTTTTATAATGGCAGTCAAGTCTGGGCAATATGATGATGACTATACTCCATCTGTACGCATGCTTTTTGAAGACGAATTAATTAAAGAGCAAACCAATACATCTAAACAAACTAAAACTGACTAATTATATTAAATATGGAAATGCAACAATTCTATTACGATAATAAAATCGTTAAAAAATTCCTTTATGCTACCATTCTATGGGGAGTTGTTGGAATGCTTGTAGGGCTCATTTTGGCCTTTATGTTTTTATTCCCTAACATGACCGATGGTATCTCTTGGTTGAGTTTTGGTCGATTAAGACCATTACACACCAACGCGGTCATCTTTGCCTTTGTTGGTAATGCTATTTTTGCTGGTGTATATTACTCTACCCAGCGTCTATTGAAGGCAAGAATGTTTAGTGACTTTTTAAGTAACTTAAATTTCTGGGGATGGCAACTTATTATCGTCGCAGCTGCTATAACATTGCCTTTAGGTTATTCTACATCTAAAGAATATGCAGAGCTAGAATGGCCTATAGATATTGCTATTGCCTTAATTTGGGTTGCATTTGGTATTAACCTTATTGGTACCATGATAAAACGTCGTCAACGTCACTTATATGTTGCTCTATGGTTTTACTTAGCAACGTTTGTAACGGTTGCGGTACTTCACATATTTAATAGTTTAGCACTTCCTGTAAGCTTTACTGGTATGAAGAGTTATTCTGTTTATGCAGGTGTACAAGATGCCTTAGTACAATGGTGGTATGGTCATAATGCTGTTGCATTTTTCTTAACAACACCATTCTTAGGTTTAATGTATTACTTTGTACCTAAAGCGGCCAACAGACCTGTTTACTCTTATAGATTATCTATCGTTCACTTTTGGTCGTTAATCTTTATCTATATTTGGGCAGGACCACACCACTTATTATATACTGCTCTACCAGAATGGGCACAACACTTAGGTGTTGCATTCTCAATTATGTTATTAATGCCATCTTGGGGTGGTATGATTAACGGACTATTAACCTTGCGTGGTGCGTGGGACAAAGTACGTACAGATCCCGTTTTAAAATTTATGGTAGTGGCCATTACCGGTTATGGTATGGCAACATTTGAAGGTCCAATGCTTTCGCTTAAAAATGTAAATGCTATTGCTCACTTTACCGATTGGATTATTGCTCACGTTCACGTTGGAGCATTAGCTTGGAATGGTTTCTTAGCCTTTGGTATGATTTATTGGTTAATCCCAAGATTATTTAAAACCAAATTATACTCTATTGGTTTAGCCAATATGCATTTCTGGATAGGTACTTTAGGTATCATGTTATATGCATTACCACTTTATGTAGCAGGTTTTGCACAAGCAAGTATGTGGAAACAATTTAATCCAGATGGCACATTAGTTTATGGTAACTTTTTAGAAACTGTAACCGAAATTATGCCAATGTATTGGATGCGTGCTATTGGTGGTACACTTTATATTACGGGTATGCTAATTTTAGTATATAATGTTATAAGAACTGTTGCTAAATCTGATCATAAAGTAACTGATGAATTAGCCGAAGCACCTGCATTAAAACGTGTGTCTAAAGGTCGTGTTGCAGGAGAAGGATGGCACACTTGGTTAGAGCGTAAGCCTGTACTATTAACTATATATGCTACCATAGCTATTTTAATTGGTGGTATTGTTCAAATTGTACCAACTATTGTTGTAAAATCAAATATTCCAACAATAAGCACGGTTAAACCATATACTCCTTTAGAACTTGAAGGTAGAGATCTTTATATTAGAGAAGGTTGTGTGGGCTGTCACTCACAAATGATACGTCCGTTTAGATCTGAAGTCGAACGTTATGGAGAATACTCTAAAGCAGGTGAATTTGTTTACGATCATCCATTCCTTTGGGGAAGTAAACGTACAGGGCCAGATTTACATCGTATTGGAGGCAAGTACTCAGACAACTGGCACTTTAACCACATGTACGATCCACAAAGTACATCTTCAGGCTCTATTATGCCTGCTTACCAATGGTTAATTAGAAATGAACTAGACAAGTCTAGCACTGAAATGAAAATGGAAACAATGGTTTCTTTAGGTGTACCATATACTGAAGAAGATATTGCAAACGCACAAATAGATATGCTAGAGCAAGGTATTCAAATTGAAAAAAACCTATACAATGATCCAGATTTTGTAGCCTCTTATGAAGCTGATAAAGCTGCTTCAGGTGATGAATTCGTAGAAATGCGAAATAGAGAAATCGTGGCTTTAATTGCTTATTTACAGCGATTAGGAACCGATATTAAAGTAAAAGATATTTTAGACGAAACCGCTCAAAACTAACTCATTATGTTCAAATTTGTAAAAGGCCATTTGGAAAGTATCATAGGTATAGAAATATACCCTATGATATCCCTTCTTATTTTCTTTATCTTCTTTGTTGTATTATTCTACTGGGTAATCACAGCTAAGAAAGATTATATAACCACTGTTAGTAATATACCATTAGACAACCAAAACGATACCGAAATATGAGACATTTAATCCCATCATACGTAAGAGTACCTGTAGTGTTTTTTGCCATTGCCGGACTCATAGAATACTTTGTAGATTCAGGAGATCAGCCTGCCTTTATGGAGCAGCCTATTATCTTACTCTTTTTACTATTAGTATTATTAGTGCTTATTGCTATTGAAGGTATTGTAAATTCATTAGATAATATTCTCTATCAAAGTTTAGATGAAGAAGGTAAAAAACGTTATTTAGCTTCTCAAACTAAAACACCTCAGTTTACAAAAGTTAAAGCACTTTACTCAAAATTAGTAGGAAAGCATAAACCTATTGAAGAAGAAGGCGAAATTATTCTAGATCATAATTACGACGGTATTAGAGAATTAGATAATAATTTACCGCCATGGTGGATATATTCTTTCTACATCTCAATAATTTTCGCTGTAGTTTATATGGTACGTTATCATGTTTTGGATGCAGACAATCAATTTGTAGAATATGAAATTGAATATGCAGAGGCTAACAAAGCAATTGAAGAATACAAGAAAACAGCAAAAGGTTTAGTTGACTTTAATACTGTGGAACTATTGACCGAAACAGCAGATTTAAACGCTGGTAAAAAGATTTTTGAAACCAACTGTGTTGCTTGTCACATGGCAGATGGTGGTGGTGGTATTGGACCAAACCTTACCGATGACCACTGGATTTTAGGTGGAGGTATCAAAAATGTTTTTAAAACAGTTTCTGAAGGCGGACGCTCTGGTAAAGGAATGATTGCATGGAAACAAAGTTTAAAGCCTCTTGAAATCGCACAAGTATCAAGTTATGTTTTACAGTTTCAAGGTACAACTCCTGCTAATCCTAAAGATGCAGAAGGTGATATTTGGGTAGATGATGACTCTAAAGAGTAATAAAGAAACAATATAATAAGATTTGTTTCTAATTAATATTTAAGTTGAAAAACAATGGAAACGCCAGAAAATGAAGTTTTTAGAGATTCAATTGGAACAATTGATGAAGAAGGTAAACGTAAATGGGTCTTCCCTAAAAAACCCTCTGGACCATTATATGAAAAGCGTAAATTAGTAAGCTATTTTTTATTAGCATTTTTACTGGCTGCTCCGTTCATAAAAATTAATGGTAATCAGTTTCTATTATTTAACATATTAGAAAGGCGCTTTAATATTTTTGGATTTCCATTTTGGCCTCAAGATTTTTACCTCTTTGTGGTATCCATGCTAATAGGTGTTGTTTTTATTACACTATTTACCGTAGGCTTTGGTCGTGTGTTTTGTGGATGGATTTGTCCGCAAACCATCTTTTTAGAAATGGTTTTTAGACGTATTGAATATTGGATCGATGGTGATCGTAACAAACAAATGCGTTTAGATCGTCAGAAATGGGATGCTGAAAAAATCAAAAAACGCCTATTAAAATGGTTTATCTTTTTAGTTATATCATTTTTAATTGCAAATGTTTTCTTAGCCTATTTAATAGGTGGAGATAAACTTATAAAATACATAACCGAAGGCCCTTTTGAACATACAGGTACACTTATCCCGCTTCTAATATTTACAGCTGTATTCTATTTTGTATTTGCCTGGTTTAGAGAACAAGTGTGTATCATTGCATGTCCTTATGGTCGCCTGCAAGGTGTACTTTTAGATAATAAATCTATCGTTGTTGCATACGATTACAAACGTGGCGAAGCTGAAAATGGTAGAAAGAAATTCAGAAAAAACGAAGACAGAAAAGCTCTAGGTCATGGAGATTGTATTGATTGTTCTCAATGTGTTAACGTTTGTCCAACAGGAATAGACATTAGAAACGGTACGCAATTAGAATGTGTTAACTGCACTGCATGTATAGATGAATGTGATCATATCATGGAAAGTATTAACCTGCCAAAAGGGTTGATACGTTTTGCTAGTGAAGATAATATTGAGAAAAAAGAGCCTTTTAAACTCACGGCTCGAATGAAAGGTTACATAGCTGTACTTACCATTTTAATTGGCATATTAGCAGGTATGTTACTTTTACGTAGTGATGTTGAAGCTAGAATATTACGATTACCAGGACAATTATATGAGCACAAGGATAACGATATTATAAGCAACGTTTATACCTTTAAACTGGTAAATAAAACCTCTAGAGAAATAGATGATCTAACCTTTAAACTAAGAGGTTGGGATGGAGACATACATATTGTTTCTACCTCTGAGACCTTTGTTGTTGAGCCACAAGGCATAGCCGAAGGCACATTGTTTATAGAACTTAAACAAAGTGATTTATCAGGAGATAAAAATGACGTTATGATAGATCTCTATAGTAAAGATGAACTCATTGAAACCACCTCTGTAACCTTCTTAGGGCCTAGAAGTTTTAATTAGTGATCATTACAAATTAATGTTGACCTGAGTTTAATTCAGGGTGACAAAATAAATATAATTATGAAAATAAATTGGGGAACAGGAATCGTTATTGCATTTGTATGCTTTATTTCGTTTATCATGTACTTTGTCATAAGCATGAGTACAGATAAAAAGTATGACCATGATTTAGTAATTGAAGATTATTACGGACAAGAGCTGCAATTTCAAGCTGATTTAGATCACGAAGAAAATGCAAAAAATCTTAAAACCAATGTGTCTTGGAAAAAAACTAATGAAGGCATTGTTATTTCATTTCCAGAAGATTTAGATATTCAAAAGATTGAAGGTAAAGTGTTCCTATATAGACCATCTAACAAGCAATTAGATTTTGAAACACCGATTTCACTGTCTAACCACAATTTGCTCATACCTGACAAACGCTTGTTGGATGGTCGTTGGAACATTAAAGTAGATTGGAAATATAACACAAATTCTTATCTCTTTAAAAAAGAAATCACCTATTAAATGTTAGCATCTGCATTCATATTAGGGTTATTAGGTAGCCTACACTGCGTTGGTATGTGTGGTCCTATTGCCTTTATGTTGCCTGTAGATAGATCTAACTCCTTTAAAAAAGTAAGCCAAATTAGTATATACCACTTTGGTAGACTACTAGCTTACAGTATTATAGGATTGGTTTTTGGACTCGTTGGAAAAAGTTTTTCACTTTTTGGAATACAACAGCAACTTTCTATTGTTATTGGAATTTTAATGATAGTTATAGTCCTCTTACCTCAAAACATAATAGGAAAGTATAACCTCACAAAACCGTTATACAAAGGTATTTCTAAAGTTAAATCCTCTTTAGGAAAAGCTTTAAAAAAGAAAACAGCAGATACGTTTTTAACTATTGGTTTTCTCAATGGCTTTTTGCCTTGTGGCTTAGTCTACATGGCTGTCTTTGGATCTATAGCCACTGGCAGTTTGTTAGAAGGTAGTATTTATATGGTTTTATTCGGACTCGGAACCATTCCTTTAATGACAACAGCCATTTATTTAGGTAAATTTTTAAATAGTACTATAAAACAACGTATTCAAAAAGCAATTCCTGTTTTTGTTGTAGTTATTGGATTATTATTTATTCTGCGTGGTTTAGGCTTAGGTATTCCTTACCTCTCGCCTGCTCCAGTAATAGAGATGGCTTCAAGTGCTATTGAATGCCATTAAACACATTTTAATTGAGACAAAACTATCTTATTTAAAATATATAACTTATCTTTGTTATATAAATTAACAAACCTATGTTTTCTAAAGCTTGTGAATACGGAATTAAAGCCAGTATTTTTATTGCAGTAAATTCTTCTGAAAACAGACGTGTAAGTCCTAAAGAAATTTCTGAAGAGATTGATTCACCTCAGGCATTTACCGCAAAAATATTGCAAGCCTTAGTTAGAAACAATATTGTGAAATCGGTTAGAGGAGCTTACGGTGGTTTTGAAATTGATAAAGATAAAATTGCCACAATAAAACTCTCTCAAATTGTTTTTGCTATTGATGGAGATAACATTTATAAGGGCTGCGGATTAGGTTTACATACCTGCGATGAAAATCATCCTTGCCCTGTACACGATAAATTTAAAGTCGTTAGAGAAGAACTAAGAGAAATGCTAGAAAACACAACTTTAGAGCAGTTAGCCCTAGATATTAAATCTGGTGTCTCATTTCTAAAGATCTAAAAAAAATTTGAACACAAATAGGATAAATTTATCCGAAATAAAATTATAATATGGAAACACTTCAAAAAAATACCCAAAAAAAAATAGGACAATATGTTGCCGATGATTTTAGAACCGCAGCTATTTTTTCTAAATACAAAATTGATTTTTGTTGTAATGGTAATCGAACAGTAGAAGAAGCTTGCGATAAAAAAGGTATTGATAGCAATCTGCTCATGGATGAACTTAATCAGGTTTTAAACTCTAAAGGTGCTGAAACTATAGATTACAAATCTTGGCCTTTAGATTTATTGGCTGAATATATTGAAAAGAAACATCACCGATATGTCGAAGAGAAAACCCCTGTGCTACGTCAGTTTTTAGATAAATTATGTCGTGTGCACGGCGAGCGTCATCCAGAATTGTTTAAAATTAATGAATTGTTTACAGCGTCTGCAGGAGAATTAGCATCACACATGAAAAAAGAGGAACTCATCCTTTTTCCATTCATTAAAAAGATGGTAAACGCTAAATTAGAAGATCAAACAGTACAATCTCCTCAATTTGGAACCGTTGAAAACCCTATTGCCATGATGATGGAAGAGCACGATAACGAAGGAGCTCGATTTAGAGAGATTGATGCACTCACTAATAATTACACTCCACCTGCAGATGCTTGTAATACCTATAAAGTCACTTTTGCGATGTTGGAAGAGTTTGAAAAAGATTTGCATTTACATATTCATTTAGAGAATAATATTTTATTCCCTGAAGCTATAAAATTAGAACAACAGTTTAGTTAATAGCAATCCCTTAATACATTTCTAAACTTGAAAATCCTAAAATGTTATCCCTTGCATTTTGGGATTTTCTTCTTATTAATCTGTATATTTCTAAATCGTAATCTTAACGATGCCAAAAAAGTTAGTTGTTATATGTCTAATTAATTTTCTAATTGCAGCCCTAATGGGTTTGGCACTGCGCTTTTCATTTTTAGAATCTATTGGTATAAATTATCGGTTTTTAACACATGCGCACTCTCATGTTGCCATGTTAGGTTGGGTGTATTTAATGCTGTTTACACTGTTTGTTCATTATTTTATTCCTAATGAGCCTAAGATTTTTAATCGCTTGTTTTGGCTCACAGAACTTGCTGTTGTTGGTATGATGATTAGTTTCCCCATACAAGGTTATGCAGCACTATCCATAACATTTTCAACATTACATATCTTTTGTAGTTACTACTTTGTGTTTCTCATCTGGAAACATCTTAAGACAAAGTCTACTGCAACCGAAAAATTGTTAAAAGTATCACTCCTATTTATGATGATTTCTACCATTGGAGTTTGGTGTTTAGGACCTGCGGTTTCCATACTTGGATCAACTTCGGCCTTTTATCACATTGCCATTCAGTTCTTTTTACACTTTCAGTTTAACGGTTGGTTTTTAATTGCTGTTATTACTGTGTTTTTTCATCTATTAAAAGTTGAAGACTCTATACTATTTAGGCAGTTTTACAGGTTGTTAATTGCATCTACAATACTAACATTTGCCTTACCAATTCAATGGTTTGCGCCTCATTCGAGCTTGCCATGGATTAATGGTGTGGGTGTTATACTTCAAGTTTTAATGCTTTATAAATTCTTTCAACTTATAAAGCCTAATTCGTATTTAGCATGGCGCAAAGAATCAAAGCTTGTGACTTATATGTACGGTTTTGCATTGGTCTGTTTTATCTTAAAAGTACTGTTTCAAACCGTATCTATTTGGCCGGAATTCTCTGCAGTTGTTTACAATCACCGCAATTTTGTTATCGGATTTATTCACCTACTTATGCTGGGTGTCATTTCAGGCTTTTTATGGGCTTTTATTTTAAAAAGCAATTTCGTAAGCAATTCTAAAACTTTAAATTTTGGTGTGTACAGTTTCCTTTTAGGCTTTGTTTTAACTGAAGTGCTGCTGTTAATTCAAGGAATTATGTTTTACTTCGGAACCGGAATTCTACCCCATTATTACCTGTTATTATTTTTATTTAGCATCTTTTTACCATTAGGTATCAGTGCTTTATTATTCACTATTATTAAACAAGAAACTTATGCAACCTAAACCACAAAAACGCCATAAAGCACTTCAACCATTAAGCAGAGAACATCATCATGGCTTATTATTATCTTGGAAAATTAGAGCCGGATTTAGTAAAGACATCGCCCCTAAACGCATTAGAGCTTATGCCGATTGGTTTTTTGAAAATCACTTAATTCCCCATTTTGAAATAGAAGAAACTCACATTTTCACCATTTTAGAGCCTGAAAACGAATTAATAAAACGCGCATTAGCGGAACACAGAAGATTAAAGCGTTTATTTGAAGATCGTGACGACGACTTAAAGGTCTTGAGTAAAATTGAAGAAGAATTAGAACAGCACATCCGATTTGAAGAACGCATCTTGTTTCCCGAAATTCAGAAAGCAGCAACTGAAGCACAATTACGTCACATTGAAATTATACATCAACCTGAAAAATTTGAAGACAACGAAAGTGATGTCTTTTGGAAATCGTAAATTCAATTCATGATTTATGTCATTGCAGCTATTAATAAGTTTCCGTAACTTTAAGTAAAAGTTTTTTAATCATGAAAAAAGTACTTTTACTTACAGATTTTTCTAAGAATGCTACAAATGCAATTAGGTATGCAATGCAGTTTTTTGAGTCTAAAACATGTACATTTTACATTATGTATGTGCATAAAGTAAGTGGATATGTTACAGACGATTTATTAATGTCTCCAAAAAATTCTATTCACGATTCTATCACTAAAAAACCACAAGAAAAACTCGATGCCTTAATCGAAAAATTAAAAAATGATACCAAAACTCAAGATTATCATTTTGAAACGATAATAGATTTTGATGTGTTTACCGATGCAATTAACCAGGTGGTTCAGAAATTTTCTATCGATTTTGTAGTCATGGGAAGTAACGGAGCGTCTAATGTAAAAGAAGTTATTTTTGGTAGTAACACCATTAATGTTGTTGAGAAAGTAAAATGTAAAACCATAGTTGTACCAAGTAATTATAGTTTTTCGCCTGTTAAAGAATTTTTGGTATCCTTAAATACAGATGATAGTTTTAATAGTCACTTACTAGAACATATTATAGATTTTATAGAAGATTTTAAACTGAAACTTCACATTCTTAGAATTAGCTCAGAAAATGATGCCTCTAACATTTCATTACAAGATAAGGAAAGCATTGCATTATTAGATTCTAAATACCACCTTGTAGAAGGTGTACCCATAGATTATGCTGTTTCAAGCTACATACAAACCAACCCCATAGATATAACCGCTTTTATTACTCAAGATAAATCCTTTTTAAAACGCTTATTTAGTGCCTCTCCAAGTAAAGAGTTAACATCTAGAATGAAATTACCACTCTTAGTGTTGCACTGTCATTAAACCTATGTTAAAATAAATCTAAACCTTAAAAATTATGATAAAGTCCTTAAATAAAGAAGAGTGCCAATTGATTTTGAGCCAAAATTACATAGGGCATCTAGCATATATTTATCAAAACAAACCTTTTGTTGTACCTATTACTTATTTTTATTCAGATAATAGAATTATTTGTTACTCAGGTGATGGACATAAAATTAGCGCCATGCGTCAACACGATAAAGTAGCATTAGAAGTTACTGAAATAACCTCAATTACCAACTGGAGATCTGCTGTAGCTCATGGTCAATTTATAGAACTGGAACGCAGTAGTGCAAAAGCCATGTTACATGAATTTTCTTTAGGAGTAAAAGATGTTATAATGCGAAAAGAGTTACGCGATTTAGATTTTATTAGTGAGTTTTCTGCTAAAATAGATTCTGACGACATTCCTACAGTTTTTGTTATAAATATTGAAGAATTTACAGGAAAAATAAGACATGACTAAATAGACTTCCTAAGTCTTAAAGACTACAGCAGTGTCTTTTAAATTCGTTATAAAACTATTGAAACACACTGCTGTTTCTTTTTAAATTTCCCCTAATATTGGGAATTATGCTAAGCTTTAATTATTCAGTGTTGTTTTAAATAAACTTGGTTTAACCGTAATCATTAACCAAGCCCAATTATTAGCATTGTCTTTATTGCCCGCTTTTAAAACCTCCATCGTTTCTGTGGCAAACATTTGCGAATAGCCTACGTTAAAACTGATGTCTTTGGTCCACTTATAACCCAATACCAAATCTAATTCGGTGCCCAATGCATTGCTTATTTCTTTTCCTGTCTGGTCTACAACAGTTGCCGCAGATGAAAATATATGAGGCGTTAGTTTTGCTGAAAATCGCTCTTTTTGGTACTCTAAGCTCGCTTTAAGATCTAGTAATCCTACAGAATTAGAATGGTTGCCCACATAAAAATAATCCATCAATCCATTAAATTTATGATTCGTACCAAACCAAGGATTAAATGATTTTAGCTTGTTTTCAGCAGTGTTCATATCAGTACCTGAAAGATATTCTATACCTAATCCCGTTTTAAATTCAGCATTAATTTTATAAAAGGCATTAGCCGCAATATTAAAAGCACTCAAATCTGTGTTTGCTATTGCCCCAGTTTGAAAATAGATAGACGCATCAGTCTGCCATTTGTTTTTTTGGAATGTCATTCTAGAACCTATGGTCTGGTTATAATCTACTTTTTGCTCATCGTTTTCATCCATATAGGTTAAACCGTTGTTTAATAGTAAAACACTTAATCCAACATTTTTCAGATTAGTATGATACCATATATATTGAAATGCCTTATAATTATTAATGGCATAATCTGTGTCAAAAACAGTTTCTTCATTTGCATTTAGAGCCAAACCAAAATCGAAACGATTCGTTGTATTTGGTTGGTAAGTGGTAACTATAGCATCATGGCTTCTGGCTTGTTGTGCCCAGCCTACATTTCCAAAAATTCTGTGGTCATCGTAATTGATTTCTTGTCGACCTAATTTTACGGCTAATTTTGGATTAAAAACTAATTCTGCCCAAGCTTCATGCAATGCAATTCCGTTTTTGTCTTCCAAAGACGTAGTTGGAACATCGCCCCAAACTCTCACATTTTGAAACGATACAAAAGCATTCAATGTTTCACTTCCGTAATTAAAATTTAATCGTGTACGTTGCGATATAAATGTTGCAGCGTCTACATCATCTGGAATCAGCGTTTTATAACCATGTCTGTATTCAAATCGTGGTCTTAATTCTGCCGAAATTTCAAACTCTTGAGCATAGGATGTCATTACAACTCCTAAGCAAAGAATTGTTAGTAGTATTTTCATCTTTAAATTAGTATTGGGTTAACTGAAGGATGGCTTCAATAGTTTCTTTATTATCTACGCCTAAACCTTCTTGTTGGTGTTTTAATTCTCCTGCTGGATTAAACACACTAATAATATTAGAATGCGAAAAGTCTATTGGAGAAATCTCTTTATATTTTACAGATAATACATTGGCAAATTCTCTAACTCCATCAACTGTACCTTGTAAAAACGTCCATTGCTCACCGTCCATTTCATTTTCTATGGCGAATGCTTTTAGACGCTCAGGAGTATCTGTTTCAGGATCAATAGAGACCAATGCGAATTGTACATTCTCAATATTTTCAGTAGGAATTTTAGCTTCAATATTTCGCATATCGGCCACCAATCTTGGGCAAGCTGCTTTACACGAGGTATAAATCATTACCATAACTAAAGTTTTTCCTTTAAGGTCTTCAAGTTGAATTTCATTACCTTCTTCAGTATGCCATTTACTCGTTAAGTTGAAAATAGATTCCTCTGAAATCTCATCAGTTTCTATATCTTTTGAAGCTGTTTCTAATTGTTTTAAATCCATGTTACAAACAGGACAGCTACCTGCTTCATCATAAGTTTTGTCTCCTTCGCATTGCATTGGACATTGGTACATAACTAATGATGTGTCAGATGTTTTTGATGCATCCGATTTGCATGATGTTACAACCATTAACAATACCAACACTGAGATTGTTAATTTTAAATAGTTACTCACGTTATTTATATGGATGACGTGTTTGTGATTTTTCTTTGAAACGTTCATTTGTTTTCTTTTTTAATATCTTGTACGCATCTAAAGCCTAGGTTTTTCATAGAGTATTTAGCTTTTAAACTTCCTCTAATAGCATAACGCATAAATGCAGCATAATTCATTAAATCTGTAGCATTAACTGCTGCACTTCCACAGAATAGATTACTATCCTTATCTACATCTTTTCTAGATTCTCCAGTGATTAATACCGAATTAAAATCTAAAGTCCATTCCCAAACTAAACCGTGTAAATCGTAAACGCCCCAAGCATTTTTTGGTGTTTCACCGATGCGGTTTTCCTTTGTTCTAGGAGCTTCGTACCAAGCTAAAATTTGTGCGTTATAAGATGGTTTAACACGTGCATCTTTTGTGGTTTCGTCTGCCATGGCAACATATTCCCATTCGTCAATTGTTGGTAAACGTTTATTTTGACATTCGCAATAGGCTTTTGCAGCAAACCACGACACGTAGTTAACCGGACTATTAGGGTGAATAGAGTCGTTTGGTTCTAAATCGGTTTTCCAATTAGATAAATAGCTTTTATCTGCAAATAACGACACAATCTTAGATTTCCTCCATTTAGGATTATCTTTTAAAAACTGCTTATAATTTTCAGTAGATACAGGATAGATATCCATCTTAAAATCTTTGACTTCAACGACTGTAGAATCTCTTCCGTATAAAGGAATATAACGGCTCCCTTCTATAAGAACCATGTCTTTAGCCTGCCCAAACATTAAAGATTGAACTCCTAAACACAACATGAACAAACTAAAGACTTTGGTTTTCATAATATTATTTCTTTTTAACGTCGTCAACCATCTTTTTGGTTACTACTTTTTTAGAATTTCCCCAACTGTTGTAAACGTAAGTTAATACATTTGCGACATCGTCTGAAGAAATCATTTGCTTGGTCATAACGCTATTATACTTCTCACCGTTTACAGTGATTTCGCCACTTAATCCATTGATAACAACTCCAATTGCTCTATCTACATCGGCATTTAAATAATCTGACTTTGCCAAAGGAGGAAACGCATTAGGAATACCTTGCCCTTCGGCTTGGTGACAAGCAAAACAGGTTTGCATATAGATTTGTTTTCCAAATTCCATTTGTTCTTCAAAAGATTTTGCTGGAATTTCAGATTCTACAATTTCATCAGTTGTTGGCATGTTTTGTATTCCTGGTCCTTCAGGCAAATAAATACCTTCTCTAATTTCACCAGAGTAGATTTTCTTTTCTTCTTCACCTTCCACTTTAAGCATTCCTAAAGCCCCTTTATTAAAGGCTCTAAAAATGGAATGATCTACTAAGATAAATGTTCCTGGAACATCAACTCTAAACTCTACTATAGCTGCACCTCCTGCCGGAATTAATGTAGTTTGTACATTTTCATTTACGAGGTCACCACCTTCAACGTGTACTTTATCAAATATTTCACCAATAACATGGAAAGAAGAGACGAGGTTTGGTCCACCATTACCAACATAAAGTCTAACTGTTTCACCGACTTTGGCTGTTATAGCATTATCACCAGTTAAGGCACCAACGCTTCCGTTAAATACAACATAGTCGGCATTTTCGTCAACGGCTTTTTGCATATCAAAAGGCTGTAAGCCACGTTCACCGTTTTTACCTTTGGTATAAAAATCACCTTGCATAATATAATATTCCTTATCTACTTGTGGTAGTCCGCCTTCTGGTTCTACGAGAATAAGACCATACATTCCATTTGCAATATGCATTCCTACAGGTGCTGTTGCACAGTGGTAAACATAAAGGCCTGGGTTTAATGTTTTAAAGGAAAATGTTTTTTCATGTCCTGGTGCTACAAAAGAAGATTCTGCTCCACCTCCTGGCCCCGTTACAGCATGTAAATCTATATTGTGTGGTAGTTTATTGTCTGGGTGATTAGATAATGTAAATTCTACTTCATCACCTACTCGTGTTCTAATAAAACTACCTGGTACAGAACCTCCAAAGGTCCAATATACATACTTTACTCCATCTGTTAATTCGCCTTCTTCTTCAAGAATTTCCATATTAACAATAAGCTTTTTTGCCTTTCGTCTACCAACTGGTGTTGGTACATTTGGCGGAGCAGTTAATTCTGCTATCATTTCTCTACTTACGGGAATTTCTGCGGTACTAGAATTCTCTTTTTGATCATTCTCTTTACAAGATGATAAAATGAGTAATCCTGAAGCTACAATGCCTAATAATAATTTTAATGTTCTCATTTTGGTTGTGGTTTTTAGTGTTTAAAAATATAATTACATCTATCTGTTTTAAATAGGACAAAATTGTCTTATTAATAATCAAAAGTAGCTTATAGTATATATTAAAAATATGATATTTATCAGGATAAGGCGTCATTTACTAAAAATGAGTCTCTAAAAACAAAAAATGCCAGAAAACTTAATCTCTGGCATTTTAGTTTGATATTAAAAAACTAACTACTAAAATATCAAAATTATATTTTGAATGTCATAACTGGTAAAGTAGAATGATTTGCAATATCTTCAGAGATACTACCTTCAAAAATATGCGACAAGCCTTTTCTACCATGGGTTGCAACAGCAATAACATCTGCTCCAATAACATTAGAGAAGTTAAGTATCCCTTTCTCTATAGAATAATCGGAAACCACATTAACACTTTTCAAATTGTCTAAATTACCTTCTGCTTTTCTTAAAAAGTTAGCGACTTTTTTATCTATTTCAGAAGAGCTTCTAAAATTGCCATCAGGAGAATTTACATAAACCAAATGCATTTTAGAACCAAGTTTATTGAAAGTTGTCTTTGCTTTTAAATACGGAGCAACAGCTTCTTCTGAAAAATCACTAGCAAAAACAGCATTTTCAAAATCTAACAAAATTGGATTATGTTTAATGACTAAGACCGGAATATTAGCATACCTAACAACTTTTTGAGTATTAGAACCTATCAAAACTTCTTTTACTCCACTTATGCCTTGAGATCCCATGACAATAAGATCTGCACCATGCTCTTCTGCGAGATCATTAACTTCGCTCCAAACTTTAAAATGTTTTACTATTGGTGTTACTTTTACATCCTTTAAATAAGGTTTATCTAAAAAAGTTTCAAACTTTTGTTCTGCTAATTTTAAATAAAAAACAACTTCTTGGTTTTGTGATTCTGTGGCTGACGATATAATTGCATAAGACAATTCTAGCATGTGCAATACAATAAGCTCAGAGCCATATTTATTAGCTAAACCTGCAGCAGCTTCGAGTGCAAATTCAGAATGTTCTGAAAAATCTACTGGTACAATTATTTTTTTCATTGTATTAAAGTTTTAAATTGTCATTGAAAACAACTGTGTTTCTGGCTTTTTTCGTTGCAATAACAGATCGAAAGCCATACATATATTTCTTATAAAAGGTTTTCCTTTTTCTGTAACAATCACTTGGTTTGTTCTAAATTGAAGCAAACCATCCAATTCAAATTCTTTTAATTTTATGAGAATTTCGGGTAATTCTTCAAATAATAAATTAACCTCCTTCCATGACGTTTCAAAATTGCACATCAGATTAAGAATGTGTTTTCTAATCACTAAATCTTCAGTATTTAAAATATGTCCTTTAAACACCGGAATAATATTGTGCTCTAATAAGTGATAGTATTCTTCATTCGATTTTACATTTTGCGCAAAACCATACCAACTATCGCTAATTGAAGATACCCCTAAACCAATCATAGCTTGTGTTTTAGAGGCTGTATATCCCATAAAATTACGATGTAATGTTTTATTTTCCATCGCTTCATAGAGTGAATCGCTTTTTAAAGCAAAATGATCCATGCCAATTTCTACATAACCAGCCTCTTCAAAATATTGTTTTCCGGTTTCGTATTGTAAACGCTTAGATTCTGGGGTTGGCAAATCGGTTTCACTAAATCCTCGCTGTCCATTTCCTTTAATCCAAGGGACATGTGCATAACTATAAAACGCAATGCGGTCTGGCATTAACGCTTTAGTTTTATTGATCGTTTCTGTAACATCTATTTCGGTTTGAAATGGTAAACCAAAAATGATATCATGTCCAACAGAGGTATAACCAATTTTACGAGCTAAATCTGTGGCACGTTTTACGTTTTCAAAAGGCTGAATGCGATTAATGGCTTTTTGAATATTAAGGTTATAATCTTGAACTCCATAGCTCACACGTCTAAACCCTAAATCGTACAAAGTTTGAAGGTGTGCTTCAGTGGTATTATTAGGATGACCTTCAAAACTAAATTCGTAGTCTTCTGCCAATTCTGCACTCCTTAAAAGTCCCGAAATCAAAAACTGAAGATTCTCAGGAGAGAAAAATGTTGGTGTACCACCACCGAGATGTAATTCTTTAATCCTTGGTTTGCTTCCTAATAATTTGAGGTATAAGCTCCACTCTTTTAAAACCGCTTTTATATATGGCGATTCTACTTCATGTCGTTTGGTTATACGTTTATGACAACCACAAAAGGTACAAAGACTTTCGCAAAACGGTAAATGAATATAAAGGCTTAAGCCTTCGGACGTGTTACTTTCTTCAAAAGAACGTTTTAAAGAAGCTTTCCATTGTTCTAAAGAAAATGATTCCAAATTCCAATAAGGGACCGTTGGATAGCTTGTATAACGAGGTCCAGAAACATTATATTTACTAATTAAAGAGTGACTCATGGCTTAAAATTCACAGCCAAAATTAATGGTATATAGACTTTTAAAATATGATATTTGTCATATAGAATAAAATATCATATTTAAGAATCTCAATTCACCTTGCACAAAAGTATTTATCTGCTTAACTTTACTAAAAAATTAAAACTCAGCTTATGAAAAGCATAAAATTCTTATCTGTACTTCTAGTTATTTCTTTAGTATTTACATCTTGTAAACAAGAAAAAGAAAAGGAAGAGGTTAAAAAAGAAACCGTTGAAAACACAATTAAATACATTGTTAAACCAGAAGCAACTTCTGTAAAATGGACAGCTTATAAGACAACCGAAAAAGTACCTGTTGGTGGAGAATTTACAACTTTGAATTTTAAAGAAAAAGAAGGTGCATCTCCAAGTGAAGCTCTAAATAATTTAGATTTTTCTATTCCAATTAGTAGCTTGTTTACAAAAGACGAATCTAGAGATGAAAAACTAAAAACATCATTCTTTGGTGCTATGTTAAATACTGACTTACTAAAAGGTACAATTAAATATATGGATAACGCATATATTGCCTCTATTACAATGAATGGGGTTACTGCAGATTTACCTTTAGAGGTTAACATTACTGATGAAAGACGTGTTACTATGAAAGGCACAATGCAACTAAAAGATTGGGATGCATTAGGAGCATTAGAAACATTAAACAAAGCTTGTTTTGATCTTCATAAAGGTGCTGATGGAGTTAGCAAAACTTGGGAAGATGTCGCTATTGAGGTGAGTACTTATTTACGTGATAAATAATAAAAACTGTATATACAATCTACTTATTGTTCATCTAATCACTAGCAAATGCATTAACAATATTATTGATTGAGTTCTTTAATCATTACTTACTTCCATAATTTTAACACACACACTTAAGATATCTTTATGGCATCTGTTTAGATACGCTCGTAATATCGTTTTTGATAAAAAAGGACTGTATTACAGAATTAAAGAAAGTGCACTTTAGTGATTTGCATGGTTCAGGCTTGAGCATTGTAAAAGGTATTGGAGACAAATTAATGTCAAGTATTCTTATACAAGCAAAAACAACCTATAAGACAACCACAAAGACTACTGGTATCAAAAAGTTTGTAATTCAGTTACATTATTAACTTTAGTAAAATAATTAAAATCAATCATGAAAAGTTTAAAATTAATAACACTTGCATTTGCAATGATATTTGCAATAGCTTGTAAAGACTCAAAAAAAGATTCTGAAACCAAGATTAAAACCGAAAATGTTACAGAACAAAATTCAACTGAAAAAAGATTATCGGTATCACTATACCCAAAAAGCGGCAGTAATGTAGAAGGTACCATTAATTTTGTAGAAAAAAACGGTTTTGTAACTATGGTTGGAACTGTTAAAGGTTTAGAAGAAGGGCAACATGCCATACATATTCATGAAAAAGCAGATTGCTCTTCAGAAGACGGATCGTCTTCTGGCGGTCATTGGAATCCTACTGGGCAACCACATGGTGCTTGGGGAGACAAAGCGGGCTATCACAAAGGTGATATTGGTAATATCACAGCAAATGCAAACGGTCGTGCAACTGTAAGCAAATCTACAAATGAATGGTGTATTGGTTGTGGAGACGAAACAAAGGATATTTTAGGCAAAGCAATTATTGTACATATTGGTATCGATGATTTAACATCACAACCTTCTGGTAATGCTGGCGCTCGTATTGGATGTGCTGGTATTATTAAGTAATTATAAAATACCACTCATAAAGGTATCATAACATAAGATACCTAAATATATCGCATAAAAAAAGCGACCTGAAATTCAGGTCGCTTTTTTTATTACAGATAACTTTCTTATTATGATTTCGTAACAATAGTTAACTCATCAACAATATGTTTTGCATTAGAGTATTTATCAATTAACCATAGTACATATCTAATATCTACATTAATGGTACGTTGTAAATCTTTATCGAAAATTACATCACCTGCCATAGCTTCAATGTTTCCATCAAATGCTAAACCAATTAATTCTCCTTTTCCATTAACAACAGGCGAACCAGAATTACCTCCAGTAATGTCATTATCTGTTAAGAAGTTTACAGGTAATTGACCACGTTCGTTAGCATAACGTCCATAATCTTTCTTTTCGTAGATATCTAACATGCTTTGGTCTAAATCAAACTCACTATCGTTAGGCTTGTACTTTTTAATCATACCTTGAAACGTAGTATAATTGTTTTCATTTGCATCGTTTCTTTTATCTGCAGGTAAAGCTCTCACTTTTCCGTAAGATAAACGTAAAGTAGAATTTGCATCAGGATATTTTATATCACTTAATCCAGATTCACGTAAACCTTTTACTAATAATCTAAAAGACGCCTGATAATCGTTTGTTGGCTGCTCTAAACTCTCAGGACTTTCTCTATATTTATCTAATAATTGGTTTGATAATTTTAATAACGGATCATTCTCTAAAATAGCTTTATCAGGATACTGTAAGAATGCTAAAGCACCTTCTTTAGATGAAAACAGGCTTAAATCAAAAATAGCGTTAGTATAAGCTGTAAAATCATTATTGTTTTTTTCTCCTATTTCTGCCACTAATTCTGGTAAAGAATAATTAGATTTTGAAGCCAACAAGCCTAATTGTTTCGCTAAAATTTCCTTTTCTAATGGCAAATGATAATTTTGATAAGAGTTTTCAATAAAAGCTTCAAGTCTTGGTAAAAGGTTTTTACGTTCTGCTTCACTAGCATTCACATATTGTGTTAAACCAGACCCAATTCTGTAAGGTAAAACGGCAAATTTACTAGAGCGTAACATTCCTAATAAATAATTACTTTGTCTCGCTTTTTCATTTGTTAAGTTATAATAGTTATTGATATTTTCAATAACTTTTCCGTACATAGCTTTATTCGCCTTCTTATTAGCCCATTTATTAAATTTAGCTTCAGTTTTGCTCTTTTTCTCTACGGTTTTATGCTCAGTTAAAGCTTTTATCATTCCTGCTCTATTTTTCCAATAGTTAGCAATACTAGCATAGCTTGATGCATACATTAGGTTTACAGATTCGTCTGCGTCCATGTATTTTTTCATCACATCCATACTTAATTTTGAGCCTTCAACCCAAGCAGGATATGCATATTTTACATTTTGCTCTACACCTTGTGCTGGCATCCAACGGTTGGTACGACCAGGATATCCCAAAATCATAGCAAAATCATTTTCCTTTACTCCATCAATATTAACAGGTAAATGATATTTTGCTTTTAAAGGCACATTATCAGTTGAATATTCTGCTGGATTTCCATCTGCATCTGCATAAACTCTGAATAATGAAAAATCACCAGTATGTCTTGGCCATTCCCAGTTATCTGTGTCTCCACCATATTTACCTACATTCTCTGGAGGTGTTCCTACTAAACGCACATCAGTATAATCTTCGTAAACGAAATAATAAAACTCATTTCCTTGATAAAATGAACGTACAGAAACAGTGTATTTTCCTCCTTCATTATTTTCTTGTTCAATTTTAGCTATTTCTTTGTTAAGTGCAGCTTCACGCTCTTTTTCACTCATGCTATCATTTACTTGAGCTAACATACGCTTAGAGACATCATCCATTCTTACGAAAAAGCGAACATATAGGCTTTCTGGCTTCATTTCTTCTGCCAATGATCCTGCCCAAAATCCATTCTTTAAATGGTTTTGTTCTGCAGTAGATAATTCAGCAATAGCATCATAACCACAGTGATGATTTGTTAGTACCAATCCGCTATCTGAAACAATACTTGCTGTACAACCACCATTAAATTGTATAATGGCATCCTTTAAACTCTGATTGTTAATACTGTAAATTTCTTCGGGTGTTAATTGTAAACCCATTTTTTGCATATCGCGATGATTTAAACGCTCAATATGCATTAAAAACCACATACCTTCATTTGCCATTGCTGGCGATAATGAAATGATAAAGGCAATAATTGTAAGGGATATTCTCTTCATGTTTTGTTGTTTTATTTATGGCCATAAAAATACAGAAATTTAAGTTGTTTTTATAGCCGATAAAGTGTTAAAGCTTTATCTTTTTAAATAAAAAAGTGTCTACTCTTTAAAGCCATATTTCCATTAATAAAAACTCAAAACCATCATAAAAAACTCATTACCCAATACACTAGTACTACTCATACAGCAAGTGCTTCAATTAAAGGGCATCAATGTTACAACTCCTAAGATTGCTGTGGCAAGCAAAATTTTGTTAACAAAATAAATTAATGATTTATAACTATAAAAATTTAACTTTGCAGCTTCAATCTTTATGTTATGAATCCATCAGCTAATGGCTGGATAAAAAAATTACTCAATCAAGTTTCTGAAATCGTGTATTCTCAGACTGAGACTGATGCGTTTTATATTAATTTAAAACGTACTGGGTTTATATATGGAAGTAATATTAAAGTGGTATTAAATATTGTTAAACCCTTTGAACTTAGTGAAGAAGAACGTTGTAAAACCAATTTACTGCTAACCTTCTATTACATTTACAACAAGGAAAATCCTAAGGAACAATTCACCGAAAGCCTCATTAGATATTACAAGTCTATCAGTGACCAAAAACAATCATTTTTTGAAGATTTATTTAGCGATAAATCACCTGATAGTTTGTTGGAAAAAATCATTCATAAGCGTATACATATTGATGATAATTTTATTTCAAAAAGTTTTAATTATTTTTTAATTAACGCCCTTTTATTCGTTGATGTTTTAGGGTATCATCGTTTTTTAAAAGACGAAAAAAACATTAAAAACTATGTTGAAAATCTTGAATCTGCATTAGAAACTATTGTGTTTTCAGTTATTGAAAACAAGACTGTAAAATCTGAATACGATGAAAACCTTATTAAACTGTTTGAAGGTTCTATTCGTTATAAAAACGCTGAGCTTCTAACCTATAATGATGCTATTTCAATTATAAATGAACCTTTAGAAAAGCTGTACGTCATAGATTTAGTCTGTATGGCATCGTGGACTGACAAGATTATAGACAACGAAGAAAAAAGTTTTTTAAGTCAATTAAAAACTGATTTAGGTGTCGATAATACAGTTATTGTAAGATCCATAAATGACATTAACCTATTTTATGATGAGCATAAAGATGAGGTCGCGTTTTTAAGTTCTAAAAATTTAGCACAAAGTTTTTATGATAATAGTAGTAAAGTCGTTTCAAAATTGATCAAACGAAACAGCAAACGTTTAATTAAAGAGTTGTCTGAAAGTAAAGAAGCCTTATACCTATTAACCCAATCTACACAACGTAATCTGACGGACGAAGAACAGAAAAAAATTCAAACGCAACTCATAGACATCTTTAAATCCATACCTAGTTTAGCCATCTTTATGTTACCTGGCGGTATGTTGCTTTTCCCCTTGTTTATTAAGTTTATTCCTAAGTTATTACCTTCAGCTTTTGACGACAATAGAATAGAAGACAAGGACTAAAACCAAACTATGAAGCACATTTTAGCCCTATTAATAATCATAGTATTTACAAGTTGTGCTGAAAAACAACATACAGCATCTGAGCAAATAAAAACATACTATAACGGCTATAAAAATTCGGATTACAAACTGATAAAAAAAGCATTAGCTGATAGTCTTACAACAGCCTTTGGCGACTATATCACAACGTATTCACAACAGAGTTATTACGAACAATTTAAATGGGACTCCATCTTTAAACCCGATTATGAATTAGTTGATTTAAGCTATGAGGATGGACAACTTGTTGCGACTGTTTCTATGCATTCTTTAAAACTTGAATTTTTAAAGAATAACCCAATGAGCTGTCGCTATCAGTTTCAATTTACAGCAGGAAAAATATCAAGAATCAAAGAACTAGATTGTAAGGATGTTAGTTGGACCGTATGGCAAAATGAAGTGAACGCTCTTGCCAATTGGATTAAACTTCATCATCCTGAAATGGATGGCTTTATTCACGATTTAAGTATGAAAGGTGCTCTAGATTATGTAAAAGCTATTGAATTATATAAAAACCGCGAGGTCGATTAATACTACAATTAGCTTTCCTGTCTTTATTCAAAACTTCAACTTTATTTCCCTTTAGCATTAATGTAATTTAGAACAGCTTCTTTAGTCGTATACCAATTACGCCCTTCTTTATGAGCATCTATTTTACCTTGACGTGCCAATAAACTGACATACTCTTGGCTATATGGCACCTCTGGTTCTTCAACAATATTAGAAATCGCTTGATAGTCTTTATCTGAACCCGGAATAGCACTCATGTATATATTTATTGAGCGCTCACAAGCCTGAGCCATTAATAACATGAGTTTACTATAATTTCCTTTATTAGCTTGATTTAAGGCTGCGTAATATTTAACTCTATCATTAGTAAGAATGATGGCTGGGGGAAAACCATAGCGCATCAATACTAAATTCATGGCAAGCCGAATGGCACGACCATTACCATCGAAAAATGGATGAATCCATACAAATTTATGATGAAAAACCGTGGCCAACTCAATAGGGTTTAGCCCTTGTGGATTTGTATTTATATAGTTTATTAATGTCTCTAAGTATTCTGAAACTTTACGAGCATTAGGAGGTATAAAATTAGCACCAGAAATACGAACAGCAGCGTTTCGTAAACGCCCTGCATAATCATCTTCTATAGAACGCAATACCAAACCATGAAGTTCTAAAATATCTTTAGCATTTAGAACATAATCATTCTTTACTAAAGAGTACAACTTGTGTATAGCCGTTTCGTGATTTTTAGCTTCAAAATGCTCTCGTAATGATTTTCCTTTTATGGTAATGCCTTCTAGTAATACCATTTGCGTTTCTCTTAAACTAAGCGTATTACCTTCTATACTGTTACTATTATAGGTCCACTCTATGAGAAGTGATTCTTTAATATTTTGTAATACAATATTGGGCAATGGCCTGGCTGCATTTAAAACCTTAACCTTGTCTAATAACCTACTAAATGTAGCCTCTAAATCCTTGCGATATGCTGTATTAACGTCCCACATATCACAAAGATACAACTTTTATCGGTTAGTTTCAAAAACACATCTATCCGATATTATTCTAACCAATTTTTAAAATCCTTAACACGTTCTCTAGCGACTATAATATCTTGCTCGCTAAAACGGTTGAGTTTTATTTGAAGTCGTGAGTTGGTGTAACTCACCATATCTTTTATAGCATTGATATTCACGTAGAACTTTCTACTGATTCTGAAGAATACATCAGGTTCTAAATCCGCTTCTAATTCATCTAAAGTGGAGTCTAAAAGGTAATTACGGCCTTCAGTTGTAAATGCATAAGTGCCTTTATTTTCACTGTAAATACATTCAATATCTTCAATATTAATAAGCTTTAAATGCTGACCAACTTTTACTGAAAACCGTTTTTTGTATTCACGCTCTATCGGATTCACCAATAAATTTTTAATATCATTAAAATCTAAGGTAACAGATTGTTTTTGAGGTAATCTGCCTTTGTATTTTTCAACAGCCGTTTTTAAGTCCTCATCATCAATGGGCTTTAATAAATAATCGATGCTATTAAGTTTGAAGGCCTGTAAAGCATATTCATCATAGGCCGTTGTAAAAATCACAGCCGATTTTATATCGATAGCTTCAAAGACTTCAAAAGACAAACCATCACTCAACTGAATATCTAAAAAAATCAAATCTGGATGCTCATTATTTTGAAACCATTCTATAGACTCTTCAACCGAATGTAACATGGTTTCAGCATTTAGATCTACAGCTTTTAGCATACGTTGTAATCGTCTTGCAGATGGTTTTTCGTCTTCTATTATGATTACATTCATGACTTAAAATTTATATATTTTGATTCTTAATTTTATAAAACGTGTTATTCCCAAAAGGTAGTTTTCTCTTCTTTTTCCTTTAGGAATTTTTCTGCTTTTTTATCTTCCCAACTTTTCTTAAAGATGTGTTTGCCTTTAAAAACATTTAATCCATGCACAACTATAAAAACCGTCCATGCGACTATTACACTGAGGTTTAAGCTGATGATATTATTTTTGTAGGGGCCAGCAACAATATATAAATTAAATAGAAGAAGCCCTACTCCAACGATGTATCCTGCTAAGTGGATATAGAAAATTTTAATTTTCCTCACCTTATCTTTTGCTTTTCTAAATTGCTCTTTTTCTTCGTTATGCATTTGTATAATTTTACTCTTCACTCTTCACTCTTCAATTTTCACTCTTAACTAAATTTATTCCCAATTCTGCTCCTCTTTTTTCATAAATTCTTCAATTTTTCGTTTTTCCCAATTCTTTCCAAAGAGGAAATTGGTACCAAAAACACCTAGAAAATGAAAAGCTAATCCAATTCCCCAGAAAAATGCGGTAGCATAAGGACCAAAGCCTGAAAATCCTTCGCTAGAATTAACGGCTATTAAAATTATTAAAAACAAATTCACGATAATATATACTGCCAAATGCCAGTAAAAACCAACGATAGCATCTACTTTTTTCTTGGCTCTTAAATACGCTTCTTCTTTTCTAAAATCTGTGGCATCATTATGCTCGTCATAGGATTCAATATTATATTTCTCCATTACTCGTAATTTTTATCTTGTTGCAATTCTTCATTCATATATTGTTGTATTTTTCGCTCTTCCCAGTCGTCACCAACTATAAGAGGCAGACCAAACACAGAAAAAGCATGTATAACAATTACTAATCCCCAGACTAGCCATGAAGCCACAGTAGAAAAATCAAAAAAGGCCTCTTCAAATGTTTCTCCCATATTCATATTACTCATCACCTTTACTACAGTAATAATGGTGTTAATTATAAAGTATACACCAAGATGTGTATAAAAACGCTTTAGTTTTTCAACCTTATTCTTGGCTTTTCTAAAATTTGATTTGTTAATATCCATAATTGTATCATTTATTTCCAACGTCTGGTGTCTTCTTCCTTACGCATATACTCTTCTATTTTTCGTTTTTCCCATCCTGCGCCAAGCGCTCCATCATCTACAAATACTCTATACGCCTGAAACACTAAACTCAATCCCCAACCAAAAGCAGGGAACCAAAACCATTGGATGGTCATATAAGAATACTTATACCATATAAATACTAAAAAGGGGATAACAAATACATAAGATATTAAACTGTAATAAAAGGCTTTTAATTCCTCTACACGCTTACGTGCTCTTACATAATCGTCGTTAAGACGCTCTTGTGATCTTTGTGCTGTTCTCATGATTGATACTTGTTTTGTGAGCATAGGAATTGCGACAGCAAAATCCTTTTCTCGTTGATTGATGTGTACTTTTTTATTTGTAAGTAATTGGTAACGTTGTTTTATATTTTCTAATCCAACTCCACTACTCTTTTTTACAATTTGTTTCGGCTGAAGATTGTTCATCACCACTAAATAATTATCATCTTCATATATTTTAACATGCAAGGGTTTACTCGATGTTACCATATTATGCTTTACCGCATTTTCTAAAAGCAACTGTAGCGATAAGGGCACCACTTTACTTTCTGGATTTGACGCTTTATCCGGAATCTCAAAAATGATACTATCCTCAAAGCGCATTTTTAAAAGCGACATGTAGGTTCTGGCAAAATTTAACTCTTCATCTACAGTGACTAACTCTTTGCTTTTCTGCTCTAAAACGTAACGATATACTTTAGATAATGAGGTCGTGAATTTTTGAGCATTCTCTGGGTTTTCCTCAATTAAACTCGTTAAAACATTTAAACTGTTAAACAAAAAATGCGGATCTAACTGATTCTTTAAAGCGTCGAACTTGGCACTTGCCGTACCAGCAATTACTTTTTGTTCTTTTATCTTATTTTTTTGATAGCGATTATAGAAATAAACCACATGAAAAACAGAAACAATACTCAATGTTATCCAGATACCAAACGAGTAGGCTTTCCAGGATTCCTTTTCCATAAACACATTAAAGTCTGTTCCATAATAAAACACTGCTGTTCCTGCTCGTAAAAGAAAGAGACCTACTAAAGTGATGACTGTACTCCCTATAATACCTATAAGTATACGTTTAATATAATCTCCTTTATCCCAAGTTCGGCTTTCCATATAATCGAAAAACGCCATATTTGAATACCCTAAAACAAAGGCGTAGAGTTGGTAAAATCCAAATTGAATACTGAAGTCATTAAATGAATCATACTCAAAACCATCAGATAAAAGATTACCTATTACAAATACCACACATCCAATGGCGAAGGTTAGAATTATTTTTTTTAATGACTTCATCATAATTTATTAGGCTTTACAATCTTTAGCAACAGCTACTGCGCGTTCTTTTCCCCAATTAGGGTGTAATTGACTCTCTGGCTTAAAGGTATTAAAAAGTTCAATGGATGCTTCTATGTCTTTACAATAAGGCGCTGTATCTTTTCCAAAATATTTTGCACTTCCCATAGCCCACTCTGCCTTACCTAAAGCTGCTCTTGGATTTGTAGGATCTAAAGCTGTAGCTTTATCATACAACTCCGCTATTTTAGCTCCGTATTTCATACCGTAGGTCATACCATCAAACGCCACCCAATTGGTAAAAACTTGAGCCTGTATAACCAGTAATTCTGTGTTATTTTCACTTTTTAACATAGCTGCATCTATATGTTGTTGTGCCTTATCTAATTGCGCTTTTAAAACTGTAGCATCTTTTTCTGTCCAACTTTTTAGGCTATTAATCTGAGCAATATAATAATCTGGCAACCACTCTTTAGGTTCTGCCTTAGCAATACGCTCAAACATATTTTCGGCTTCATCTATTTTATCTGATTGCCATAGATCAAAAGCTTTGGTCATGCCTTTTTCAAAATTGGTTTGTGCTTGAGTAAAGCCTGAAATTACAAGTAAAGCAATAAGTATTAAATGTTTCATATTAAAGTTTTATTGTTAGTGTTTTATCGTTTTTTAATTCAAATTTGGCGTCTGCCCATTTTGGTGGTCCCATAAAACCCGTTGCATTATTAGAACAACCGTAATCTTCTTTAGGAATGCCTAAAAAATTAGTATCCAATTTTCCATTATCATTTTCATCATGAAAAACAGAAACGGCATATGTGCCTTTAGGCATCCCTTCAAAAGTTACCGTACAGGTTTTATCTTCTATTTTACTCATAGCACCTTTATAAGACGTTTCTAAAAATCCATTTTCAGAATTATAAAGTGCTACAAACATTTTCCCTTTGTCATTATTGGCATTAGTTACGGTTACTGTAACCGAATAATTGTCTTGATCCTGTAACTGATAACTTAAAACGTTAAGCAAAAGAATGACTATGATTTTTACAAGTATATTCATGGTTTTGGTTTTGTTTGACACAAATATCTAATAGAAGTGCTGGTTTAAAAAACAGAAATAACCGAAATGTTATTTTTTAATGACGAATTGTAACTTTTTAAAAATTTATTTAAAAAACAGTAACTTACAGGTATAATTCTATACTCATACCTTATAACGACAATTAAAACCAACCAAAGCATGAAAAACCGCATATTTATTGTTGCGTTAACACTTGTTTCTACATTAGTGTTTTCACAAACCGACAAACGCCTTAAAGGCATAGAAAAACAATTTAACGCTGTTTTAGAAAGCACAAAAGCTCCAGGTTTTGCCGTAGCTATTGTAGAAGGAGATAAAATTATTTATGCCAAAGGTTTTGGTTATGCTGATTATGAAAATAAAATTCCCGCAGATGCCAACACACTTTTTGCCATTGGTTCTACCACAAAAGCATTTACATCTGCGCTTTTAGGATTGCATCGTGAGGACGACAAATTGACGTTTGACGATCGTCCGAGAAAACACATTCCTGAGTTAGAGTTTTACAATGATGAAATGAATAACACTATTATCATTAAAGATTTAATGCGTCATAGCACAGGTTTACCAAGACACGACGGTTCATGGTATTTTTTCCCAAGTCATAGTAAGGACAGTTTAGTAACCAAAATAAAATATCACGAACCTTTTACGGGAGTACGCGAACAGTGGTATTATAACAATTTTGGGTTTTTATTACAAGGGGTAATTACAGAAAGAATTACAGGAAAAACGTGGGAAGAAAATATTGAGAACGCATTTTTTAAGCCGTTAGGTATGGATCGTTCTAAAACCACCATTGCAGGTATGACATCTAGCGCTAATGCAGCTTTAGGCTACGAGTTAGATAAAGATAGAAACATCTCTAAAATGGATTATTACGATATTGCTGCGATGTCGCCTGCAGGAAGTATTAACAGTAGCGTAAATGACATGAGCAAATGGTTAATGACCTGGATTAACAACGGAAAATATAAAGGCGAGCAAATTATTCCTGAGAATTACGTAAAAGAAGCTATGAGTTCTCAAATGGTTGTGGCAGCAGGATTTCCTTCTAAAGAACTACCAGATGCACAATTCGCAAATTACGGTTACGGCTGGTTCTTACATTCGTATAAAGGTCATTATATGGTAGAACATGGTGGTAATATTGATGGTTTTTCGGCTAGCGTTGCTTTGTATCCTTCAGACAGTTTAGGTATTGTTGTTTTAGCCAATCAAAATGGCTCTCAAGTCCCTAAACTTATTAGAAATATTGCCGCTGATTATATGTTAAAAGTCAATAAGACCGAATGGGCAAAAAAGCACAAGGAAGATTTGGAAAAATCTTTAGAAGCGATGAAAGAAGCTAAAGACGATATGGGAACTTCTAATGTAAAAAACACCAAACCCTCACATACAAAATTAGACTACACAGGGACTTATGAGCAAAAAGGCTATGGTAAATTTGAAATAAAATTAGAAAACGACTCGCTATTTTCTCAATTGAATGGAAAAAAATTATTTTTAAATCATTTTCATTACGATACGTTTGAATTTCTCGATGTTAAAAACGGAAAAGTAGACACCACAGATATTGGTAATTCGGTTAAAATAAACTTTAGTACCAATATTGCAGGAGATATAGATTATGGCCGTATAGATATTGAAGGCTTAGTAGATCCTATAGCATTTAAACGCTCACCAAACACTATAGATGTAGATGCAAAAACCTTAGAGCAGTATGTTGGTAATTTTGATTTAATGGGTACCGAAATAAAAGCCTATATTAAAGATAAAAATGTACTTTATGTTTTTATTAAAGGCCAGCCAGAATATGCCTTAATCCCAACAGCTACACACAAATTTAACTTTAAAACACTTGAAGGCTTTAAAGTTGAGTTTATAGAAAGTGAAGATAAAAGCATTAATGAAGTAAAATTTATTCAGCCTAATGGTACATTTGTCGCCAAACGAAAACTAAAAGAGTAATGCATACGTAACTTTACGTATATAAAACTTAAAGTTATTCCGTAATTTTATTAACGGATAAATTAACCTAAAATTTCTTTTATCCCGAAATTAACATGGGATGTCGGTGATAAAAATTACTATATAACTAGTTGGCTACAATATCAAAACAAAACGCAATCGAAATGAAAAAAATATTACATAAAATTTTCCTTATACTAATCGGAATTGTTTTAATCGGAAAAATATCGAATTGGTTTCTGAATTATAGCGACGAAACGAATCAAATTATTAACACTGGAATGTTTACTCTAATCGGAATTGCATACTTGGTTGGAGGTTTTGTTTGGAATAAAAAACTGATTAATATAATTTTTATAGTTTGTGGAATATATTTAATTGGAATGAATTTTATTGGAGATTTCGCACTAAAATCAATAATCGGAATTGTATGTATTTTAACACCAATGTTGACTGCACGATTTTTACCTGAAGAAACTGATGAAAAAGAATTGGCTGAAAATTAAAAATACTGTAGCCAACAATGTATAAAAATAATTGCGGTTTAGTGCTTAATCAAAGGTCGTTTCGTGTTTGTAACGTCTGATTTTCCTTCGGAAAATCCTCGCATACAAACCCGCAACTATCCTTATACATAAACGTTAGCAAAAATATAACCCAGAATGAAAATTAGAATATTAACATTATTAATTGGAATATCATTAAATAGCTTTGCTCAAGACCAAATATTATTTGATAATATATGGATATTACAGGATTTGGTCATAGATAGCGATAGTCATCTACCACCAAATAATGAAGAAATTACATACGTGACTTTAGATTTTGATTCCTATGTCTATGAATCAATCGAATATTTTAATTTATTTGGAACAACTTGTGAATCTATTGGTGGATTAATAGAATTCAATAATACTAGTAACAATTTTTCGTTCTCGGATGGTCCATACGAATCACTTGGAGGAGGATGTTTGCAGTCAGAAAATTCTATCTATGAAGGCATTTATTTTGACTTCTTTTATGAGAATTATAATAATGGAAACACATTCGACTATTCCATTACTGCAAATGGTGATGAAAGTATGACCTTAATTATAACGTCATTTAATGGTAATCAAGCTATTTATGGTTCTGAGGTTTTGTCGATTGGAAATAATGAAAAAAAGGATATTTCTTTATTTTACAATGCACAGAATAGTTCGGTTGAAATAGATTCTAAAAAACCTTTTGAATATATCTCAATCCAAATTTTCAATTCTCTTGGCAAGCAAGTTTTATACCTGTATGAAAACAATGAAGACAAAATTAGTATTAATATACAAGATTTGACTGATGGAATATATTTCGTTTCATTACAAAATGAGATAGGTCAAATTATAAGAAAAAAAATAATAAAATACTGATATGAAATTTTAGTTAAAATACTTTTGCTAACAAAGAACTGAGTAAAAAAACAAGTAACTTTAAGCTAATTTTGAAACATAGTTTTCATCATAAGGCAATCCGCTTTTTGCAATAGCAAAGGCCTGTTCTAGCAACTTATTCGCTACCGCTATTAATGCTAATTTTGCACGCTTTCCTTTAGCTACAATTCTATCATATAAGGCTTTGCAGCCTCGGTTATATTTATAGGCTGAAAAGGCTGCTAAAAACACAAGAATACCATAAATTTTTCTATCTTTAGTCATAACAACTTGAAATTTGGAAAGAACAACATTACTCATATTTCAACAACTTGAAAACGAGATCTAGGTCTCACAGAACTGAACGAAGTTTAAGTAGTAAAAGAGAGAGGATTATCAATGTTGTCGAAGTCTAATGCTTCACCGTGTATAGTAACCTTAATGCTCTCTTTTGTCTTTTCTGATTTATCCTTAAATTTAATGAATTGTAAACTTAAGACGTGTAAGCGCAATAACGGCTGGCAAACATATAAGAAATGACGAAAATCAGATATACAAAAGAGAGATTAAGAAGTAATTCAAGAATGGGAATATTCTTTGTAGCAATCGGAATTATTCTCGTTTTGATATCTTTTATTACTTCAGAATGGAAAGAAATTTCACTCGCATCTATCGGAATTGGACAAATAGGAGCTGGAATTTTTATGTTTATAATTTATTACTTTGAAAACAAAAAACAATATCTAACTCTGAAAAACGGAGAATTAATAAAAAACAGTCTATTTCCAAAAAAAATAAAACTAGCCGAAATAAAATCTATAAAGGAATTTGCTGGAGATTTAAAACTGATTACACAAAACACGGAATTTATAATTGATACTCAAATTGTTGAACCAAATTCTCTTGAGGAATTGAAAAATGAATTGAAAAATTATAATCTGAAATAAAAAACGCACTACAACAATATGTATTAAGTAATAGCGGTTTAAGTGATAAAACGAAAGTATAAACATAAAATAAAGGTTCGTGCAAAACTGAAAAGTTATTGAGTATAAATTCGCTACTACTCATACACGAGACCGTTAGCAGCAATTACTTACTCAATTCCTGAAAATATGAAATTTGAAAAGCTATCTACAAAAAACGTGAAAAACGAATGAAAACTAAAAGTATTTTTTTGTGTTTATTAGTTTCTCTTTTTTTATTCTCTTGTAACAATGAAGAAGAAATTAATCTTGGAAACAATTTCTATTACATTCCATTTCAAGAAATAGTTTTCGATGTAACAACTTTTAGCGGAAATGGAATTTATCGACTTGAGAATAATGAAAAAATTCCTGTTGTCCTATCTGATATTGATAACTATGAATATAATTCTGATTTCATTGTTGTAAAACAGAACTTCGACATCGAACAGACTTCTCGCTTAATTGAAAATATGATGTTTTTGCCTAAAACATACTTCACGTATGACAAAAAATATCTTGACCTAAATGAGAACTATTTAGCGAAATTAGACGAATCGGAAAATAATAGTATTTATTCTAAAAAATTCACAAGCGAACTTATAGAAAATACTTCATCGATTCAAAAAATGAAAGCGAATAAGGAAAATTATTATATCATCGAGAAAAAAGAATTTAAAATTAATGGACCATTAAGCAAAAGTGAATTTAAAGAAATGAAAAAGAACCTTGATATAAATTTAAAGGTTTGAATAAAAAACAACTGCTAACACCATATATAATTTATTGACAGTTCTAGCCTACTTACAAAAACCCTCGCAAAATATTCTATTCGGTTTTTATTTGCTAAATTAGTTGCTTAACCACGCCACACTCAAGCGCAGCGAACAGATGAAGAAAACCATACACAACACGTTGAGCTTCATTACGACTAACCAATAACCAATGATAAAATTCTTCAGAAAAATTCGCCAAAACTTACTCAGGGAAAACAAAACTGGAAAGTATTTTAAATATGCAATCGGAGAAATAATACTTGTAGTAATTGGGATTTTAATTGCGCTTCAAATAAATAATTGGAATGAAAATAGAAACGAAAAGAAATCTTTAAAAATTCTTACAGAAAATCTACACAATGAGTTTGCAACCAATTTAAAAGAGTTAGAAACAGATTTAATTCGCATCAAAAGAAAAATTTCAGCAGGTAACGAATTACTAACTTATTTTGGAAAGGAAAAAATTGATTTTCCCGAATTTAATATTGATAGTCTTTTATTTGAAGCTATTGAGATACCAACCTGGAACCCAAGTACATTTACTTTAAATGAAATTAAAAATTCAGGAAAATTATCTGACATTAAAGACGTAAAACTAAAGGGGTTGTTATATAAGTGGGAAAGGCTTTATGAAGACATACTAGAATGGCAACATGCACTAGAAATATCAAATGAAGGTCCATTAAATATTATTAAGACAAAAGGCTCAATAGTGAACGTTGACTTTTATAAAGACACTACTCGAAATTCTAAATTTGATATTAATAATTTAGATTTATTACAAGAAGTTCAGTTTGAAAATGAAATAGAAAACAATATCTTCAATGCGCGTTCATTAGAAAAAAAATATAGAGAAGCAAAGATTTTATTAACTAAAATTACTGATCTCTCAATAAGTGAAACTATGAAATAACGAAAGCACAAAACCGTTCTACGCAATTTGCCAAGCCAATGAAAATCATATTTAACGACAGCGTAATTGATAATAAAATAGTCGAACCTGACTATGAATCTGAATTTAATTCTGCGAAAGAAAACGGATTTGAAACTGAAGTATTCAGCTTTGAAGAAATAGAAGATGGAAATATAAAAAATGCTCTGAAATACATTAAAACTTGTGAAAAAATAGAATTAGGTATTTATCGTGGATGGATGATGACACCAAAAATTTACGAACAGTTTTACAATGGACTTTTAAAAAAGAATATTCAGTTGATTAACAATCCAAAGGAATACAAACATTGTCATTACTTACCAGAATCTTATGACAAAATAATTGACGAAACGCCAAAATCGAATTGGACTAAAGACATTTCCGAAAACAGTATTTTAGAATTATCAAATGAATTTAGAAATAAGCCAATAATTGTAAAAGATTATGTAAAATCGGAAAAACATAATTGGAATGACGCTTGTTTTATACCAAACGCATCTAAAAAAAACATAGTTCAAGAAATAGTCAACCGATTTATTGAATTACGAGGAGAATATTTGAACGAGGGAATTGTATTCAGAGAGTATATAGAATTAGAATTTCTAACTGAACACTCTAAAAGCAAAATGCCATTAACTAAAGAGTTTAGAATTGTTTTCTTAAATAAAAAAGTGGTTCAAATTTTCAATTATTGGGACGAGGGCAATTATGATTCTGAAAAACCAAATATTGATTTTTTCCAAAAAATTGCTTCGAGAATAGAAAGTAATTTCTTTACAATGGACGTCGCAAAAAAGAAAAATGGAGGTTGGATAATAATGGAATTGGGAGATGGACAAGTTGCTGGACTTCCAGACAATGCAAATAGAAATAATTATTATTACGAATTGAAAAAAAATTGCGTAGAACACCGTGTATAATTCATTACTAGTAATCGCCTACTCACAAAAACCCTTGCAGATTTTTGCTACGCACAGTTCGCTACGCTCGTGTCTATTTGGTTTGTATTTACTAAATTAGAAGCTTAAATACCTTAGTAAATACAATTTTCATTGGAAGTGAGCCTACAATTCTAGCCATTTCTGATGATGAACAATTTATATATAGCAGATTTAGTGGTTCATCAACTATCAGAAGGTTTGAAGTTTAAAACAATAATTAAAAAATTATTAAAAAAATAGTAGAGAATATAAAAGTTAGAAAACTGACTCATAATCACTGGCAAACATATACAGATATTGTAATTAATGCGCCAGTTGAAACCGTATGGAAAGTTTTAACCGATTGGAATAATATTTCAAAATGGAGCAGCACCCTTGTAGGTATTAATGGGAACATTCATCACAAAGGAAAAGTCATTATTTCCTATTTAGTAGATGGAAAAACATTTGACACTCCACATGTTTTTATTTATGAAGAAATGGTGGAATTTGGTTGGTCTGATTCGATGGAAGGTAGTTTTAAAGGATTGACTGACAATCATAGATTCAGAGTAGAGAAAATATCTAATAACCAAACACGTTTTATACAATCTGATGATTTTAATGGATTAGGAAACAAAGACATGTCTGCCAAAAAAGTCGCAAATTTAACGGTCAAATTCTTCCCTACATTTAATCGAGAATTAAAAGATCAAGTTGAAAATAAAAAAACAGCTACAACACCTTATAATTAAGTTTCCTAAACACGCTACAACCAAACCTAGCAAACAGGTAAAACAAACCATATAAATTCTATCTTTACAATAGGTACAAAAAACAGTAAAATGAAATCATATTTAACCGCATTAATCGGACTGGTATTATCGAGTTGCTCAAATGGACAATCAACAATAGCTAAAAATGGAATGGAAATGTCTACTGACGAAATTACTAAAGAGCAATCTGAACTCATTTATAAAAACACTAAATCATTTCCAAAGAACACACAACTTTCTATTGCGCTGATAAAAAATGGCAAAATTGATTTTATTGGAGTCGAAAATAGAAATGACACAATTCAATTAATTGAAAACTACAAGGATGTTTTTGAAATAGGCTCTATAACTAAAGTGTTTACGGCAACTCTACTTTCAAATTTTGTTACAGACCAAAAATTAAAGTTAGAAGATAATATTCAAGATTATTTAGACTTTAAAATTAATACCGATAAAACAATAACCTTTAAGGCACTTGCTAATCATACGTCTGGACTTCCAAGATTACCTTCCAACCTACACCTTTTATTAGTAGACCAAGACAATCCTTATAAAGATTACGATAAAGAGAAACTAACGGATTATTTAACCAGCAAAATTAAATTAAATCAAGATCCAGGAATTAAGTACGAATATTCTAATCTTGGCGCAGGAATTTTAGGGTTTGAGTTAGCAATAATTTCTAATACTTCTTATGAAAACTTACTGCAAGAGAAACTATTTGAAAAATATAAAATGACAAACTCTACAAGTAAAAAGGAAAACATAACATCTAACTTGGTTAAAGGCTTAAAGCCTAACGGAAAAACAACCGCAAATTGGGATTTTGATGCTTTAGCTGGTGGTGGAGCCATTTTTTCAACCGTAGAAGATTTATCTAAATTTGCTTTAGCTCAATTTAATGATAACAATAACGAATTAACTCTTACACAAAAGCCAACATTTAAAGTCAATAAAAATATGAGCATTGGACTAGGCTGGCATATTCTAAAAAGGAAAAATGGTCGTGAACTCATTTGGCATAATGGCGGAACTGGTGGGTATAGCTCTTCAATGGCTTTAGATATAGAAAATAGAAATGGAATAATCATTTTATCTAATGTTTCAGCATATAACAAAGAGATGGGAAATATTGACCAATTATGCTTTGGACTAATAAAAACATTGGATGACAAATAACAACACACCTACCACCATCAATAATACTCTATAAACGCGACTATTCTATACAGGTTAAATTAAACAAAAAAAGACCATCTTTAAAAGACGGTCTTTTTCAATATTATAATCATGTTTTAATTTAAAACATATCTCTTCCTGCAAAATGAAAAGCACTTTCAATAGCTGCATTCTCATCACTATCACTTCCGTGAACAGCATTTTCTCCAATAGAAGCTGCATATAATTTACGGATAGTTCCTTCAGCTGCATCAGCAGGATTAGTAGCACCAATTAAAGTTCTAAAATCTTCAACTGCGTTATCTTTTTCTAAAACAGCAGCAACGATTGGTCCTCGAGTCATATATTCTACTAACTCTCCAAAAAATGGACGTTCGTTGTGTATTGCGTAAAATTCTTCAGCATCTGCTGTAGTCATTTGTGTTAATTTCATTGCTACGATTCTAAATCCTGAAGCTGAAATTTTCTCTAATATTGCGCCAATGTGTCCTTTTTCAACAGCATCAGGCTTTAACATTGTAAATGTTCTGTTAGTTGCCATGTATTTTTTTTTAATGAAGTGCAAAAGTAATGTATTTCTTTAATTAATCAAGTGCTGTTATTATTAAATATATGTTACCATATAACTAAATGTCTGTTTGCTTTTTTTCTAAAAATCAGCCCCAATACAAGTAACTTTTAAGGCGTACATATTATAAAGACATACCAATACAACGTCTAATACTAAAAAGCATTTTCAAAATTAAAAATCATTCAAAAAACCCACTCGTTATAACAAATCATCAAAAATGAAGAGCCTCTACCCTCTATTTTAATAAAACTATACTTTATAAAATTTCGTATCTAGAGCCATTAAAAAACATAATCAAGTTATTAATTTCATATTAAAAGTACACATCAAAATATCTAAAAAATGTATCTTCGCAACTTATGAATAACACACAGATTACCAAAATAAAAGCGCTTTTAAGCACACCTAAAAACATCGTTATTGTTCCTCATAGAAATCCAGATGGTGATGCTATGGGTTCTACTTTGGCATTGTATCATTATTTAAAACTTCATAATCATGATGCCACAGTTATTGCACCTAACGATTATCCCGATTTTTTAAAGTGGTTACCTGGAGATGATACCGTTTTAAAATTTGAATCACAACAAGCAGAAAGCAACCTTCTTATTGATAAGGCTGACATCATTTTTACCTTAGATTTTAATGCTTTTCATAGAGCTGGTCATCAAATGGCTGACGTTTTAGAAAAATCCTCAGCAATTAAAATAATGATAGATCACCACCAGCAACCAGATGATTATGCTACATTTATGTATTCTGATGTAAACATGTCTTCAACTTGTGAAATGGTCTATAATTTCATTGAAATGCTTAGTGATACTGACAAAATAAACGCTACTATTGCAACATGTTTGTATGTTGGGATCATGACAGACACAGGCTCTTTCCGCTTTCCTGCAACCACAAGTAAAACACATGCTGTTATTGGACATTTAATAGATAAAGGTGCCGATAATTCTCAAATACACAATAATATATACGACACTAATAGCTATAGTCGTTTACAATTATTAGGAAGAGCAATGCAAAACCTAAAAGTCATTCCAGAATTACGAACAGCTTACATCACCTTATCTCAGGCCGAGTTAGACGAATTTAACTTTAAAAAGGGAGATACTGAAGGCTTTGTGAATTATGCATTATCCTTAAAAGGAATTATATTTGCGGCCATTTTTATTGAAAACAAACAAGACAATATCATAAAGATATCCTTACGTAGTAAAGGTGATTTTTCAGTAAATGAATTTTCGAGAGCATATTTTAATGGAGGCGGTCATACAAATGCAGCAGGAGGACGCAGTGAAGACGATATGCAAACCACCATAAATAAATTTATTAGTATATTACCACAATATAAACAAGATTTGTCCTAAGCCCATAACGGACAATAAATTAATTAATATGAAAAACCTACTCTTAATATTCATCTTATCTACGCTGTGTTTTAGCTGTAAATCGCCAGAAGCACGAATGCCAGAATCTGTACAATCGGGTTCTTTCTTAAAAGCCTCTGCCGAGCGTAATAAAAAGCTAAACGAGCACGAACGCCAGCAAATTCAAGACATTATAAAAAGTAATCCTAATAAAAATTATATCGCTTCAGAAAGTGGATTTTGGTATTATTACAATACAAAAATTGAGAGTGACACTATACAACCCCAATTTGGTAGTGTTATAAATTTTACATACGATGTCTCTAATATCGAAGGAGATGAAATTTATGCTAAGACCACCAAAACCTATGTTATGGACAAAGAAGAATTGTTCACCGGTTTACGTGAAGGCTTAAAACTTTTGAAGCCATCTGAAACAGCAACTTTTATTTTTCCATCTCAAAAAGCATTTGGCTATTATGGAGATGAATATAAAATAGGAACTAACATTCCTTTAATTTGTGAAGTAACTTTAAACACTATAATTGAAAAAAATGATTAAAAAAGCACTTACCGCATTCGTTGTACTATTAGTATTGGTAAATATATCCTGCCAAGAACGTTATTCTGATTTAGGAGATGGAATTTATGCCGAATTTGTAACATCAAAAGATACGATGGTTGCAAAACTATTTTTTGAAAAAGCACCTGTTACAGTCGCTAACTTTGTAGCTTTAGCAGAAGGAAATCATCCCTTAGTTAAAGAAGAATTTAAAGGAAAGCCTTTTTATGATGGATTAACATTTCACCGAGTAATGAATAATTTCATGATTCAAGGAGGTGATCCAACAGCTTCAGGAACTGGTGATCCTGGTTATAAATTTGAAGATGAACTTGTACAGGAATTGCAACATGATAAACCAGGAATATTATCTATGGCCAATTCTGGTATTAACTCTAATGGAAGTCAATTCTATATCACTGAAAAAGCAACTCCATGGCTAGATGGTTACGATGCTGAAGGAAACTTAAAAGATTGTGCAAACCCAAGAGTATATTGCCATTCTGTTTTTGGTGAATTAGTAAAAGGATTAACAGTATTAGATACTATATCTAATGTAAAAGTAGAACCTCGATCTAGCAAACCACTTGAAGATGTGGTTATTACAAAAGTAAATATCATAAGAATTGGTTCAACCGCAAAAAAATTCGATGCTCCTAAAGTATTTACAGAAGAATTACCAAAAATTAAAGAAAGAGCAGCTATCGCTAAAGCTGAAAAAGAAGCAAAAGCTGAAAAAGAAAGACTAGAAGCAAAAGCAAAAGCTGATTTAGCAAAAACCGAGTTCTTAAAAAAGAACGAAGAACTTAAAGGACGTAAAATTGAGTCTCCAACAGGAATGGCTATGATATTTACTCACGAGAGTAATGGTGTTACACCAAAATCTACAGATCGTGTCAATATCGAATGTGCTGGTTATTTAGAAAACGGAGAGTTGTTCTGGACCACTTGGAAAGATGTCGCTGAAAAAAATGGAAAATATGACGAACGAATTGATAAAGCTGGTCGTTATACTTCTTTTGACATGCCTTACAACGAAACAGCGACCTTAATAGCAGGTTTTAGAGAAGCTATGTTACATATGAAAATAGGTGACAAAGCAAGAGTTTATATTCCTTACTATTTAGGTTATGGAGAAAGAGGAAATCCTCCTGTAATACCTGGAAATGCTAACCTTGTTTTTGACATTGAATTAGCTGGAATTAAAAAATAGTTACTATAACTGAATAATATAAAAAGACCTGTTAAGTTTAGAACTTAACAGGTCTTTTTTTGCTCTAATTTCAATATTGTCTTTACTAAAAAAACAATAAAGTGAAATTTATGATCCTTTATAATTAAGCTTTAGGAATATTTTCTAAAATCTCTAATACAAATTTCCAATACTTTTGAGCAGAAGAAATTTGTGCACGCTCATCTGGAGAATGGGCACCTTTAATATTTGGCCCAAAACTAATCATATCCATGTTTGGATAGTTTGTTCCTAAAATCCCACATTCTAAGCCTGCATGGCAAGCAGCAACATGTGGCTTCTCTCCATTATTTAAACGCTCATAAATTGGCACCATTAGTTTTAAAATATCAGAATCCATATTTGGAGCCCAACCTGGATAATCACCAGAAAACTCAACCTCACAACCTGTAAGTTCAAAAACAGCACGCAAGGTATTTGCTAAGTCTTGTTTTGTACTTTCTACAGAACTACGAGTTAAACAACCAATTTTTATATGCCCCTCTTTTACAATAACTCTAGCGATATTATTAGACGTTTCTACTAAGCCTTCAATATCTGGACTCATACGATATACACCATTCCATGCAGCATATAATGCTCTTGTTAAGCCTTCTTGCACACCTAAATCCATTATTTTCTCTGGAGTCTCAGTTTTAGAAACAACAACTTCTAAATCAGGTTCCATAGTTTTAAATTCAAACTTAAGCTCATCAGCTTTAGCTTTCATTTCTGCTTCAAACGCAGCTTCGTGTACCGCATCAATTGCAACAGTTGCATTACTTTCTCTAGGAATAGCATTACGTAAACTTCCTCCATCAATTTCAGAGATACGAAGTCCATAATCTTCAAAACCATCAAATAACAAACGGTTCATTAGTTTATTAGCATTACCTAAGCCTTCGTGAATTTGCATTCCTGAGTGCCCTCCTTGTAAGCCCTTTACAGTAATTGTATACCCAATTTTAAATTCTGGAGTTTCTTCTTCTTTATACTCGCGTGTTGCAGTAACATCTACTCCACCAGCACAACCCACACCAATTTCATCATCCTCTTCGGTATCTAGATTTAAAAGAATCTCACCTTTAAGTAAACCTCCTTTTAATCCTTTAGCACCTGTCATTCCTGTCTCCTCATCAATAGTAAACAACGCTTCAAGTGCTGGATGTGCAATTGTATCACTTTCTAAAATAGCCATAATTGTTGCTACACCAAGACCATTATCGGCACCAAGAGTTGTACCTTTTGCTTTTACCCAGTCGCCTTCAACATACATTTCAATACCTTGCTCATCAAAATTAAACACCGTATCGTTATTTTTTTGATGTACCATATCTAAATGCGATTGCATCACAATAGGCTTTCGGTCTTCCATACCTTTTGATGCTGGCTTACGGATAATTACATTCCCAACCTCATCTTCTATCGTTTCTAAACCTAAGTTTTGTCCAAAATCCTTCATGAATTGAATCACACGCTCTTCCTTTTTTGAAGGACGTGGTACAGCATTTAAATCTGCAAATTTATTCCATAATTCTTTTGGCTCTAAGGCTCTTATTTCTGAACTCATATTTATATAATTTTAAAAAAGCAAATTTACAAAATAAGGATAACTCTATGTGGTCATTTTAAACTTGTTTCAGAATCTCATTACAGTTCTATTTCTATAGAAGAAAAACCATGAATCAATCCTATCTTTTTCCTATTTTTGGTCTATGCTCAAAAACAAAAAATTAGGTTTAGTTATATTCTTAGGAATTCAAATTGCTTTAATTGCTATACTGAAGCATTATCCCGAATTTGTTGAGCAATTTTACAGCAATGGACTGTACGTGTTCTTATCTAAACTCAGCCGCTATGTTTTTGGCTGGATCCCTTTTTCGGTTGGAGATATATTATACACACTTGTAGGAATTTATATAATACGATGGTTAATTATAAATCGGAAACGCATCATTAAAGACACCTTAAATTGGTTCCTCGATATTGGCGCAACCTTATCAATCGCTTATTTTGCATTTCATATCCTTTGGGCATTCAATTATTACAGACAACCACTGTACAAATCCTTAAATCTTGAGGCAGATTACACCACAGAACAACTGATTTCGTTTACAGAAAAATTAATTCAAAAATCGAATAACCTACACCTTCAATTAGCAAAAAACGATACTTTAAAAGTTGAGTTACCTTATACTAAATCTGAAATTTTAAGTAAGGTAAAAGAGGGTTACAGTACACTTTCAGAAGTCTACCCGCATCTGGATTATCATCCCAAAAGCATCAAAAAATCAATCTATAGCTTACCTTTAACTTATATGGGATTTTCAGGGTATCTAAATCCGTTTACAAATGAAGCTCAAGTGAACGGTTTAATATCTTCCTACAAGTTTCCAACCACAGCTTGTCATGAAGCGGCACATCAACTCGGTTATGCTGCCGAAAATGAAGCGAATTTTATAGGAAGTCTCGCTGCCATTCATAATGACGATATCTATTTTAAATACTCAGGTCACACATTTGCACTCCGGTATTGCTTAGCTGAAATATACAATAGAGAACCAGATCTTTACATCGCTATCCTTCCTACGATAAATAAAGGTATTTTAAAGAACTACCAAGAGGTCCAAGATTTCTGGAAGTCTTACGAAAATCCAATAGAACCTATTTTCGAAAAAACGTTTGATAGTTTCTTAAAAGCAAACAATCAATCTGCTGGTATGAAAAGCTACAGTTATGTCGTTGCTCTATTGGTTAATTATTATGAGGACAAACAATTGTGAATTAGTCCTTAAAACAACAGCCCTAAAGTCCTCTCAAAGGGACAATCCAAACATTCAACATTTTAGTTAAATTTCAGCAATAGGCTTAAACTTTATTAAACGTTAAATGGCCATCTAGCTCATTAATACAACATGAATTCTACTTAGAAAATGTTAAAGTATTCAAATAATGAATACCTATTTAGCTATAATTCCTATCTTTAGAATTCAATCTAACCAACCAAAACCATATGATTAAAGTTCATTTACGGCTGCTCATTTTTATGTGCAGTTTTTCGTTATTTGCACAAGATTACTTTCCGAGCAATTCTGGAGTCATTGCAAACAACTCTAACTACACAGCATTTACAAATGCTACAATTCACGTATCACCAACCGAAATAATAGACAATGCCACGCTCCTCATTAAGGATGGTAAAGTGGTGAGTGTTGGAAAATCAGTAAACATTCCGAAGAATACAACAAAAATTGATCTTTCAGGAAAAACCATTTATCCGTCTTTCATTGATATGTATACCACTTTTGGTGTAGAAAAACCCAAACGTGGAGGCAACGGTCCACAATATGGAGCAAGCCGAAGTGGCTATTATTGGAACGACCATATTATGCCAGAGCAAGACGTTATGGCAAGTTTTAAATATGATGCAAAATCGGCATCAGAGCTACACAAGTTAGGCTTTGGTGTTGTAAATACACATATGCCAGATGGCGTTGTTAGAGGCACAGGTGCTTTAATTGCACTTAATAATAATGCGGATAATGCTATGCGTGTTGTTGATGGTGAAACTACACAACATTTATCATTTCGTAAAAGTGTAAGATCTCGCCAATCGTACCCATCTTCAATTATGGGCAGCATGGCTTTATTGCGTCAAATGTATAATGATGCCAAATGGTATGAAGCAGGCCATATTGATACTAAAGACTTATCACTAGAAGCTTTAAACAAAAACAAAAATTTACTTCAAATTTTTGAAGCTGGCAGTAGAGCTAATTTGATGCGAGCAGATAAAGTTGGAGATGCTTTTAATATTCAATATACCATTGTTGGTGGTGGTGATGAATACGAACGTATTGATGAAATTAAACGCACAAACGCCACCATTATTCTTCCCATAGATTTTCAATTGGCTTACGATGTTAATGATACATTCTTAGCAAGTACATTGTCTTTAAGCGATATGCGTGCTTGGAATCAAGAACCTCATAACCCAAGACTATTGGCTGAAAACGGTATCAAATTCGCGTTAACCACACATGGTTTAAAATCGAATAAAAGCTTTTCTTCTAATTTAATGAAAGCGATTGAAAATGGGCTTTCTAAACAAAAAGCATTAGAAGCTTTAACCACTATTCCGGCGTCATTATTAGGAAAATCAGATGTTTTAGGCACTTTAAAAACGGGAAGCCATGCCAATTTCTTAATTACTGATGGAGACATTTTTGAAAAGAAAACTAAACTTTTTGAAAATTGGGTACAAGGCACACCACATGTTATAGCCAATATGAATACAAAAGACATTGATGGCGATTACAATTTTAAACTCGCTGGAAATGATTATAAACTTACCATTTCTGGAAGCACAAGTAAACCAACAGCTAAACTTGAAAGTGGTGACCAAACTTTAGGCACAAAAATGAACTACTCAGATGACTGGGTAAATCTGACGTTCAAAACTGCTGATAGCACAAAAAAAGCATACGTTAGAATTATAGCTAACGCAGCAAACAACAATACTTTAAACGGTAAGGCTATTTTACCTAATGGTAATAAACTATCCTTTTTTGCAAATAAAGTGGCCAAAGAAGACACCAATAAAAAAGACGACAAAAAGAAAGCTACTGATGCTACAGAGACGCCTTTTATGAGTCCTATCACCTATCCTAATTTAGCTTACGGATTTACTGAGAAACCAAAATCGGAAACTTTATTATTCAAAAATGCAACCGTTTGGACAAACGAAAAAGAAGGTGTTTTAGAACAAACTGATGTCTTAATTAAGGATGGTAAAATTTCAAAAATAGGAAAAGACCTATCGAGTAAAAACGCAAAAGTTATTGATGCTACAGGAAAACATATTACGGCTGGTATTATTGATGAACATTCACACATTGCTGCCGCTTCTATAAATGAAGGAGGTCAAAATTCTTCAGCAGAAGTGACTATTGAAGATGTTGTAAATGATGAAGACATTAATATCTATCGCAATTTGGCAGGTGGAGTGACCTCCATTCAAATTTTACATGGCTCAGCCAATCCTATTGGTGGACGCTCTGCAATTATTAAATTAAAATGGGGAGAAGCTGCTGACGATTTAATCTATGATAATTCTCCCAAGTTTATCAAGTTTGCTTTGGGTGAAAACGTAAAGCAATCGCGAAGCAGAACTAATTCGCGTTTCCCACAATCGCGAATGGGTGTTGAACAGGTATTTGTCGATTATTTTACCAGAGCAAAAGCTTATGACGAATTAAAGAAAAGCGGTAAGCCATACCGACATGATGCCGAAATGGAAACACTTGTTGAAATTCTAAATGGTGAGCGTTTTATTTCTTGTCATTCTTATGTGCAAAGTGAAATTAATATGCTGATGAAAGTTGCCGAGCAATTTGATTTTAGAATTAACACATTTACGCACATCCTTGAAGGTTATAAAGTAGCTGATAAAATGAAAGCACATGGAGTTGGTGGTTCTACATTTAGCGATTGGTGGGCTTACAAATATGAAGTAAATGATGCCATTCCTTATAATGCAGCTATTATGCATAATGCTGGTGTTACCGTCGCCATCAATAGTGATGATGCTGAAATGTCGCGTCGTTTAAATCAAGAAGCAGCAAAATCTGTAAAATATGGTGGCGTTAGTGAAGAAGAGGCTTTAAAATTTGTGACGTTAAATCCTGCAAAGCTTTTACATCTTGATGACCGCGTTGGAAGTTTAAAAGTTGGAAAAGACGCCGATGTGGTCTTATGGAGCGATCATCCGTTATCTATTTATGCTAAAGCTGAAAAAACGATTATTGAAGGAGTAACCTATTTTGATTTAGCTAGAGATCAACAAATGCGTGAAGCTATTAAAAAAGAAAAAAGTGAACTCACAAACTTAATGCTTCAAGAAAAAAACAAAGGCTTAAAAACACAGCCTGTTAAGAAAAAAGAAGAGAAATTAATGCATTGTGACACCATGGATTCACACCACTAAAAACGATTTAAAATGAAAAACTTAAATAAAATAAATAGTCTATTGTTTTTGTTGTGTGTTACTTTAGGATTCGCACAGCAAACACCTGCACCTAAGCAAACCAAAGACTTTGCGATTATTGGTGCCACCGCTCATATTGGTAATGGCACTGTGATAGAAAACAGCATTATTGTGGTTAGTAATGGAAAAATAACAACCATTGGACCCGAAGCTACAACTCCACTCACCAGACAAGCCATGGATATTATTGACGCTAAAGGAAAAGACGTCTATCCCGGTTTTATTGTCGCTAACGGCACCTTAGGTTTAGTAGAAGTTGATGCTGTAAAAGCTTCTGATGACTTGTCTGAAATGGGAACATATAATCCACATATTAGAAGTATTATCGCTTATAATACCGAATCTAAAGTTACTGAGTCTATGCGACCGAATGGCGTATTACTTGGACAAGTTGTTCCAAGAGGAGGCCGTATTTCGGGTACATCTTCTGTAGTACAGTATGATGCTTGGAATTGGGAAGATGCCGCCATAAAAATGGACAATGGAATTCACGTCAATTGGCCAAGTAGTTTTAGTCGTGGGCGTTGGTGGCTAGGTGAAGATCCAGGTTTAAAGCCCAATAAGGATTATACCAAGCAAGTAAAAGAATTATCAGATTACTTTAATGAATCTAAGAGTTATAATAAAGGAAATAAATCCGAATTACATTTACCTTTTGAAGCTTTAGCGGGCTTATTTGATGGCTCTAAACGTTTATACATTAATGCTAATGATGAAAAAGGCATTACTGATGCTGTAAATTTTGCAAAGTCCCATGGAGTTTCTAAAATTACAATTGTTGGTGGTTATCAAGCAGGTAATGTCGCTAGCTTTTTAAAACAAAATGATGTGTCTGTCTTTTTAAGACGAATTCACTCTAGACCAGAATTAGAAGATGATGATTATGACACCTCTTATAAACTTGCAAAAAAGTTAGTAGATGCTGGTGTTTTAGTAGCTTTAGAACCAAGCGGACAAATGGAACGTATGAATTCTCGTAACCTCCCGTTTTATGCTGGCACCACTGTAGCACATGGCTTAACCAAAGCACAAGCCTTGCAGTTAATCACACAAAACCCTGCAAAAATCATGGGTATTGATGATATGTATGGCACTTTAGAAGTTGGTAAAAGCGCAACACTATTTATTAGTGAAGGTGATGCCTTAGATATGCGCACCAATCAATTAACACATGCTTTTATTGATGGTAGAAATTTAAGCTTAGAAACCCACCAAACAGAACTTTGGAAACGGTTTTCAGAGAAACCTAAACAAGAAGATTAACAACTATTAAATTACCTTAGCACGTTTACGTAACATCTAAACACAAAAAAAAGCGAGCCAAATGGCTCGCTTTTTTTGTGTTTAGATATATTGATTATTCAATCACTTTAGCACTTTCAGGTTTTAAAAATATCCCGTTATCTGGTGCATTTTCAGAAAGTACAACATCACTAAACTCAACTGTATTTCGTTTTTCTGTTGGCAAATTATCTTTATAGTTGTACCAGTCTACACTTTTAGGTACTAGAAGTCCATTAACCGTTTGCCAATTATTATATCTTATAAAATGAAAATCTGGACTTCCTTCTGTTCTTCCAAAGGTTACCGTATAAGCTAACCACTCCATTTGACCAGATTCAGCATTGTAAAAAACCTTATATTGATCATTTGAAGATTCTCCAACACCTGCTTCAAAAGTAATTAAGATTCCAGGATAAGTCTCTCCTTCAAAAATTAATGGGTCTGTATCTTCGTATGTTATACCTTCATCACCTAAAACAAATGGCATCGCATAGAAATAAAACATTAGACCTTTATAAAATGTAGCGTTGCCTTTATATACTTTACCTCCCTTTTCATTAATCCAAATCGTTTTTCCATCAAATCCTTGTGTGTAAGTTGGTGTATCAATTAACTCAGCTCTTGTTTTTAAATTCTCTGTGGTTTTTTCTATTCCTGTAGGTTTTGTAATGGAGAAAGAAAGCGTTTGCATTTTGTTCCAGTTATCAATGCCTCCATGTGCATCAAACACTTTAGTTATAGATTCTGGATAGATGCTTGTGGTAATCTCTTCTTGCTTTACCTCTTCTACAATTTTAGTGTCTTGTTTTGGTTCGTTTTTACAAGCTGTAATTAAGACTGCTAAAAGAAATAGGTGTACTAATTTTTTCATGATATGGTTTTAAGTTGTCTTATTGGACGATATTGAGCCTAAGTCATTACAAAAAAGTTCTAGAAATAATTTAAAAATCCGCAGTTACCTCAAGGACAAACCTTAAAACACTGACTGCTTTAACCCCTTAAATTACAAACTGCTTATAGATTTCCTTTTATCTTCAGAATTATATATTGGATTAACATTAAATAATTTAGAACTTTTTCTTTTATGATAATTTTTATTTTTGAACTGTTTACGCATAAATTCAGATTTATCAAAAACCTCATAAACACGTAGGGTATTAGCTTTTGCCACTTCAGATTTCATTTCTAATTCTATTTGATCTATTAATTTATAAATTTCTGATGAAAATTTTAAACCCATTGTTTTATATGACGAAAACTGTGAATTAGTCTCCTGTACCACCCAATACATTTTATTTTCATTAAGTTGAAGTAAGTTAGATGTATCTATTGATGAGGACTCTGAAGCAATTGGATTCTTAGAAACCATTTCTTTTACATTACTATTAATATTAATATTTGTGGTTTTAATACCTTCTGCTTTTAAATCTCTTTTTTCTAAGTACATCACAATCCAGTGTCTGCCTATTCTGGCTTGTACCACATAATTCCCTATAGAGAGATGGCTTAAACCAATTTTTGCATTTAAATTATTAATTTCAAAAGTCTCTAAATACTCGTAGTTTAATATATCAACTTGTTTTATTTTTTTATGGTCTGTAGCAAGGATTAAACTATCACCACTCTTATTCAATTTTTGTACTAAATTGAATTTTTGAGCTGCAGTGTTGGTGTTTTTTTGAAAAGTTATTCCCTGACTATAAGACGAGAGACTGACAAATACTAATATAAGGACTGTGAAATTTTTAATCATCATCAATGTTTATTTCGGTTACTTACAAATTTAGGGCTGCAAACGTTGTACTTTAAGCCCTATCCATTGAAATATTAACCCTAAAAAACGTTGTAGGATGCTGATTAAGCGACATATAAAATACTTAAACAAGTAAAAATAATAACTATGATTGAAATTTAAACCAATAAAAACAATTACCTCTTATAACTAATCCGAACAAAAAAAGCTTCAAGAAACCCCTGAAGCTTTATTTTAATACTGATAATTTAAGTTAGTTCACCACCAATTTCTGAATTACAGATATACTTTGCGTTGTTAAAGTCACAAAATATAAACCACTTTCTAAAGTAGAAATATCCAATGATAGAGACTGCTCTTGAACTTCCATTGCTGGTAAAATCAACTTGCCTTGAAGGTTTAAAACATTAACGGTTACTACTTCAGAAGAAGAATTTGCGAACTGAATGTTAACTTTGCCTTTTGCCGGATTTGGAAATAGTTTAAATTCAATAGCATTAAAGTGTTCAACATTTAAAGCTACTGAACTTTCAAGATAATCTGGAATCATGTTGTTATTCGTATCATCGTCTGTTGGATCGCCGTTGTTATTATAATCTTCATCAATAGTTAATACGCCATCGCCATCATCATCGTTATCTAAATAATTTTCAATAGTATCATTATCGGTATCCACAAATGGATGCATCGTATTTCGTCCTAATACAATATTGATTTCAACACTAGTAGCAACACCATCTCCATCGTCATCATCGTCTAAATAATTTGGAATATCATCACCATCGGTATCATCATCTTCTAGATTACCATTGTCATTGATATCTTCATCGGCATCAATGACACCGTCACTGTCCGTGTCTGTACAAACCACTTCCTCTACGTTAATCATAGTAGAAACTGTTCCACACCCAGAAAAAGCAACAACCGTTACATAATAAAAACCAGGTTCTGATACCGTTAGAGACGATTGCGTTTCACCTGGTAGAAGACCACCATCATTGGCCCATTGAAAACTATAGTCTGTAGCAGATAATTCTGTATCTAAGACCACTGAATCTCCTACACAAAAGCCATAACTACTTTCTAAATTTAACTGTGGCAACGTATTTACATATATATCAAAATTAGTAAGTGCATAGCAGCCGTCTAGATTTTCAACTCTAACATAAATAGTTTGTGGATTACTTACGTTTGTAAAATTAGTTGGATCTGAAATTGGATAAAAATTACTTGAAGCATCAGCTTCATCTATAAAATAAGAGAGTGTAAAAAGCTCTCCTGACGGATTTATTTCACCCTCGATTAGTGTTAGATCAAAAGCGGTAATTCCATCATAATTGTCATCGCATTGTACAATATCATTTGGAGTTCCCATAGCTCCAGAAGGATTTGGTAATACACGTATAGTTAATGGCGTTATACCTACACAACCTGTATTAGTATCTGTAACTGCTGCAAATAATGTCTGCGGATTTGAGGTATTTGTATAAGCTACTGAATTAGATATCATATTCATCTGCACCTGAGCATCTGATTGTGTTTCATAATAGGCTACTGACCAATCTGTATTACCCGCTGTTATTTCTAAATTGTTTGCTGTTAAATCAAATACAGCAATCTCATCGGCATTGTCGTCACATAACATCATGGATGTTGCTACAGTAACAATAGGTATTGGATTTACAACTAAGGCTAATTCAGTAAGCGCATAATTCCCAGTAGAATTAGATTCTAATCGCACATATATGATTTGTAACCAGCTGGTAATATTAACATAAGGATAATTAATCGCATAAACTCCATTGATTGCATCACTCATTGTTTCGTGATACGTTACCGTATAATCTACAGCACTTTGTTGACTTCCTAAAATTTGTGCATCTGCATAAGTTAAATCGAATAAAGCAAAACCATCATTATCATCATCGCAAACCACGTAATCGTTTGGTTGATTCGCCACCTGAGCAAATGAAATTGTGTTGATTGTTAAGAATAGAAATAGGTAAAGTAGTTTTTGTTTCATAATAGGTTAAATTTGTATCTCTCAAATATAGATATAAATAATATAGTAATGAGTAAATCCATCTCTAGCGTTCAGAATCCATTTATAAAACAACTTGTTCTGCTCAAAGAAAAAGCGAGACAACGCAAAAAAACAGGACTGTTTTTAATTGAAGGCAAACGTGAATTATCATTAGCTATAAAGGGTGCCTATAATATTGACACCTTACTATTTTATCCAGAATTATTTTCTGAAAGCGAAGCTCAAGCGATGTCACAATACAATATTGAGATTATTGAAATATCAAAAGAAGTCTTTCAGAAATTAGCACATCGCGATACTACTGAAGGGGTTATTGCTGTTGTGAATTCAAAACATCATACATTAGAAGATTTAAAATTTGAATCTAAAAACCCACTAATTTTAGTGGCCGAAGCCCCTGAAAAACCTGGTAATATTGGTGCCTTGCTTAGAACAGCTGATGCCGCAAATGTTGATGCCGTTATTATTGCAAATCCAAAATCTGATTTATACAATCCTAATATTATTCGTTCTAGTGTTGGCTGCGTATTTACAACTGAAATTGCTATGGCCAGTTCTGATGAAGCTATTGACTTTTTAAAGAAATACAATTTCAATATTTTCTCCGCTATCTTACAAGAATCAGAACCTTATCATTCACAAGATTACACCTTACCAACAGCCATTGTAGTAGGTACAGAAGCGACAGGTTTAACCAAAGAATGGCGCAAAGCTGCAACAAAAAATATAAGTATACCAATGCAAGGTGAAATTGACTCCATGAATGTGTCTGTTGCTGCTGGAATTCTTATTTTTGAAGCCAAACGCCAACGCAATTTTAAATAACCTAATTTGTTTGGTTGAGCGCAGTCGAAACCTATTTTAATAGTATTCTAAAACCTTTCACCTGAACTCTAGGTGACAAAAAAATATATTAATGACAGCACAAACCCTATTCTATATCATCATCGCTATTATTGTCATCAACTTTATAATCGATAAAGTGCTCGATGCTATAAACGCAAAACATTATAACGATCCAATTCCTGAAGTATTAAACGATGTGTATGACGCAGAGGAATATAAAAAATCACAAGCTTACAAAACCGTGAATTATAAATTTGGACTTATAACCTCCTTGTTTTCTTTTGTATTAACCTTAGGCTTCTTACTTTTAGATGGCTTTGAATACGTTGATAATTTCGCCAGACGTTATTCTGATAACCCAATACTAATTGCCTTAATTTTCTTTGGCATTATTATGATTGCTAGCGATATAATTACAACACCATTTGGCTATTACAAAACCTTTGTAATTGAAGAAAAATTCGGCTTCAATAAAACGACTAAAAAAACCTTTATTTTAGATAAATTAAAAGGTTTGCTAATGACCGTACTTCTCGGCGGAGGCATCATTGCACTTATTGTTTGGTTTTATCAAGTTACAGGAAATCAATTCTGGCTATACGCTTGGGGCATTGTAACCGCTTTCACTGTATTTATGAATATGTTTTACTCCAAACTTATTGTACCACTATTCAATAAACAAACTCCTTTAGAAGACGGTGAATTGAGAACCAAAATTTCAGCCTATGCAGCATCTGTTGGTTTTAATCTTGAAAAGATTTTTATCATCGATGGTTCAAAACGAAGTACTAAAGCCAATGCTTATTTTTCGGGATTTGGCAGTGAAAAACGCGTCACCCTTTACGATACTTTGGTCAATGATTTAGACGATGAAGAAATCGTTGCTGTTTTAGCACACGAAGTAGGACATTACAAAAAGAAACACATCATTTTCAATTTAGTGACCTCTATTCTACTTACAGGATTAACACTATTCATTTTATCCATCTTTATATCAAATCCGTTATTATCTAATGCTATTGGAGTTGAAAATCCGAGTTTTCATGTTGGCTTAATTGCTTTTGGACTACTCTACTCGCCTATTTCTGAAGTCACAGGTTTAATAATGAATTATGTTTCAAGAGTTTTTGAATACCAAGCGGATGATTATGCTAAAGCAACATACAAAGCAGAACCTTTAATCACCTCATTAAAGAAATTATCTAAAAATAGCTTGAGTAATTTAACACCTCATAAAGCCTATGTGTTTATGCATTATTCGCATCCTACGCTTTTAGAACGCGTAAATAACTTGAAAAAATAAAAGCGATTTAAATTCTAGCAACTAACAACCTTAACAAATCTTATAAACCTTGAACGCCTCCAATACAGAAGACCATTATACAAGTACAAATACTATTGAAGCTCCAGAATCAGATTACTTGTTTATTCAACCTTCACAAATTAAACATGCTGGACAAGGTTTATTTACGGCAGTTGACATTTATAAAGATGAAATCATTGCGTTGTTTAAAGGGGAAATTATCGATAACAAAGAAGCCGAAAAACGAGCAGCACAGCACCAAGATAGGTATTTTATTAACTTACTAGATGGCACTATTATGGACAGTATGCATACCCATTGCTTTGCCAAATACGCTAATGATGCAGAAGGCTTAACGCAAAGTAATTTTAAAAATAATGCTGCAATTACTTTAGACGATGATAATAATGTCTGCATCAAAGCAATAAAAGACATAAACTATGGTGAAGAAGTATTTTGCAGCTACGGTAAATCGTATTGGAAAAAGCACGGTAAATAACATTTTCTAACACCCAATACTTGTCAAAAAAACGCATCTCACACTTTTAGAACGCATTAAGAATTTAAGGTTGTAAGTTCACATTATTATAACATGACTAACCCACAATTTTTATAACTTTGAACAAAAAGAAACATAATAAAATGACAGATTTAAAAAATAGAAAAGCAATAATTACAGGAGGCGGAAGAGGTTTAGGAAAAGCAACAGCTATCGCTTTTGCTAAAGAAGGTATTGATGTGGCTATTACAGGCAGAAATGAAGCCGTTTTAAAAGAAACCGTTTCAGAATTAAAGACATTTGGAGTTAACGCTATATATGCTGTATTTGATGTGAGTAATTACGAGGAAGTTCAAGCAGGCATTACTTCTTTAATTGAAACATTAGGTGCTATAGACATTTTAGTGAACAATGCAGGTATAGCTGCTTTTGGATCTTTAAACGATATGGAAGTGGATCAATGGAGCCAAATTATACAAACCAATGTAATGGGAATGTATTACGTCACCAAAGAGGTTTTACCACATTTAATAGCTAAAAACGAAGGTGATATTATAAATATCTCTTCTACAGCAGGCTTAACAGGTAATGCTACGACTTCTGCATATTCAGCTTCAAAATTTGCCGTTATTGGAATGTCGCAATCTTTAATGAAAGAGGTACGTAAAAACAATATTAGAGTGTGTACTTTAACACCAAGCACCATAGCTTCTGATATGTCTATAGCATTAGGTATTGCAAGCAAAGATTCTGAAGACAGCGTATTACAGCCCGAAGATTTTGCAGAACTAATTGTATCTGGTTTAAAACTACCTAGACGCGCTATGATGGCTAATGCGTCGTTGTGGTCTACTAATCCGTAAAAGTTTCAAATTGAAATAAGTCATTACAAAACCTGCATTAATTGCGGGTTTTGTTGTTTTTTATTTTGAAGTATTTGTATTATTGAACTCTAAATCATTATAATTAAAACATTTAAACCCTTAAGATTGACTAGAATTAAAACACCAATAACAAATATTATAGTTAAAATACCAATTGTTATTATTTCAATCCTAGTCTTCATTCGTGATTATAATAGTTTAATTGATTATTTTGAATTAACAGGAAATAGCAACTCCATTGTTGACTATTTGAAAATAGTATTTACTACTTCAACATTAAGGACTTCATTTTTAATGCTTATTCCTCTAATTGGTGTCTTCTTAAAAACAAAAATGGGTTGGGTTCTAATGCTTTCCTTTTACTATTTTTTAATAAGCCTTTTTATTTATTTTTTTATTGATGCCGAACTTGAACGAGATGGGTCAATAGTAATTGCTTTTCTTTTCGTAATACTTCCAATGATCTTCATTGGAGTAATGAACAATAAAGACAATACAAAGGTCGTTTATCACATAAAAAGCAATGAATTAATAAAGATGAATTTAGCTTCATTTATCATAATGCTAATTCAAATAGCCATGATTAGTTTTTTTAATCTTACGCAATAATAAATACAGCTCTTGATTTTTCTATTATTACCTGAAAGAATGACACTGTTTTCTTGAAAAATCAAAGTTTATTCGAATTTCATTTAAAAAAACAATTGCCAATTAGAAATCCTTTCACTACTTTAGTTCTATGACTGAGGAAGCTATAGAAAAAGAAAATAAGGCCATTGCAAAAGCTTACAAAGAATTACTAAAAGTAAGCTATCAGACGTTAACAGATGAGGATAAAAAATTAATCCGTCATGCTTTTGATGTCGCTGTAGATGCGCACAAAGATCAACGTCGTAAATCTGGAGAAGCTTATATCTTTCACCCTATTGCTGTTGCTAAAATTGTAGCTCAAGAAATTGGTTTAGACGCCACATCTATTGCTGCAGCTTTACTTCATGATGTGGTTGAGGACAACCCAGAATATACCATTGACGATATGGAACGGCTGTTTGGAGAAACTGTTGCGAGAATTGTTGATGGCCTCACCAAGATCTCATCGTTAAAAAAAGATATGGATGTGTCTTTGCAAGCCGAGAATTTCAGAAAAATGCTTCTGACCTTAAATGACGATGTAAGAGTTATTATTATTAAAATCGCAGACCGTTTGCATAACATGCAAACCATGGATTCTATGCGTTCAGACAAGCAAGTCAAGATTGCATCTGAAACACTATACATATACGCACCTCTAGCGCATAGAATTGGACTTTACAATATTAAAACCGAACTCGAAGATTTAGGATTAAAATACACTGAACCTGAGGTCTATAATGATATTTTAGAAAAAATTAAAGATAGCAAAGAAGAGCAAGATGCATATATCAAAGCATTCTCTAAAGTTATTGAAGACTCTTTAAATACCGAAGGTCTAAACTACGAAATTAAAGGACGGCCAAAATCCATTTTTAGCATTCGTAGAAAAATGGTAAAACAAGGCGTCTCTTTTGAAGAAGTTTACGATAAGTTTGCGGTTCGTATTATTTATAAATCAGATTTAGCTAACGAAAAATTCTTAGCTTGGAAAATATATTCTATTGTAACCGATCATTTTACGCCAAATCCAATTCGACTTAGAGATTGGATTTCGTCACCAAAATCTACAGGTTACGAAGCACTTCATATTACAGTTGTTGGTCCAAAAAGCCGCTGGGTTGAAGTTCAAATTCGTAGTGAGCGCATGAATGAAATTGCCGAAAAAGGCTATGCTGCTCACTATAAATATAAAAATGCAGATGCCAAAGAAGACAATTTAGACTTGTGGATTAACCGTTTACAAGAAGCCTTAGAAAACAATGAAGCTGATGCTGTAGACTTTGTAGAACAATTTAAACTCAACTTATATTCTAAAGAAATTTTTGTCTTTTCACCCAAAGGTGATTTAAAATCGCTTCCAAAAGGGGCAACTCCACTCGATTTTGCATTTAGTATTCACACAGAAGTGGGTATGAAAACTCGCGGTGCCAAAGTGAATGGAAAATTAGTGCCTTTAAGTCATGAACTACAAAGTGGCGATCGTGTTGAGATTATGACTTCAGAAAATGCCAAACCAAACGCCAATTGGCTAGATTATGCTACTACAGCAAGAGCTAGAAGTAAAATTAAATCGGCATTAAACGAAGGCACCAAGCTTATCGCAGAAGAAGGAAAAGAGATTTTAAGACGAAAATTAAAGCAATTAAAAATAACTTTAAATGAAAGTTCCATTAATGAATTGGTTAGTTATTTTAAACTAAATACGTCTTTAGATTTATTTTATCGTGTTGGTATTGGTACTATTGACAACAGCAAATTAAAAGCATTTGCGTCTTCTCGTAGCAATGCCTTTGTTAGTTATTTTAAAAACAAAATATACAAACCATCGGTTCCAAAAGATATTCATAAAGAAGAAATTACTTCTAAATATGACATGTTGGTTTTTGGTAAAGAGGAAGAAAAACTCAACTATACATTAGCAAATTGCTGTAATCCAATTCCTGGCGACAAAGTATTTGGCTTTGTAACCATTAATGAAGGCATAAAAGTGCACAAGAAAAATTGCCCTAATGCTGTAAGCTTACAATCTAACTACGCATACAGAATTTTACAAGCAAAATGGATAGATTCGTCACAGCAAGTATACACCTCACAGATTACATTATCTGGTATTGATGATATGGGACTGGTGAATCATATTACAAAATTAATTTCCGAGAATATGCACGTAAATATGAAAAGCCTAAGCTTTTCTAGTGATGACGGTGTATTCACAGGAAAAATAACAGTGGAAGTCAAAAACCAAACTATGCTAAAAAAGGTAATTGAAAAGCTTAAAAAAATTAATGGCATTGATAAAGTTACTAGAGTATAACTCGTTTTTTTAAACTTTTAAAAAGTTATTAAAAACATGTTCATTTCTTTTCCTTTTAAATCCTAGTTTTTACAATTTATATCATTTAAAATTTGCTTAAATTTGCTCCTTAATTATGAATGCAACTACAGAAGAAAGCAACCAAGAAATTGTAAAACGCGTGTTTACACAATTCCTAGAAGATAAAGGTCACAGAAAAACACCTGAGCGTTACGCTATACTTCAAGAAATTTATGACAGCGAAGATCATTTTGATATAGAGTCTCTTTATATTAAAATGAAAAACAAAAACTACCGTGTAAGTAGAGCCACGCTTTATAATACGATTGAATTATTGTTAGAATGTGCTTTGGTTCGCAAACACCAATTTGGAAAAAGTCAAGCACATTACGAAAAATCCTATTTCGACAAAAATCACGATCATGTTATTCTTACAGACACAGGAGAGGTTATAGAATTCTGTGATCCACGCATTCAATCCATAAAAAAAACCATTGAAGAGGTTTTTGATATTCAGATAACTAATCATTCACTATATTTTTACGGTAATCGTAAAAAAGACGACTAACTCAATTTTAAAATGGCAGTAGATTTACTACTTGGATTACAATGGGGAGATGAAGGCAAAGGAAAAATTGTCGATGTATTTACCTCTAACTACGATATTATTGCACGCTTTCAAGGTGGGCCAAATGCAGGTCATACTTTGGTATTTAACGGCAAAAAACATGTATTGCACACAATTCCATCAGGTATTTTTCACGAGAACAAAGTGAATCTCGTCGGTAATGGTGTTGTTATCGATCCTGTTATTTTCAAGAAAGAACTAGATAAGTTAAAAGAACAAAACGTAGATTATAAAAAATCCCTTTGCATTTCTCGTAAAGCACATATTATTTTACCTACGCATCGTTTATTAGATGCCGCAAGTGAAGCTTCTAAAGGTAAAGCTAAAATAGGGTCTACATTAAAAGGTATTGGTCCAACATACATGGACAAAACTGGTAGAAATGGAATTAGAGTTGGAGATATTGAATTAGCCGATTGGAAAGACAAATACAGAGCTTTAGCAGACAAGCACGAAGCAATGATTGAATTTTACAACGTAGATATTCAATACAACCTAAAAGAATTAGAAGCCGATTTCTTTGAAGCTATCGAAACTTTAAAATCATTACAGTTTATTGACTCTGAAGAATACATTTATCAAGCACAACAATCTGGAAAATCGATATTAGCAGAAGGGGCTCAAGGCTCTTTATTAGATATTGATTTTGGAACGTATCCTTTTGTAACATCGTCTAATACCACTGCGGCAGGTGCTTGTACAGGTTTAGGGGTTGCACCAAACCAAATTGGAGAAGTCTTCGGAATTTTTAAAGCTTATACTACTCGTGTGGGTTCTGGACCATTTCCAACAGAATTATTTGATGAAGATGGCGCAACTATGGCCAAGGTTGGAAACGAATTTGGAGCTACTACAGGTCGCCCAAGACGTTGTGGTTGGTTAGATTTAGTCGCTTTACGTTATGCTTGTCAAGTTAACGGAGTTACACAATTAATAATGATGAAAGGAGATGTGCTTTCTGGTTTTAAAACCCTTAAAGTATGTACTGCTTATAAGTATAAAGGTGAAACCATTACGCATTTACCATATAACATTGAAGAAGAAAACATTACTCCTATTTATACAGAAGTAAAAGGTTGGGCTGCAGATTTAACAGGAATGACTGAAGCTTCACAACTACCTGAAAATTTAAATGGTTATGTTGAATTCTTAGAAAACGAATTAAATATTCCTATTACAATTGTATCTGTGGGTCCTGATCGTAAACAGACTATCATTCGTAAGAAGATATAATTAGACTTAAATAAAATATTGGTTTTTTTGTGAAATTTACGGTAAAGATATAGTGTCTTAACTTTAAACTATTTCTCAGAAAAACCAATATTTTTATCTACTATTAAGCTTGGTAAGCTACACATTTCTGTTAAAAAAAACGTTAACACATACTAAAGCAAATCTAATAAGTGTTATTTTGTAAAAAACATATGCCTTTGAAACGTTTTAAGAATTTATTATTTCTCATTTGCTTTTCCTTTGTATGCATTAGTTTTGCTCAAGAAAAACAACGTATTACCATTAAATACGCTGGTAATGCTTCAACCGCTCCAGAAGTTGAAGATGGCGCCATAGTCTTTCTTAGAGACAAATCACAACAAATCCACTTTATCCATGAAGGAGTAAATATGTGGTGCGACAAAGCTATTTATTATCAAGACCAAGATTTCATTGAAGCTTTTAGTAATGTTGTAATGAAACAAGGAGACTCTATTAATATGGTTGCCAAATATGTAGAGTATAGCGGAAAAACACAATTAGCTTTTGCAAGTGGAGATGTTGTTTTAACCGAACCACAATCAACACTAAAAACAGATACACTTTGGTTTAATAGAACCAGACAACAAGCTTATTACAATACAGGTGGAACGGTTGTAAGAGATTCTTCAGGAACCATTACAAGTCAAATTGGCCGTTACTACATGAATACGAGTAAATATCAATTTGTAAAAGATGTAGTACTTGTAAACCCACAATATACACTCAATACAGAGCGTCTCGATTTTTATACAGAAAACGGACACGCTTACCTTTTTGGACCATCAACTATTGTAGGAGAAACTAGTAAGGTCTATTGCGAACGCGGCTTTTACAACACCAACAACGATACTGGTCATTTTCAGCGTAATGCTAAAATCGATTATGAAAACAGAACCGTAGAAGGAGACAGCTTATATTTTGATAGAAACAAAAATTTTGCTTCAGCCACTAATAATATTACTGTAACAGACACTTTAAATAAAAGTATTGTAAAAGGCCATTATGCTGAAGTCTGGCGCGAAAAAGACTCTATGTATATTACCAAAAGAGCTCTAGCCATAACCGTTCAAGAAAAAGATTCTGTTTATATGCACGCAGACACCTTATTGGTTACAGGTAAAGAAGATCACAGAATCACAAGAGCTTTTTACAATGTGAAATTATACAAAAGCGACTTAGCAGGTAAATCAGACTCTATTCACGTAGATCACAAAACGGGATTGACACAAATGATAAATCTCAGCCGATTTAGCTCTACAGATGCATTTGCAATACAGCGCAAACCAGTACTCTGGAATATAGAAAATCAAATGACAGGAGACACTATTCATTTAATTTCTAACGTTAAAACGGAACAACTCGATTCGTTAAAAGTATTCAACAATGCTTTTTTAGTTAGTAAAGACACTATAAGCAAAGATGGCTTCAACCAAATAAAAGGACAACAACTAATTGGTTTATTTAAAGACAATGAACTATACAATGTTGATGTACTCAAAAATGCAGAAACCATTCGCTATTTACGGAATGACGACAATGAATTAATTGGTATTCAAAAGTCAAAATCTGGTAGTATTAATGTTAAAATTATTGACCAAGCTGTTGAGGAAGTACGCTTTATTAACCAAATTGATGGAGATATTTTTCCTGAGACAGATTTCCCTAAAAGCGCAAGACAATTAAGAGGTTTTGATTGGCGAGGCGAAGAGCGCCCACTCTCAGTTGAAGATTTATTTAAAGACGATCCTCCATTAGATTTGCCAATAATTAAAGGCTTAGAAGATTACGTTCCTGCCGAAGAATTTATTGATGACAACACCACCAAACGTGTTGAAGAAGCCGGAAAAGCAACACCAAAAAAAGACAACAAAGCAGCTCGGAATTTACCTAAAAAAACAACGACGGCTCCTTTAAAAGCAACGTTAAAAAAAGCAAAACCCTTACAATCAAAAAAAGAAAAAGACTAATTGAAAACAGACTTTTTTAAATACCAAGCCCAGACAACACCACATCCATTAGCCATGGAAATAAGCCATGCTAAAGGCTCTTATATTTATGATACCAACGCTAAAGCGTATCTAGATTTTGTTGCAGGTGTTTCTGCTTGTAGCCTAGGACATGCACATCCTAAAGTCATTGACGCTGTAAAAACGCAATTGGACAAATACCTTCATGTCATGGTATATGGTGAGTATATTCAAGCACCTGCTGTTGAATTATCTAAGCTCATCGCTGCACATTTGCCAAAACCATTAGAATCTACCTATTTAGTTAATTCTGGTACAGAAGCTATTGAAGGTAGCCTAAAATTAGCAAGACGTTATACACAGCGTTCAGAAATAATTGCTGCAAAAAATGCCTATCATGGCAATACATTAGGCTCATTAAGCTTAATGGATTACGAAGAACGTAAACACCCTTTTCTACCACTAATTCCAGACATAAAACATATTGAATTTAACTCAGAAAGCGATTTAATTCAAATTACAGAAAACACAGCTGCAGTTATTTTAGAAACCATTCAAGGAGGAGCAGGCTTTATTGAACCTACTAATAATTATTTAGCTAAAGTTCAAGAACGTTGCAATGCCGTTGGAGCTGTATTTATTCTTGACGAAATTCAACCAGGAATTGGCAGAACGGGAAAGCTATTTGGATTTGAAAACTACAACTGTCAACCAGATATTGTTGTTACAGGCAAAGGCTTAGGAGGCGGTTTACCCATTGGAGCTTTTACCGCCTCAACAGAAATGATGATTACTTTAAGCGACAATCCTAAACTTGGACATATCACAACCTTTGGAGGCAATCCTGTAATTGCTGCTGCTGCTTTAGCTACTTTAAAAGAAATAACAGCGTCTAATCTCATTGCTGAAACCTTAAAAAAAGAAGCATTAATAAGAAAACACCTTCAGCATAAACACATCAAAGAAATTAGAGGTCGTGGATTAATGTTAGCCGCTTTAACAGAAAGTGCAGACCTTACAAGTCAGGTTATTTTAGAAGCTCAAAACCAAGGATTAATCCTATTTTGGTTACTTTTTGAACCAAAAGCTATCCGAATTACACCTCCATTAACCATCTCAAATGATGAAATAATTGAAGGCTGTCGTATTATTACATCAATATTAGACAATATCTAAACATATCCTTCAATACTCAAGTTGCTAAATTACAGATTCTTAAGCCACAACAAATAAAGTGGGGTTTTAATGTTAACTACTTTGTTAAAAACATTCGCTCAAAAAGCAATGTATACTAAAGGATAACTGTAATTTTATTTCGGTGAAATATTAATCCATATATGCAGTACAGTCACGAAGACGAAAATTTTCCACTTACTCGATTTGAATCGATGTTAAAGACCAATAATATATTGTTCTTTGATTCGGCCGAATTTGAGAACATTATTCATCATTATCTTGAAAATGGTAAAATTGCTTTGTCTAAACGTGCTATAAAATTAGGTTTAGAACAACACCCTACATCTATTAACCTCAGGTTATTTCAAGTAGAAATATTGGTTATTGAGAATAAGTTTGCAGAAGCCAATGAACTTCTCGATAAACTTCATAGTTTAGAACCCACTAACGAAGAGATTTTCATTCAAAAAGCAAATGTATTATCTAAGCAAGATGAGCATCAAAAAGCAATAAATACATTGCTTATTGCCATTGACATGTCTAACTCACCAGAAGATGATGCAGATTTGTACGCTTTGGTAGGTATGGAATATTTATTCCTAGATCAGTTTGATGATGCTATTATCTATTTTAAAAAATGTCTAGAAAGTGATGTTACAGATTATTCTGCACTTCATAATATAATTTACTGCTACGATTTTTTAAATAAAAATTCTGAAGCAATAGAATACCTGAATGAATTCCTAGATACTAATCCTTATTGTGAAGTTGCCTGGCATCAATTAGGCAGACAATATTTTGCTATTAAAGAATATGCCAAAGCAAGTGCAGCTTTTGATTTTGCAATTATTTCTGATGATACTTTTGTCGGAGCTTATATTGAAAAAGGTAAAGTTTTAGAAAAACTAAAAAAGTACGAAGAAGCGATTGAAAATTATAAAATCACTTTAGCTTTAGACGATCCTACTTCTTTTGCGCTTTTGAGAATTGGCTATTGTTATTCAAAACTTGGACAGAGTGATTTAGCTATTCAATTTTTCAAAAAAACGATTGATGAAGATGCTTTACTAGATAAAGGTTGGATTGCAATTACTAAATTTTACCTTAAACGTCACGATTACCAAAACGCACTTGATTACATAAAAAAAGCCGTTGCAATTGACGGAGACAATGTGTTATATTGGAAATTGTATGCCACAGTAAACAAACATTTAAATTTTCTTGAAGAAGCAGAACAAGGTTACAAACGCGCTTTAGAACTAGGAAATTACGAATTAGATACTTGGTTAAACAGAACAGATATCTTAATTGAACTTGGCGAGTACCAAGCTGCTATTTTCAATTTATTACAAACGACAGAATTCTATCCAGAAAGCCCTGAAGTTGAGTATCGTTTAGCAGGACTCTACTTTATGGTATATCAACCTGAAGAAGGCCGTTTCCATCTAAAAAACGCCACATGTCTTAATATTGACTATAGTTTTATTATTTCAGAATTATTTCCTCAACTCACAGACAGACCTTTAATTAAGGCTATAATTTCAGAAGCTAAAAAGACATCAAACTAAAAAAAATCTTACCTTAGCAGCTCTTATTTTACAAAAGAATGCAAAGACGATTTATAGATTATTTAGCCATCACTTTTAAAGGTATTGCTATGGGAGCTGCAGATGTTGTTCCAGGTGTTTCTGGAGGAACTATTGCTTTTATTTCTGGTATTTACGAAGAACTTATAGAAAGTATAGACAAAGTAAATCTAAATGTTTTTAAAGTTTGGAAACAAGATGGCTTTAAAACCGCTTGGAATTCTATTAACGGTAATTTTTTATTAGCTCTATTTTCAGGAATTGCTATTAGCATTTTATCCTTAGCAAAACTGATAAAATGGCTACTACACAATGAACCTATTTTACTTTGGTCTTTCTTTTTTGGACTTGTTTTAGCAAGTATTCTTTACATCGCTAAACAAATCAATGGTTGGTCGTTAAAATTAGTAATTGCAATTATTATTACTTCTATTTTATCATTTTACATTACACTAGCAGAACCGTTTGCTTCTCCTGACAGTCCATTCTATTTGTTGTTTTGTGGTTTTATTGCCATAATAGCTATGATATTACCTGGTGTTTCTGGTGCTTTTATTTTACTTATTCTTGGAGCTTACCAAACAGCAATAGATACAATTAACAATTTAAGAGATGGTTTACTTAATGGTAACATGGAACTTTTTAAAGATGCTCTTTTTAAATTTGTATTACTTGCCGTTGGTGCTGTCATTGGACTTAAAGTCTTTTCTAAAGCGCTAAACTGGATGTTTAAGCATCATAAAAACCTAACATTAGCCATCTTAACTGGTTTTATGATTGGGTCTTTAAACAAAATATGGCCTTGGAAAGAGGTTTTAAAAACACGCGTAAATTCTGAAGGAGAAGTAGTAACCTTACTAGACAAAAGTATTTTACCGTCTTCCTATAGTGGAGATAATGAGATAGTAATGGCTATTGTATTTATTATTATTGGTTTTGCTGCAATTCTTGTTTTAGAAACTTTAGGAAAACAAAAAGACAACGTGTAATGCAAAGCACAAGAGCCCTTAAAGATCGTATATTCCTGGTCATTAAAGGTTTGGCTATGGGAGCTGCAAACAAAGTTCCTGGTGTTTCTGGAGGAGTGGTTGCTTTTGTCGCCGGTTTTTACGAAGAGTTTATCTACTCACTACAACGTGTTAACAAAACAGCTTTTAGACTATTACTTAACGGAAGATTTAAAAGCTTTTATCGTTATATCAATGGTAAATTTTTAAGCCTATTATTCTTAGGTATGATAGTAAGCTATTTTAGCGTTTCTAAACTATTAGATTACCTCATTGTACATTACGAACTCTATGTTTGGAGTACTTTTTTTGGAATGATTCTAGGTTCCATTTACTACATAAGTAAAGATTTTAAAGAATGGAATAGAACCACTATTTTAGCGCTAACACTCGGCGCTATAGCAGGAATTAGCATTAGCTTCTTAGACCCTGCTAAAGAAAACGACAATCTCTTTTTTGTGTTTTTCTGTGGAATTATAAGCGTTTCCGGCATGACATTACCCGGATTTTCTGGGTCTTTTATTCTTATTTTATTAGGCAATTATGTATTGCTCTTAGTCGATTCTGTAAATGCACTTTACGATACTGTATTTGATATTTTTAGTGGTAATTTTGAATTTATACACAATGCCGTAAGAATACGAATGCTAAAAGTTTTAGCTGTTTTTACTTTGGGGTCTGTTGTTGGTCTAGTAACCTTTTCTCATATCCTAAACTATATTCTAAAACATTATAAAAACATTACTTTAGCAACTATAATGGGGTTTATAATTGGCTCACTTGGTGTGGTTTGGCCTTGGAAAGAAACGATTTACAAAACAAATCTTGAAGGTTCACTTATTTTGGATTCAACTGGAAAACAAATTATTGCCAATTACCAACGCTTTTTACCAGATTTGAATACGCAAACTTACATTGCAATTGCTTATATTGCCTTAGGAATCCTCATAGTTTTAGGATTAGAATGGTATGGACAACGCACAAGACAACTCAAAACTTAAATTCGGACTCGTAGGTAAAGACATCTCCTACTCCTTTTCTAGAAGTTATTTTAAAACCAAATTTGAAACTGAAAATTTACAGCACTCTTATGTAAATTTCGACTTACAATCTATAGATGAACTTTCAGAAGTTATAACAAGCACCTCAAATTTAAAAGGACTTAATGTAACTATTCCTTATAAAGAACAAGTAATACCTTTACTTGATAAACTTAATAAAAAAGCACAAGAAATTGGAGCTGTAAACACCATCAGGTTTACAAAAAACAAAAAACTAATAGGTTATAATACCGATTTTTACGGGTTTAAAAACTCTATACAACCACATTTAAAATCACATCATAAAAAGGCTTTAATTTTAGGCACTGGAGGCGCTTCTAAAGCCATTGCTTATGCGCTTAAAAAGCTAGACATTAAATTAAATTTTGTATCGCGTTCTCATAAAGAAGGGGTTCGTTTTTTATATTCAGATTTGACTAAAAAAATCATTTCAGAACATACTATTATAATTAATTGTACTCCAATTGGCACATTTCCAAATGTAGATAAATGTCCAGATATACCTTACGAAGCTTTATGTGAAAATCACATTTTATACGACCTTATCTACAATCCAGAAGAAACTAAGTTTTTAAACCAAGGACGTTTAAAAGGAGCTACAACTATTAATGGCTTAGAGATGTTACGATTACAGGCCGAAAAATCTTGGGAAATATGGAATAAGCCCTAAACGCTCAATAATATTACTACAATCTGCAAATCCCTTTGTAATTCAGCTACTAGTTAGTATCTTTAACCTCCTATATAAAAAAATTGACACATGTCTGAGAATGATAACCTGCAAGAAGCAGATGGAAAAAAAGAAGTAGTATCTAACGAAACTACTCCAACACAAGAAACAACTTCTAACGTTGAAACTGAAATAACCTCAACTGACGAGGCTCTAGAAATTAAAACAAAAACGGATTCAACCAAAGACAATCACGTTGAAGAAATAGAAGCTTCAAATGCTGAAGATGCCGAAGACGAGTCTAATGCAGAACGTCATGAAGTTGAAGAAAAAGATTATCATGCCATGACTATGGATGAGCTGACAACCGAAATCAGCAGACTCCTAAAAAATCATAAAATTCAGACCATTTCAAAGCACGTTAATGAAATTAAAACTGAATTCAATGCTAAATTCAGTGAACTTTTAGACGAGAAAAAAGAAGAGTTTATTGCAGAAGGTGGTAATGAAATAGATTTCTATTATACCAACGACACCAAAAAACGTTTCAATTCACTTTATAAGGAATACAAACAAAAAATAAATGCCTATTATAAGGAGCGTGAGCAAAACCTCAAGCAAAACTTAGACGATAGACTACAAATTATAGAAGACATAAAAAGCCTGCTTAGTGTTGAAGAAAACATGGGCACAACCTATAAGCACTTTAAAGAATTACAAGAAAAATGGCGTAATGCTGGCCCAATTCCTAGAGACAAATACAATAACGCTTGGAATACTTACCATCATCACGTAGAACGTTTCTATGACTTTCTACACCTCAATAATGATTTGAGAGATATGGACTTTAAACACAACTATGATCAAAAATTAAAAATCATAGAACGTGCTGAAGAATTAGCACAAGACGAAAACACCAATCGTTCATTTAGAGAATTACAAGTCTTACATAAATTATGGAAAGAAGAGCTTGGACCTGTTAGTAAAGAACACAGAGAAGCTATTTGGGAACGTTTCAGTAATGCAACAAAAGCCATACACGATAAGCGCCAAGCTTATTATGCTGACATGGATAAAGCCCACGAAAAAAATCTTGAACGCAAAGAAGAAATTATAGCACTAATAGTAAAAATTGCTGAAGACAAAGGTAATTCTCATAGTGCGTGGCAGAAAAAAATTAAAGATATTGAAGTTTTAAGAGATGCTTTTTTCAAAGCCGGAAAAGTACCACTAAAAGTAAACGAACAAACTTGGGCAAAGTTTAAAGATGCTGTAAGAACTTTTAATCGTGGTAAAAATAACTTCTACAAAGATTTAAAGAAAGATCAATACGATAACCTTAAAAAGAAAAAGGATTTAATTCAAATTGCAGAAGAGCATAAAGACAGTGACGACTTTAAAACGGTAACTCCATTGATGAAGAAAATTCAGAATGAATGGAAAAAAATAGGTCATGTTCCAAGAAAAGATAGCGATAAAATTTGGAAGCAGTTTAAAGGGGCTTGTAACCATTATTTTGACAGAATGCATGCAGAGCGTAAAGCACAAGACCAACACTTATATGATGCTTTCGACAAAAAAGTTAAGCTTCTAGATGCTTTAAAAACCTTAGAGCTTACAGATGATCCTAAAGCCGATATTGACGTTTTAAAAGCTAAAATTTCTGAATGGAAAGAAATTGGTCATGTACCACAAACCAAACGTTACATTGATGGTAAATTCTACAAAGCAATAGATGATGCCTTTGATAAGCTAAAAATGGATAAGTCTAAATTAGACATGATTAAGTTTGAAAGCAAGCTTGAAAATTTAGCTAATCCTGATGATACAAGATTACTTGACAATGAGTATAACTTTATCAAAAAGAGAATTGATGAGATAAAATCTGAAATTAATCAATTGGAAAATAATTTACAGTTTTTCTCTAATGTAAAATCAGATAATCCGTTAGTAAAAGATGTACACAAAAATATTGCTAACCATAAAAAAGAATTAGATACTTGGAAAGCCAAGCTGACTAAAGTTCGGGGGATGTATAATTAAAATCACAATTAACATAAACAGAGTGCTTCAACTTATGACCGTTGATTTTGTCATGAGCCAGAAGCTTTCGCTTTAATGCTAAAAGAAAAAGTAGTGCTATAATTTTTTTATAGCATAGTCCATTAAAAAGAAAAACTAAATATTAACACCAAAAAAATTTATGAGAAAACTATTACCCTTTTTACTATTATGCGTACCCACTGTAGTATTATCACAAGTTGCGTTAAATCAAGTTGATGACTTTGAAGACTACACAATGAGCAATTGGACAAAAAACAGTTCCATACCAAATGAAAACATTTACAACGGAGGACCTTTAGGTGACGAGGATAATTTTTTACGTGTCACTTCTAGTGGCTCTGGTTCAGACCTCGAATTAATGACTAAAAACAATGCACAATGGCAGGGCAATTACTATCAAGGTAATCTTTCAAGTCGCGTAAAATATATATCAATGGATGTTAGAAACTCTGGTTCTAATGTTATTTTTTTGAGACTTTCTTTTCAAACTGATTATGGTCTTATTTATCGTTGTAGTACTACTAATGCTATAGCTGTTTTACCAAACGAAGGATGGAAACGAATTTCCTTTTCTATACTTGAAGAAAACATTACAGCACTGTCTGATACTTTTAATTATGCCGTTACTTTTGGGAGTGGAAGTCAAGGAGTTGAAGAAATGAGAATATTACACAATGCTGTTCCTTCGTGGGAATCAGAACCTATAGATGCCATATTAGATATTGATAATATTATGGCTGAAGATCAAACGTTAAGCACACCAACTTTTGAAATAAAGCCTGAATTAAAATTATTTCCTAACCCAACTAGTAATGCTATTACAATTACCAGTAATGAAAATGTAACAGAAGCTATTACATTTAACATTATAGATGTATTAGGCAGAATTGTTAAAAATGGGCAGTCTAAATTAAATCAGGAAATAAATATCCAAGATCTAAATTCTGGCAATTATATTATTGAGATAAAAAACACTAACGGAAACATCTTTAGAAAAAAGCTTATAAAAAATTAAGCTTCTTTATTTATATTGAGAATCCACATCAATAAATTAAAAAATAGGCTCATTAAAGCCATAACATATCAAAACCCATCTGTCTCTACAGATGGGTTTTGCCCTAACTAAACTAAATTAACCTTAATTATAACCGCTTAAAATAATAATTAAGATCTCCTACTAAGATTATAAAAACGTTTTTTGTTTTTATATAAAGTATTTACGCACAGAAATTAGTTTTGGATGTTTCTATTTTAAATTTTTAGAAAATTTTATGATTTAGATAGTAAAACACAGCATTTTTACTGTTTTACACTGCGTAGACAGAGGCTAAACGTCTCTAATTTGTTACAGGAATTCTTAAATTATCAGGAATTTTATAACAGTTTTGCCTCTTCCCAAAACACATCCATTTCAGAAAGTGTCATGTCTTTTAAAGACTTACCTAAGGCTTTGGCTTTGCTTTCTAGATATTGAAAGCGTTTAATGAATTTTTTATTAGTGCGCTCCAAAGCATTTTCAGGATTTACGTTAAGGAAACGTGCGTAATTTATCATTGAAAACATAACGTCTCCAAACTCACTTTCAATAGCATCCTGGTCGCCTTTTAAAATTTCAACTTTTAGTTCGGCTAGCTCCTCTTCTACTTTTTCAAAGACTTGTTCAGGTGTTTCCCAATCAAATCCTACTCCTGCAACTTTATCTTGTATCCGACTTGCTTTTACCATAGCTGGTAAACTTTTTGGGACACCTTCAAGCACACTTGTTTTGCCTTCTTTAAGCTTTAATTGTTCCCAATTACGTTTTACTTCTTCTTCATCTTTTACAACCACATCACCATATATATGAGGATGACGATCTATAAGCTTATCACAAATACTATGACAAACATCGGCGATATCAAAGTTATTGGTTTCACTCCCTATTTTAGAATAAAACACAATATGAAGTAAAACATCGCCCAATTCTTTTTTAACCTCTTCTAAGTCGTTATCAAGAATAGCATCTCCAAGTTCATAAACTTCTTCTATAGTTAAATGACGTAAAGATTCCATTGTTTGCTTCTTATCCCAAGGACATTGCTCTCGCAACTCGTCCATGATACGTAACAAACGTTCAAAGGCTTTTAATTGAGCTGTTTTATCAGACATGTTTATTCTTCTTCCTCAGAAGTATCGTTGTTGGTTTTAGATTCTTCAAGCGCATCTAAAAGGTCATTCTTTTGAAGTAAATTATACCACTGTACCACTTTTTTTATGTCAGAAGGATACACACGATCTTCATCATAATCTGGCAATACTTCAAAGAAAAATTCTTCTAAAACATCTTTTCCATCTTTATGACTGATAGATGTTGGCTGTCCATTCTCTTTGTCTTTTACTTTTTTAAGCACATCTTTTAAAGGCACTTCTTCGGCTAGCGTATAAATTGCAATTTCACTAAGAATGCTAATATTACTATGTGCACCAACTGTGATTCTTTTTTTGTCTATTAAAGATTCTACAACAGCACCTGTTCTAGTCTGTGTTACGATTTGGTATAAACCTGGTTTTCCAGAAATGGATAAAATTTTGTCTAAGCTCATATATATTGTATTAACGTTTCTTGCTCATTGCAGGAAAACGCATTCTGTAATCAATTTTAATTTTACCTTTTGAAATATTAGTCAATCTCCCTTTTATTAAACGCTTTTTAAATGACGACAATTTATCAGTAAACAAAACACCTTCAATATGATCATATTCATGTTGAATTACTCTTGCAATTAAACCGTCGTACGCTTCAACATGAGTATCAAAATTCTCATCTTGATATTGAATTTTAATCTTAGGTTTTCTAAAAACATCTTCTCTTACATCTGGAATACTTAAACAGCCTTCGTTAAAAGCCCATTCTTCTCCTTCTTCTTCTAAAATCTGAGCATTTATAAATGTTTTTTTAAAACCTTTAAGTTGTTCTTGCTCTTCTTCAGAAAGACTGTCGTCGTCAGCAAAGGGACTCGCATCAACTAAAAACATACGAATAGCTAATCCTATTTGAGGTGCCGCTAAACCAACACCATACGCACCATACATGGTTTCGTACATGTTTTCAATTAGCTCATTTAACTTTGGATAATCTTTATCAATGGTTTTTGCTTTTTTCTTTAAAACAGCATCTCCATAGGCAACGATTGGTAAAATCATAATTCGTTTATTTTCGAGTGCAAAAGTATCAATTTTAAAGAATATAATTTCAAATTTCAAAAACTAAATTCCCATAGACGTTCTCGCTAAGTAGCAAAGACGCAAATTTTCAACACTTTACATTTATTTACTAAATACTAGAAAGGTAACTCTGCAAAATAAGTGTTGCACTAATCTCATCAATTAAGGCTTTATTTTGTCGCTGCTTTTTCTTCAACCCACTATCAATCATCGTTTGAAAAGCCATTTTAGATGTAAAACGCTCATCAACTCGATCTACAGGAATTTCAGGAATGCTTTTACTTAATTTTTCTAAAAACTTCTGAATATAAACTTCACTTTCTGATGCTGTATTATCCATTTGCTTAGGTAAGCCAACTACAAATCTCTCAACTTTTTCAGTAGAAACATAGTGTTTTAAAAATTGTAGTAACTCCTTAGTATCAACTGTGGTTAAACCAGAAGCAATAATTTGCATTTCGTCTGTAACCGCTAAACCTGTTCGTTTTGTACCAAAATCAATGGCTAAAATTCTTCCCATAATTGCAAAGATACAGTAATTAAAAAACGCTTCCTTAAAAAAAGAAGCGTTTCCATAGATAACCAATCTAATCAAACCAATGTTATGATTTTATTCCCTCAAAAAATAAATCACTTTATCAATGTATATATAAGACACTTCATTTTTACTTAAGTCACATATATCTTCCTAAAAAAAAGAAAACCCCTTAAATTACGGGGAAAGGGGTTTTCTATACTAGCTATTAATTAAATTATCAGATAAAAGTTATAAAATAAATTACCCTCCATTTAATATTCTATAAGACACTTGTATTTTGAATAGGTCACATTTATTTAAAAAATATTTTTTGATGGGTGTTTATGGACTTATCTTTGAACTTAATTTTTTCTACAGAAATGAGCATGTATAAGCTTTATTATCATGATAAATAATAAATAGCCAACAGCATGTGACTTTAATAAAACAATAAAATAGATACATATGAAACAACTACAATCTGTAATAGAAAATGCTTGGGACGATCGTTCTCTCTTAACTAACAACGTTACTATTGAAGCGATAAAAAGCGTCGTAGATCTTGTTGATGCGGGCACCTTACGTGTCGCAGAACCAACTGATGGTGGATGGCAGGTAAACGAATGGGTAAAAAAAGCAGTTGTTTTATATTTTCCAATTCAGAAAATGGAAACATTTGAAGTTGGAATTTTTGAATATCATGATAAAATCCCACTAAAACGTGGTTATGCAGAAAAAGGAATTAGAGTTGTACCACATGCCGTAGCTAGACATGGAGCTTACATTTCTTCTGGTACTATTTTAATGCCAAGTTATGTAAATATTGGCGCTTATGTAGATGAAGGTACTATGGTAGATACATGGGCAACGGTTGGTAGTTGTGCACAAATTGGTAAAAACGTTCACCTTTCTGGTGGTGTTGGTATTGGTGGTGTGTTAGAGCCTTTACAAGCTGCTCCTGTTATTATTGAAGATGGTGCGTTTATTGGTTCTCGTTGTATTGTTGTTGAAGGCGTACGTGTAGAAAAAGAAGCTGTTTTAGGTGCTAATGTAGTATTAACAATGAGTACAAAAATTATAGATGTAACTGGTGATGAGCCTATAGAAACTAAAGGTGTTGTTCCTGCGCGCTCTGTAGTTATTCCTGGCAGCTACACCAAAAAATTTGCTGCTGGCGAATACCAAGTTCCTTGTGCTTTAATAATTGGTAAGCGTAAAGAGAGTACAAATAAGAAAACATCTTTAAATGACGCTTTACGTGAGTATAATGTAGCTGTTTAACTGGTTATATGAGCTCTAAAAAAAAATAAACCTATAACAATCCAACTGAGAGCTATTGATTTTCAGTTGGATTTCTTATAACTTGAAGAATGAAAATTTTAGTTATTCAACAAAAAATGATTGGTGATGTTTTGGCTACAAGTATTTTATTTGAAGCTATAAAACATAAACATCCTAAAGCAGAATTACACTATGTGATTAATTCGCACACTTTTCCTGTGGTTAAAAACAATCCTTTTATTGATTATTTTCATTTTTTCACTCCGGAACACGAAAAGAGCAAATTCCAACTTTATAAATTTGCTAAAGATTTAAACAAGCAAAATTTTGATGTCGTTATTGATGTTTACTCTAAATTATCGAGTAAACTCATGACTTTTTTATCTAAAGCAAAAACTAAAATCTCTATTGATAAAGGAAAAAAATCGTTTATCTATACTCACACCTTTAAACATAAAAGCAAAGCACATACAAATGCTGGTCTAGCGATTGAAAATCGTTTACAACTGTTAAAACCTTTAGACATTGATGCTTTAAAAATTGTACGACCAAAAATATATCTCACAGAAGATGAAAAAAATAACGCTAAACAATTTTTAGAATCTAGCGCTATTGATTTGGAACCCCCCCTATTTATGATTGGTGTCTTAGGTAGCGGCCACAACAAAACCTATCCTTTTGAATATATGGCAAAGGTGATTGACCAAATCGTATTAGAACACCCCACTAGTCAGATTTTATTCAATTACATTCCAAAACAGGAAGCAGATGCTAAAGCTATTTTAGAATTATGCTCTCCAGAAACTCAAAAACATATTTATTTTGATGTCTTTGGAAAATCTTTAAGAGATTTTTTGGCTATAACCTCGCATTGTGACGCCTTAATAGGCAATGAAGGCGGAGCCATAAATATGGCAAAAGCACTTTATATTCCAACATTTACCATATTCTCACCTTGGATTAAGAAAGAGGCTTGGAATATGTTTGACGACAATATAAAATACGTTTCTGTTCATCTTAAAGATTATGACAATAAACCATATCTAAATATTGAACACCCTAAAGTATTAAAATCAAAAGCTACAGAATTGTATTTAGATTTTAAGCCCGCTTTTTTTGAAAGTAATTTAAAGGCTTTTTTAAAACGGTTGCACTAATCTTTTTTAATTCCGAATGGTGTCCATTTTAAATTTTCTTTTTTCACTTTAGCTCTAATGGCTAAATTTCGATCTAAAGATTCTTGTGTCTTATAGCCTCTAGCATGATCTAAATGTAAAACGATTGCTTTATAACGTATTTGCTTCGTCTTCATTCCAAAATTCACTAAGCGCTCTCCCAATTCTCTGTCTGGCCCACCATATTGCATACGCTCATCGTAACCATTAATGGCAATTAAATCTGATTTCCAAGCAGAAGAATTACAGTTATTAAAGGTCGCTCCTGTTGGTGTTACCACGTCTAAAAAGCTAGCTAATCCGTCTTTAACCGATAATTTCAGAGTGTTTTTACTCCCTAATTCACCTTTAGATTTTAACCATTTTACATCAAAACAATTGTGAGACGTAATATCATTTTCAGAAATGGTTTCACTTAAATCCATATTAAGCTTACAGTAACCACCAGATAAGAAATACCCTTTTTCAGCAAATTTAGCATGCGTTTCTACAAAATCCTTACGCGGAATACAATCTCCATCAGTGAATAAAATATATTCATTTTTAGCCATAACAATGGCTTCATTCAATATTTTTTGACGTCTATACCCTTTATCTTCATGCCAAGCATGTGTTATATTTACGGGATAATCTGCTTTAAATCTATCGATTAGATCTTTGGTTTCACTGGTAGAACCATCGTCTGCAATAATGATATCAAAATCTTTATAAGTCTGAACGCTATAACCGTAAAGGACTTTCTCTAACCAATCTATTTTATTATAGGTTGCAATAATCACTGTTATTTTAGGTAGTGCCATTGTCTATTCTTTTTTAATACCAAAACTGGTATAGGTTACTTTCTTTTGTTTTGTTTCTTTCCTTATTTGTTCATTCAAAGCTCTTGCTTCTTCATTTTTATAAGGCCTTTCATGATGCAAATGTACACAAATAGTACTGTAACGTACTTGTATAAACTTAACACCATTATTCATCATCCGTTCACCTACTTCTCTATCTTCTCCTCCGTATTGCATACGTTCATCAAAACCATTAACAGCTAAAATGTCAGATTTAAAACAGGAAACATTCATACCATCAAAAGTGGCTTTAGTTGGTGTTATTTTATTTAAAATGTTTGCTTTAGATTTAGACTTAGTTAATTTATTGAATTTAAAACTTTTAGGTTGTCCTTCAGCAATTAACCAATCTTTATCAAAACACTTTTGCGTAGAAATAATAGTCTTAGTTATAGCATTTGAAATAGACGCTACCAATTTAAAATAGCCACCTGAAAGAGCACAGTTAGGTCTGCGTAATCTAAGATGTGTTTCTACAAAATCTTGTCTGGCAATACAATCGCCATCCGTAAAAATAAGGTAGTCTGAGTCTGATGCTACAATCGCTTTATTCAAAATTTTTGTTTTCTGAAAACCATTATCTTCATGCCAAACATGAGTAATTTTTAATTCTGTCTCTGAAGAACATTTATCTATTACAGCTTTTGTTCGCTCATCAGAACCATCATCTGCGATGATAATTTCAAAATTATTTTCCGTTTGAATACTATAACTATACAATACCAGAGCTAACCATTCTGGTTGATTGTAGGTACTAATAATTACAGATGCTTGTGAATTAGATTGCATAGCACAAAAATACTATTTTTACAACTGAGAAATTAATACAATGTTAAAACTATCTGGAGTCATTATTACGTATAACGAAGAACGCAACATTGAGCAATGTTTGCAGTCTTTAGTAGGTGTTGTTGATGAAATTGTGGTGGTAGATTCTTTTTCTACAGATAACACCAAGGCTATTTGCGAACAGTTTAACGTGGTTTTTATTGAACAAAAATTCTTAGGCTATATAGAACAAAAGAATTTTGCTTTATCTCAAGCTAATTATGACTATGTGGTCTCTTTAGATGGAGATGAAGCCTTATCTGAACCCCTTCAAAAATCGATTATAAATCTAAAATCGAACTGGAAATTTGACGGTTATTATGCCAATCGTTTTAATAATTTCTGTGGACAATGGATTAAACATTCGGATTGGTACCCAAATAAAAAACTTAGGATTTTTGATAGAAGAAAAGCGGAATGGCAAGGCATTAATCCGCACGATAATGTGCAACTTTTTGATACCAACGCTAAAACAGGCCACTTAAAAGGTGATATTTTACACAAAACATATCAAACGTATTCCGAGTTTAATCAAAAAACAGAATACTTCTCTACGATTGCAGCTAAAGCTTATATGGATAAAGGAAAAAAAGCTCCTCTTTGGAAAATTATATGCAATCCAACTTGGGCCTTTTTTAAATCTTATGTTCTAAGATTAGGTTTTTTAGATGGGTTTAATGGATTTGTTATTTGTGTACAAACCGCAAATATTACATTTTTAAAGTATTCTAAATTGCGTGAGTTATATAAAAAACCTTAACGTTTTTTCTTTCTCCAGAAATAATACTTTCGTTTAAACGCTTCTTTCTTTTTAAAACTTGATGAAAATTTTTGAGAGAAGAAATACATACGTTCTCTAACTTCATCATGCGGCTTCCCGATTAACTTAGCATATTCATCGCTAATAATATCCAGCATATAATCCTTAGGAGATAAGCGTGCAAAATTTGCTAATCGTTCATCATAACTCAAAGTTTTAAAATCCATTCGATTAAGGTCTACCAAATAAAATTTATAAACTCCATCTTCTTTTTTTATCAATGTGTTACCTGGCGAATGATCTAAAAAATGAATACCATTTTCGTGCAACCTGTAAGTGAATTGTGTAAACTGCCTTAAGATATTATCATAATCATCACATTCTGGCTCATCAATAAGCTTTCGTATTGTAAAATCGTATGTTAATTGCTTACTGATATAATAACTACTACCAAAAGTAAATGCCGACTTATATTCAACAAAAGCTTCTGGTGATGGGGTTAAAACACCTGCTTTAAGCAAACGTGTTGCATATAAGAACGAACGCTCTGCTTTGCTTTTTCTAAAAAATTTATAGACAATTTTATTAACTAAATTAGGGACTTTAAATTCTTTTATATTGTAGCGTTCTCCACCAATAGTCAGTATTTTTATAACATTCCTATAACCATTACCAATCATTTCACCTTGTTGGTCAAAATTTTTAATGGCACTCATTAACTGATCTTTAGTTAGTGCAGAATTATCATGAATTTTTACAGTTACTGACATATAAATAATAGTAATCTTTGACTGCAAAAGTAGGTATTTAATTCTTTGGACAAAAGATTAAAAGCCGCTTCAATTATAGCTGAAAGACTTCCAAATATTTCTGTAAATTTGTGTCATCTAATAATCTCCTATGTTTAAACACTATCTCATCACTCGCTTTAATCTCAAAAATAAAAATTGGGACGTCACAAAGAATAACGAAACATTATTAACTAGAGAGTGGATGACACATAGAATTGGTTTGTTTAGTAATTTCTGTTTACCCTCAGTTGCTAGCCAAACCAATACAGATTTCCAATGGTTGTTATTTTTTGACACGACAACCGATGCCGATTTTAAAACAGAAATTGAAGCGCTTTTAAAACCTTACCCACATTTTAAGGCTTTTTACATTAATGGTATGGACGCTTTTCATTCGTCTATTAAATCATATATAGCAGAAGACAGCAAAGACAGTCCTTATATTATTACATCGCGAATTGATAACGACGATTGTATTCGTAAAGACTATATAGCAACAATTCAACAGCAATTTAAATCGCAAGATTTTATGGCTATTGATATTTTAAAAGGCTACTCATTACAAGTTTCACCAGATATTATGCTAGGAAAGAAAGAGCATATTTTTAATCCTTTTATAAGCCTGATTGAAAAAAACGACACACCAAAAACAGTATGGTTTAGTGACCATAATATGTGGAAAAAAGAATCAAGACGTGTTGAAATAGCCAATCAACGCTTATGGATGTCTATTATTCACGAAAAAAATAAAGTCAACGAGTTTGATGGTTATGACAACGTAAGTTGGGATGCAATAAAAACTGACTTTATTGTTTCTGACGATATCAACGCTAAGGTTTCAAAACACATCATTCCTCATAAAGAATGGCGCTATTTAAGTTTTAAAAATAAACTTTATGTCAACTATGTCTTAATGAGTAAGAAATTAAAAAAAGCCGTAGGACTTTATAAAATTAAGTAAGCTTATAATTCCTATTTTTACCAAAAATCAAACCTCTCTTAAATGCGATTAATACAATTTACAGCTTCAAATGGTTGGCGTGGACACGAACAAAAAATCATTTATTTATATGAAGCTTTTAAAGCGGAAGGCTATGTTGAAGACCAATGGATTGTTTGTCCTATAGATTCAGAATTGTATCGCATTGCAACAGAAAAAGGCATGCAAGTAATTCCGTTTGAATACAAATCGGAATACAGTTTATCTTATGCTAAGGCATTTAAAAAACTCGCCAAAGAGAAGAAAGCATCTGTTATTTTTATTCACAGTAGTAAAGCACATACTTTAGCTGTACTATCGCATTTTATTTATGGTATGAAAGCACCTTTAGTGCTTTGTAGAACACTTATAAAACGTGTAGACACTAACTTTTTTAGAAAGTGGAAATACAACTACAAAGGCATTAAAAAAATTATATGTGTGTCGCAACCTGTAGTTGAATCTTTAAAGTTTGCTGTAAAAGACCATAGCCGATTTACCGTTATAGGAAGTGTGACTGATATTAATAAATTTAAAAAACAAGCTCCTACAGGAATGCTGCATAAAGAATTTAAAATTCCTGAAGATTACAAACTCATAGGAAATATTGCAGAGTTCACAGGTTTTAAAGACCATTATACTTGGGTTGATACGGTTGAAATTTTAGTAAAAGAAAATAAAATTAAAGCCAAATATATCTTAGTTGGAAAAGGTAGTATGGAACAAGATATACGCAATTATGTTAATGAAAAAGGGTTAACAGAACATATTATCTTTACAGGTTTTAGGCGTGATGTCCCAGAACTATTACCTGAGCTTGATTTATTTCTATTTACATCTAATAATGAACCTACAGGTGGTGTGTTATTAGAATCCTATGCCTGCAAAGTGCCTATTGTTGCTGCTGATGCAGGTGGCATATCAGAAGTTATTGTAGATGGCGAAACTGGCCTTTTGGCAAAAGTTGGTAATGCAACCGATTTTGCTAAAAAAGTGACGATATTAATGCATGATAAAGCGCTTCAAGATAAATTTACAACCAATGGATACCAATACCTTTTAGATAATTTTACTAAATCGGTAATTTCTAAAAAGATGTTTGACGAACTATCTAAGCACGAGCTTCGTTAGGCAGTTGTATTAAGTCGCCCATTATTTGATTAAGAGGTTCTGACATAACGCGTTTCATACCACTTTTTGGAAAAAAAGTTAATTCACCAAAATATATTTTCCCTTGAATAGAGTATAAATCTACACGTATAAAAATAAAATCCTTAGCTAGTTTTCTAGCTGTTTCAACCATTTCATCAAAGTTCTCTGGTTTATCTAATGCGCGTCTTAAATAATTTGGTTTTTCAGATGGCAACTCTATTTTATTCCACTCCATGTCATAATAAGACCTCTTTCTTATACCATCCTCTTCTGCTTTAGCATATATATATTTTGGTTCTCCATGAAAACACAAAAATTTATAATCTACAATAGCCGCATCACTAAGCTGATCTAAAAAATGTTCAACTAGAATTCTAGGTTTTATATCTTTATATATAAGCTCTTTATATTTATCGTAATAATTCAATGATAAATATTTATTAAGCTCTCTTTTCGTTTTTTGCCAATCTAAGCTAGCTTTATCCTCTACAATTACGTTATAGCCAGAACCATGTGTTCCTTTCATAACAAATTTATTTGGCAAGCTTTCAAAATCAATATCGTCTACATTATCATAAACACCAATGATATCAACAAGATATTCAGGTCCCAAAACTTTTTTTATGTGAGACCTAACTTCATATTTATCTACATAATCTTTATATGCTTCTGTATATAAATTCAATTTTAACCATTGAATTTTTTCGGAAATCTCTTTTGGATTTTCAATATTGAGATGCTTCTCATTTTTCAAGTAATATGAGCTTTTTAAATACTCCTCAACTTTATTAGGTTTATTCTGCAGATACTTTGTAAGTATTTGATAATATTTTCTTTTAAAAAAATTCATATTAAAATAGCTCGATTTATTGAATCACAAAAATATTAATAGTTATTTACTATATTTTATAAATAATAAAGTATTTTCAAATCAATATCATTTGACATGTGATAAATTAATGAATTTTTAATCATTGGTTCCGAATCGTATCTTTACACTACCATAAAAAACGGTTATGTCGTTTTAATTACTCTTATGAATTACAATCAAGCCAACAAAAACAACATACTAAACCTCATCAATAGAGAAAGTGAGTTATTTAAAACTGATATCGATAAATATCACACGGAATTAAACACTATCATTTCAGCCTCAAAATTTTTAATTCTAGGAGGCGCAGGCACTATTGGTCTAGCAGTGACCAAAGAAATTTTTAAACGCAATCCTAAAAAACTTCATGTTGTAGATATTAGTGAAAACAACTTGGTAGAATTGGTAAGAGATATTAGAAGTTCTTTTGGCTATAGCAATGGAGATTTTAAAACTTTTGCTTTAGATATTGGTTCTATTGAATACGATGCATTTATAGCTTCAGACGGCAATTATGATTATGTTCTAAATCTTTCTGCCTTAAAACATGTAAGAAGCGAAGAAGATCCATTTACATTAATGCGCATGGTTAATGTTAACATCTTAAACACCGAAAAAACAGTTCAACAATGCATTGAAAATAATGTAAAAAAATATTTTTGCGTTTCTACAGATAAAGCCTCAGATCCTGTAAACATGATGGGAGCATCTAAACGCATTATGGAACTTTTTTTAATGGAAAAAAGTAAAAAAATTAATATTTCTACAGCACGTTTTGCAAATGTTGCTTTTTCTGATGGTTCTTTATTACATAGCTTTGAGCAACGCTTTAAACAACAGCAACCCATAGTTGCTCCAAACGATATTGAAAGATACTTTATTACACCAAAAGAGTCTGGAGAACTCTGTTTAATGTCCTGTATATTTGGAGAGAATAATGATATTTTTTTTCCTAAACTGAATACAAACCTACAACTTGTTAGTTTTGCTAATATTGCTGTAAAATATATTAAACACTTAGGTTACGAACCTTATCTATGTAAAGATGAAAATGAAGCTAGACAACTAGCAAAAACCCTACCTCAAACCGGAAAATGGCCTTGCTTATTTACTAAAACAGACACCACTGGCGAAAAAGATTTTGAAGTGTTTTTTACAGAAAATGAAACCTTAGACATAGAGCGTTATAAGGCTATTGGAATTATAAAAAACAAGCCCAACACAAATACTAAAGATCAACACAAATTATTTTCTAATGAAATAAATAACCTAAGAGCAAAAAAATCTTGGACAAAGGCAGATATAACTCAATTATTTCATAAAATATTACCGAACTTTAACCACAAAGAAACTGGGAAATATTTAGATCATAAAATGTAGCTGATGCTTAATAAAATAGATGTTGTAATTATGGCTGGTGGCAAAGGCAAACGTTTAATGCCATTAACAGCAGACACACCAAAGCCTCTTTTAAAAGTAGGTAACAAACCAATAATTGAGTACAATACAGACCTTCTTGCTTCATACGGAATTAAACATATTAATATAACTGTTAATTATTTAAGTGATCAAATTATCGCTTATTTTCAAAAGAATAATCCGCATCAAATTGATTTCAATTTTATAAAAGAACCCAAGTTTTTAGGAACTATTGGAGCATTAAAACTAAACAAAAACTTAAAAAAAGATTACATATTAGTGATGAATGCAGATTTGCTTACTAATGCAAATTTTGAAGCGATTTTTAATGGTTTTCTTTCAAAAAAAGGTGATGCTTTAATAGCAACTATACCTTATAAAGTAAATATTCCACATGGTGTTGTAGAAACCAAAGCGGGTTATGTTACCGACTTAAAAGAAAAACCCTCTTATACTTATTACTCAAATGCTGGTATTTATATGTTTAAAAAAGAATGTTTAAATTTTATTCCTGAAAATATTTTTTTCGATGCCACTGATTTAATTGAGGTTTTACTATCTAAGAATAAAAAAATCATCAATTATCCAATTTTAACATACTGGTTAGACATTGGCAAACCTAAAGATTTTGAAAAAGCACAAGAAGACATAAAACACATAAAATTGTAATATGAATTATCTCGTTGTAATAACAGCTCGTGGCGGAAGCAAAGGCATTCCTAAAAAAAACATTAAACTTTTAAACGGCAAACCTTTAATTCAGTATAGTATTGATATTGCTAAAAAAATTGCAGATAAAAAAGACATTTGTTTTACAACCGACAGCGATGAAATTATTGAGATTGCCCAAAAGCTTGGTTTAGAAATTCCGTTTAAACGCCCAGCAGAATTAGCAACTGACACCGCCAATTCTCAAGATGTTATTTTACATGGTTTAGAAGCCTACGAAAAACTAAATAATAAAACTTACGATGCTATTGTACTATTACAACCAACCTCGCCGTTTAGAACTTTAGAGCAAGTTCAAGACTGTATAAACCGCTATGATAATTCTATAGACATGGTTGTATCTGCAAAGCAAGCATCTGCAAATCCTTATTATAATTTATACGAAGAAAACAATGGCTTTTTAAAGCCTTCAAAAGAAGGAAACTACACCAGACGACAAGATTGCCCTGATGTTTGGGAACTAAATGGAGCCATCTATGTTATTAACTCAACAGCTTTGAGAACACAAAAAATAAAAGCATTTAGTAAAGTTAAAAAATATATCATGTCTGAAGAAACTTCTATTGATATTGACACTCCTTTAGATTGGAAAATCGCAGAATTCTATCTTCAAGATTCCAAATAAATATTACACCTTAAAAAGCTTAGTTTTCATTTTTAAAGGTTAGTGCTGTGTCGTATCTTTGCACAGCAAAAAAAACAGATATTTCTTCAACCTATTTATAGAATTTCTGTTGTTTCAATTAGCTTATGAACCACAAACAAGCGTTAACGCACAATATTTTTAAGTACATTTCAAAATCTGCTAAAGAATTACAGGTAGAAAGTTATGTTATAGGTGGTTTTGTTCGCGATTATCTCCTAGACCGTGGTGATGCTAAAGATATTGATGTCGTAGCTGTTGGAAGTGGTATTGAATTGGCAAAACAAGTAGCAAAAAACCTACCTAACCAACCTAAAGTTCAGGTTTTTAAAACCTACGGAACAGCGATGTTACGCTTTGACGATATTGAAATTGAATTTGTTGGTGCTCGGAAAGAAAGCTATAATGAAGACAGCAGAAATCCAATTGTTGAAAATGGTACTTTAGAAGACGACCAAAATAGACGCGATTTTACGATTAATGCGTTAGCTTTAAGTTTAAATGAAAACAATTTTGGCGAGCTTTTAGATCCGTTTAATGGCCTTGAAGATTTAGATGAAGGTATTATTCGGACCCCCTTAGAACCCAACATTACCTACAGCGACGACCCATTACGTATGATGCGTGCTATTCGTTTTGCAACGCAACTAAATTTTAAAATTGAAGATGCCTCTCTTAAAGCAATTACCGATAATAAAGAGCGTATAAAAATTATTACCAAAGAACGTATTGTTGTTGAACTCAATAAAATTCTAGAAAGTAAAACTCCGTCTATTGGTTTTATTCATTTAGAAAAAACAGGCCTTTTACAATATATTCTTCCTGAACTAACAGCACTTAAAGGTATTGATGAAATTGAAGGCCAACGCCATAAAGATAATTTTTATCACACCTTAGAAGTTGTAGATAATATCGCTAGAACTACAGACAACTTATGGTTGCGTTGGGCTGCGTTATTACACGATATAGGAAAAGCACCAACTAAGAAATTTCACAAAAAAATTGGGTGGACGTTTCATGCGCACGAATTTGTAGGCTCTAAAATGGTTTATAAACTCTTTAAGCGACTAAAAATGCCCTTGAATGATAAAATGAAATTTGTTCAGAAAATGGTATTTATGAGTTCGCGACCAATTGTATTAGCTTCAGATGTAACCGATTCTGCCGTTAGACGTTTGGTGTTTGATGCAGGTGACTATGTTGAAGACTTAATGACACTTTGTGAAGCTGATATCACAACAAAAAATCCTAAAAAGTTTAAAAAATATCACAACAACTTTCAGAAGGTAAGAGATAAAATTATTGAAGTAGAGGAACGCGATCAGGTAAGAAATTTTCAACCACCAGTCTCTGGAGAAGAAATTATGGAAACCTTTAATTTAAAACCGTCTAGAGAAATTGGAATAATTAAAGAAGCAATTAAGGAAGCCATTTTAGAAGGAGAAATTCCTAATGAACATGATGCCGCTTTTGAGTTGATGTTAGAGAAAGGTAAAAAATTAGGACTTGAAGCAGTAAGCAGTAAGCAGTAAGCAGTAAGCAGTAAGCAGTAAGCAGTAAGCAGTAAGCAGTAAGCAGTAAAATAATATTAATTCTTGTATTTATGGCTCATCAAACAAAAGAAAACAAAGCAGTTATATATTGGTTATTGACAGGTTGTGTTTTAATCTTTATCATGGTGATTGTTGGTGGTATCACTAGACTGACACATTCGGGCTTATCTATTTCAAACTACAAATTAATTTCTGGTACTATACCTCCAATGAATGAAGTAGAATGGAATGAAGCCTTTGAACTTTACAAACAATACCCTGAATATCAAAAATTACATAACCACTTTGGTTTAGAAGAATTTAAAGACATTTACTTCTGGGAATGGATTCACAGAGTTATTGGACGTTTTATTGGTTTAGTTTTTATCATTCCTTTTATTTATTTCTTAATTAAAAAACGCCTTTCAACATCCACAATAAAAAAATCCGTAATACTTCTTATTTTAGGAGGTTTTCAAGGTTTTCTAGGCTGGTATATGGTAAAATCTGGTTTAGTAGACGAGCCTAACGTCAGTCATTTTAGATTAGCGGCACACTTAACCACAGCATTTTTAACCTTTGCTTACACCTTTTGGGTGGCTTTAGATCTCATGTTCCCTGACAAGAAAGTCATTGATAAAAAATTTAGAAATTTTATAAGAATTGGTTTAGCTGTTCTTATACTTCAAATTATTTATGGAGCTTTTGTGGCAGGTTTAGATGCCGGATGGATTCATAACCACTGGCCTTTAATGAGTGAAGGTAAATGGATTCACGAAACCGTTTTTATTGAACAAACCCCAACTTACCTCAACTTTTTAGAAGGTAAAAGTGGTGTTCAGTTTGTACACAGAACTCTAGCCTATGTTGTGGTAATATTTATTTTATCTATTTGGTATAAAGCTAATCGTATGCAATTAACTACATGGCAAACAAAAGGTATTAATACGCTTTTAGTAATGGTTGGTGTTCAGTTTTTACTAGGTGTTTTTACATTAATATTAGCCGTTCCTGTATGGCTAGGTGTCTTACATCAAGTAGGTGCATTTATTTTGTTAAGTGCTATGACATTTACCTTACATCGCTTTACGAAATAATTAAAAAATGATTTAACTTTGCAGCATGATTTATAGATTTAGAATTATACTAGATAACGATACCGAAGATGATGTATTCCGCGATATAGAAATCCGCGAAACGGATACCATGGAAGATTTGCATAATGTTATTACACAATCTTTTGGATTTGACGGTATGGAAATGGCTTCATTTTATATGAGTGATGAGCAGTGGAATCAAGGAGAAGAAATTGCGATGATGGATATGAGTGAAGCTGGTAACGAAGTAAAAATGATGAGTACCACCATCATTAAAGATATGATTCATGAAGCATCTACACGCTTAATCTATCTCTACGACTTTATGAATATGTGGACATTTTATGTAGAATTAGGTGAAATTGTTGAAGAAGCAGAAGGAACAGACTACCCAAACTTAATGTATGTTCATGGCCAAATTCCAGATCAAGCACCTGAGAAAACATTTGAAGCCGATGAAGATGAAGATGACCTTTACAATGAGTTTGAAGACGACTTAGATCCTAATGATTACGATAATTTGAATTTTGATGAAAATTGGAATTAAAAAGCTGGTATAATTAAAACCGCTTTAAACTAACATCCTCGTAATTCCGTCTTACAAAATCGAGTGCATTTTTAAGTATTTCCCCCATGTTTTTACTCTTTCTAAAGTTTAAATCCATGGTATAATTATAGATATCTTCTTTAAGCCGTTCTATATGTTTTGGAAGTGAGATTTCATCTGCCTCCATGCAATCTAACAAGGCATTTAAACGCGTATGATAACTTAGCATTCGTTTGGCAACTATAGAACGCTCTTCAACCTTATACTGATCGATTGATTCGTGTTGAATTTTTTGACGCACCAACTCAACCATCTTAAAATTCTCTTTAAAAAACTGAGGTCTATAAATTTTTAGATTACCTTCAAAAGATTGTTGATCAAAATCAATGGCCCTAATTTTAAAAACCACATGGTCAAAATCGTGCGTTGGTACTATCACATAATTATAAGAACGCATATCTCCCAAAAGCCTAATTAAACAACGTTCATTAAACTTTACAAATTCTTTGGCTATTTGTGCTTTCTCTGACGGACTGCAATCTGGCAACATATTTTTTATAAACTCATCACCAGGAATACCTGCAATATGCTCTTCAATTAATGTGTCTTTACATACCAAAAAATTAATTTGATATGGTGATAGCATCTGTTCTAACTCTAGCCCATAAACCCTTGATGCATCTGCTGTTTTAACATAAAAATGAGTAAAATTATCATTGAGAATATTTCTAACTTTAATTCTGAACGGTTTCGAATTTCCAAACGTGCAAAAATCAATCGCATCTACATTCAAATATTTTAAAATCCATGTTCCTCCATCTGAGATTAAACTAGAATAGACTTGTTTTAAACTACTGTCAATTTCTTCGCGCTCAAATTCATTGTAAAATACACGTACCCAAAGCGTATCAACATCATTTTTATCATAAACAACTATTGACCCCTGAAACCGTAATAAATCTGAGTATAAAATAGGTAAATCTATATTTCTTCTATACTTAAACAAATAAGCATCTAGTTTCTCTGAAATAGGATAGGTTGGTTTCTTCTTTGATATTTTTAAATCGTTGCTCATGTGTTAAATTTAAGTGTTTTTAATAAATTTATTGGCACCTATAATGAAGTTATTTTATATAAAACAAAAATAATTGTAACAATTAAAAGTCTTAATCGTCTTACCTTTATAACCAACCAATATCTAATTTGTCACACTAAGCTATTTGAAGTGTCATTTTGATATTTTAAAAATCAATCATTTTGGAGCCAATCCTTACCATCAATAATCTCACAAAAAAATTTGGTCATTTAACAGCTGTGAAAAATTTGAGTTTCACAATTAACAAAGGCAATGTTTATGGCATTTTAGGACCAAATGGAAGTGGTAAATCTACCACATTAGGTATTGTTTTAAATGTCGTAAACAAAACACAAGGCGATTTTCATTGGTTTGATGGCAATACCACTACACACAATGCTTTAAAACAAGTTGGAGCTATTATTGAGCGACCAAACTTTTATCCTTATATGACGGCAGAACAAAACTTAAAGCTCGTTTGTAAAATAAAAGGAGTTGAGCATAGTAAAATAGACGAAAAACTTGAAGTCGTTGGTTTATTAGATAGAAAAAACCATAAGTTTAGAACTTATTCTTTAGGAATGAAACAACGTTTAGCCATTGCTTCTGCCCTACTTAACGATCCTGAAATTTTAATATTAGATGAACCTACTAATGGTTTAGATCCTCAAGGAATTCATCAAATACGTCAAATTATAAAAGAAATTGCAGCTAAAGGCACTACCATTCTTTTAGCTTCGCATCTTTTAGACGAAGTTGAAAAAGTTTGCTCGCATGTGGTTGTTTTACGTAAAGGAGAAAAATTGTATTCTGGTCGTGTAGATGAAATGATTAACAGTCATGGTTTTTTTGAATTAAAAGCCGAAAAACACCAAGAATTAATAGCCATATTAGAATCACACCCCAACATTGGCAACGTAACAGTAGAGGACGAATTGATTACGGCTTTTTTAAACGAACCAATGTCTGCTTCTGATTTTAATAAATTAATGTTTGAAAAAGGTATTTTTCTATCACATCTTGTAAAACGAAAAGAAAGTTTAGAAGAACAGTTTTTACAATTAACAGACCATTAATAAATCAATCAAAAAAAACAGCACCCTTCTTATCTTTTAAGAAGGATGTAAAACCAACCAATATATGTTACGTCTTATACAACTCGAATTACAAAAACTTTGGCTTAATAAAGCGAGTAGAGTTTTAATAATTATCTCATTTATTTTACCATTTACGGTATTAATATTGTCTTCAATAAAAATTAACTTCTTTGGTTTTTTTACTTTAGAATTAGGTGAGTTAGGTATTTTTAATTTCCCAATAATTTGGCATATTACAACCTTCTTTGCGGCACAATTCAAATTTTTCTTTGCTATAGTTGTCGTAAGCATGATTGGTAATGAATACAGTAACAAAACGCTCAAACAAAACCTTATTGATGGGCTGAGTAAAAAGGAATTTATACTATCTAAATTTTATACTATTGTATTTTTCTCATTGTGTGCTACGCTATTAATTGGCTTAGCAACATTCTTAATTGGCTTATATTATTCAAGTTATACAGAAGCTTCCATTATTTTTAGAGAAGTAGAATTTTTACTTGCTTATTTTGTAAAACTTGTTGGGTTCTTTAGTTTGTGTTTATTCTTAGGTATGCTATTAAAACGATCTGCATTTGCATTAGGATTCTTATTCCTACTATTTATTACAGAAAGTATTACTTATGGCTTAATGAAATGGAAACTTAATGAAACCGTTGCAGATGGAATTTACAATTTCATGCCTTTACAATCTATGTGGAATTTAATTAACCAACCTATTCAGAGAATTGTAATGACAAAGTTCCCAGAAAAAGCAGACATTATGTATGATTACGCTGTACATTGGTATGAAATAGCTATCGTACTAGGTTGGACTGCCATTTTTATCTTTTTATCATACCGGTTATTAAAAAAGAGAGATTTATAATACCTTTGATAGCAATTGCTATAACAAACTCAACACTATACTAGGGCTTTTACAGCTCTAGTTGTTATATAGTATTGATTAGTGTGTTAGCAATACACCAAAGTTATTATGAAAAAGACTCTTTTTATTATCTTCTTACTATGTACAAGTACCCAACTTTTTGCACAAAATGAAGCCTCATTTTGGTATTTTGGAAGAAATGCGGGTTTGCATTTTGATGCCTCTAGTAATACTGTTACAGCTGTAAATGACGGAGAAATTAATACTTTAGAAGGCTGTACTTCAATATCTGATACTGATGGCAACTTATTATTCTATTCTGACGGTATAACTGTTTGGAACAGTCAGCATGCTATAATGCAAAATGGTACAGGTTTAAAAGGAGACCCATCTAGTACCTCTTCTGGTTTAATTGTACCCAAACCACAAGACCCTAATATTTATTACATTTTTACGGTAGATGAACCACATCATTTTAACACGTCTAATCCTGCTTTTTCAGGACAAACAGATGGAGATGGTGTAAATGATGGTTTAATGTATACCAAAATAAACATGAATGAAGATGGTGGTTTAGGAGCTGTTGATGCTATTGAGAAAAACGTACCACTTATAACTTATGACCCTACAAATCCATTAGAATCGGAACTTAAATGTTCAGAAAAAATTACAGCCGTAAAAGCAGATGATTGTACCTCTTTTTGGGTAATTACACATTTTGTAGATTCTTTTTATGCCTTTAAGGTTACTGAAAATGGTGTTTCTATTAACGAAAATGGTGTAAATATAGGTCCTGTAATTTCTACATTTGACACTAGTGATGGTGATAATCTTATTGTACCAGCTAGTGGCTATCGCAAAAATGCATTAGGCTATATAAAAGCCTCGCCTGATGGCACTAAATTAGTTGTTGCACATCATGGTTTTGAAGATACGCAAGCGGGAAATGATGCGCCTGGTGGTGTTTATTTATTTGATTTTGATAACGATTCTGGCTTAATCTCTAATCCTTTAGAACTTTACAGTCCTTCTGAAGGCAATAGTCCGTATGGTGTTGAGTTTTCTGCAAATAATAAAAAAGTATATGCCACCATTGGTATAGGAGCTGCCGGTTCTGGATCAAGTGAAATTATGCAATGGGATTTGGATGGCGATAATGACCACATCACCAACTCTAGAGGAACCATTAGTACTCCAAACGCAAATCAATATAGTGCAGCAGCCATTCAACTAGGAATTGATGGAAAAATTTACAGAGCACAATTTGATTTTAATAATCAAAGTAATTCAGGCACATATCTCGGAGTTATTACCAACCCAGAAGCAGATTGGCAAGATGTTATTTACGACGCACAAGGTGTTCTTCTTGATGTCGGCGGACCACCAACGAATAGAAGTCAGATAGGCTTACCTCCTTTTATTCAATCTTTGTTTAATTCTGAAATTGATATTATTCAAAATGGTATTAGCACCTCAGAACTAAAACTTTGTACAGGAGACAACTACACGCTGCAAGCTACCGATATTGTTGGAGCAGATTATGTTTGGTCTTATAATGGCTTAATCATACCTGAAACCTCATCACAATTGTTTGTAGATACTCCTGGATTTTACGAAGTGTATATAGAACCTAATAATGGTGATTGCCCAATAGAAGGAACTGCTGTTGTTGGTATTTTTGATATTCCTGTAGCAAATTCACTTTCAAGAGTAGAGGTTTGTGATGCCACTGATAATGATGGTCTATTTTCTTTCGATTTTACAGATAAGAACTCCGAAGCCCTTTTAACTCAAGACCCCTTACTGTATGAGGTTAGTTATTTTGAAACACTAGCTGATGCCAATTCTGGTGACAATAAAATTGCGTTTCCTTACACCAATATTAGTAATCCACAAAGGATTTTTGTTCGTGTAAATAACATTGAAAACACCAATTGTTACGACATTAACTCCTTTGAGCTTGAAGTCTTTTCAACACCACAAGTCCCCGTATTAAACACTATTGAGATTTGCGATAACCTAGGTGATGAATTAGATGGTATTGCTACAGTAAATTTAGAAGATTTAAAACCAACAATAAGAGGAACACAAGATGAAAATGAAACGAGTATTACGTTTCATACCTCACAAGACGATGCAAATGATAATTTAAACCCTTTACCATTAAGCTATACAAACAGTGATGCTTTTAATGAAACTATCTTTACCCGAATTGAAAATACAGCAAATACAGATTGTTTTACTACAGCTAGTTTTGAATTCGTAGTAAATCCTATTCCTGTTGCAAATAACATTTCTATTTTACAATGTGACGAAGACGGTATTCCTGAAGGCTTTACCACCTTTAATATTAATAATTATTTAGAAGATATTACAGATGACATCTCAAATAATAGCATTGAATTTTATTTATCGTTATTAGATGCCGAAAATCAAGAAAATGAAATAAATGGTGATGCTTTCAATAATTTTTTCAATCCTCAAATCATATATGCAAGAGTAACAAATACAGATTCTGCCTGTTATAATTATAGTGAAATTTCTTTAGAAGTAAGCACCACTTCGTCTAACAACGCAAGCATAGCATTGTGTGATACAGATGGTACTGAAGATGGTTTTATGACCTTTGACTTAACAGAAACCAATGACATCATTTTAGCCAATACACCTAGTGGTTTAGATGTAATTTATTACGAAACCTATGAAGATGCTTTAGTAGAAACAAATCCTATTGGGACTACATTTACCAATACCATTCCGTATAACCAAACAATTTACGGACGTGTAGAAAACGCAAGCGCATGTTATGGCATAAGCGAAATTGAACTCACTGTTTTAGAGTTACCCAATATTGAAACAACATTTGAAACACTATATTGTTTAAACTCATTCCCTGAAACACTTGTATTAAATGGTGGAGTTATAAGTGATTCTCCAAGTAACTATTATTACGAATGGTCTACAGGTGAAAATACTACAGAAATAGAAATTAACACTCCAGGCACCTACAACGTAAGAGTAACAAACACCAACGGTTGCTTTAAAGACCGAACCATTACCGTGTTACCATCTAATATCGCAACAATTTTAAATATTGAAGTCATTGATGCTACACAAAACAATTCAATTTCAGTATTTGTGACAGGTGAAGGAGATTACGAATATGCATTAGATGATATTTATGGTCCTTACCAAGACTCTAACACATTTAGTAATGTTCAACCAGGATTATACACCGTTTACGTACGCGATAAAAACGAATGTGGTATTGTAGAAGATTTAATTTCGGTTATAGGTTTCCCTAAATTTTTCACACCTAATGATGATTATGACAATAATTATTGGCAAGTTCGTGGGATTACGGAAGAGTTTCAAGCCAATTCAACAATCTATATTTTTGATAGATACGGTAAGCTACTAAAAGAACTCGATCCCTTAAGTATTGGTTGGGATGGCAGGTATAACGGTGAAAATATGCCTACTAACGATTACTGGTTTAAAGTAACTTTAGAAGATGGCAGAACCTTTACTAGTCATTTTACTTTGAAACGGTAATTTAATTATTGTATTTTAGTCCTACCAATCTAATACCTTGAAAAGCACATATTATATATTATACTTACTTCTATTAAGTATATCATTTCCATTAGTTGCACAAGATATTTCATTATTTCAGCAATTCAATGGTAGATATGATTATACGGCTATTGGTAATACGCTAAATCCAAGCGAAAATAATACGTCTTCGTTTTGTAGTATTTTAGACACATCTAGTGCAACACTAGCTTTAGACCCTAATTTTACGGTTGTTAAAGCCTACCTTTATTGGGCAGGATCTGGACTTGGAGATACAGAAGTAACTTTAAATGACACAGCAATTATTGCAGACCATACCTATAATGTGTTTTACGATGACACAACTTTTGGTGAACTTAGTTACTTCTCATGCTATGCCGATATCACAGAACAAATTATAACTGAAGGTAATGTAAACTATCAATTTGCTAATGCAGATATTAATACTTCAATTTTATCAAATCCTGGGTATTGCGGAAACAGAACCAATTTTGGAGGTTGGAGCATTTATGTCATATATGAAGACAATACCCTGCCTTTAAATCAAATTAGTTTATTTCAAGGTCTAGAAATTATTAGTAGAAATGTCCCCGAACTAGATATGACATTATCAGATATTAATGTTTTAGATAATGATGGAGCAAGAATAGGTTTTCTAGCGTGGGAAGGAGATAACGCTTTAAATTATGGCGAATCACTTTCTATTAATAATAATTTAATTTCTAATCCTCCATTAAATCTTGCCAACAATGCTTTTAATGGCACTAATACATTTACCAATTCTAACACTTTTTTCAATGGAGATTTAGATGTTTATAGCATAGAAAACAATATTGCTATTGGAGACACTTCTGTTTCTATTAAACTTACTACTGGTGATTATGATACAAATGGTATATTTCAAGCCGACCTCATTATTATCAATAATATCATCACTGTTCTCAATAGTCAGTTACCAGATGCTACAATTACCTTAGATAATTATTTCGTCTATTGTAATGATTTTAATATTGAAGTCAATTATACCGTAAACAACTTTAACTCTACAGACATTTTACCTGCTAATACTCCTATAGCTTTTTATAGTGATGGTCTACTTATTGGTGAAAGCCAAACTATAAATGATATCGCAATAAATGCTAGTGAAAGTAATTCCATTATGCTTAATATTCCTGAAAGCACAAATCCTAATGTAAACATTTTAGCAATCGTAGATGATGACGGTGCATTAAATGGAATTGTTACTGAAACTAATGAAAATAACAATAGTACATTTATTGATATTGAATTGCTGCTCATTCCTGAAATAACAATTCTCCCTAGTCTTTTAGGATGTAATGAGGGTTTTAAAAAATCTACTTATAATTTATATGAGGCACTTGATACTTTAAGTTATACTGAAGAAAATGTAGCTTTTTACCACTCTTTAGAAGATTTAGAAACAGAATCTAACCCTATATTAATACCTAGTAACTATACTAATACGTCAAACCCTCAAACTATTTACATGCGTATGGTAAGTCTGCCCTGTTATGAAATTTTTCAGTTTAATTTAAACACCGAAAACTGTCCACCTTTTATACCTCAAGGCTTTTCACCTAATAACGACATGCATAACGATTGGTTTAATATTCAAGGCTTATACGATATATTTACAGAACACAACTTAAAAATATATAACCGCTACGGAGTTCTTATTTATGAAGGTAATAATAGTAACCCTTGGTTTGGAAAGATAAATAGAGGTCTTAATAATATAGGTAATAAAGTGCCTGTTGGCACCTATTTCTACCTCTTAAACTTGAATGATTCTAACTACCAACCATTTATGGGTTGGGTCTATGTAAACTACTAAAATGTGCCTTTTTTTAATTTGTTAAAGTTTTAGCCCTTTCGTCTTATTTTTTTGCAATAACGAATTACTTCATTTAATTTTATATCCGTTAACAAGTTTCACTGTTAATTCCCTCTTCATTTTATTAATATTTCCCTCGATAATAGTACTTAAATTAAAAGTCTATAAGTTAGATTTTTTAATTAGGTAAAATCATAGTCATAAGAGTTTCGGGTTAAGCTACTTCTAATACATTACGGTTAGAATTTTTTAATTCAATTTGGGAAGAAGGGCCTCTTTAGAGGCCTTTCTTATTTTTAAAAGTAAGTTTATACGTACAAAATGTTAACATTTTATGTATTTCAACGTATTTTATTGCATTTCAACTTTTTTAACTTTACATTTCGCCCATATTAAAGTACGTGTTAGCGTTAGCCCCAAATCTACCCTACACTAAAAATTTAAACTCAACCGAAACTAATGACTTATTTTAACCGCTCCCTCTGCTTATTTATAGGCTTAATTTGTAGTTTTTCATTTGCACAACAAGTTACCGTAAATAATTCAGTTTCACCCCAAGACTTAATACAAAACACACTAATTCAAGGCTGTGTAGAAGTCTCAAATATTTCATCACCCTCAAACGGATCGTCTATTGGCATAGGCAGTTTTGGATATTTTGAACGCGCTGCTTCAAATTTCCCTTTCGAAAACGGAATTGTTTTAACCACAGGTAATGCCAACTCAGCCGGTAATGGACAAAACAATACCATATTAAACGAAGGAGATGCTACCTGGCTCACAGACAGTGACCTTGAAACAGCTTTAGGTATCTCAGGAACAGTAAATGCAACATCTATAGAATTTGAATTTACTTCTATTTCAAATCAAATACAATTTAATTATATCCTCGCTTCTGAAGAATACTTTGGAAACTTTCCATGTGAATATTCTGATGGATTCGCCTTTTTAATTAAAGAAGCTGGAACGAGTGACCCTTATACCAATATTGCTTTAATACCGGGTACAACAATTCCTGTAAATACAAATACAGTTCACGATGAAATTGTAGGCTTTTGTCCTGCTTCAAACGAAGAATATTTTCAAGGTTATAACCTTGGTGACACAAATTATAATGGTAGAACAACTGTACTCTCTGCAACAGCTACTATTCAACCTAATGTGCAATATCAAATCAAATTGGTAATTGCTGATCAAAATGATAAAAATTATGATTCAGCTGTATTTATTGAAGGTAATAGTTTTGATGCTTCTGTAGATTTAGGTGAAGATTTTACAACATGTGCCACTAGTACTGTACTAGATGGAAATATAGATAACATAAACGCAACATATTCTTGGTATTTAGATGATGCTTTAATTCCTTCAGAAAACCAATCGACATTAACAGCGTCACAATCAGGAAATTATAGAGTAGAAATTGAACTTCCTTTAGCAGGAAGCTCTTGTGTTATCGAAGATGAAATTAATATCACTTTAAGTTCTACACAAACATCAGATCCTATTACAGACTATCTCTTATGTGATGATTTAAATGGCGATGGTATTGAAACATTTGACTTATCTAATAAAGATGCAGAAGTATTGGCTTCTGTACCTGCTTCTAGTTATACCATTTCATATCATTACACCAACTCAGATGCTGTTAGTAATAGTAACGCTATAACAAATCCTATTCAAAATACAGGAAACCCACAAGCCATTCATGTAAGAATTGAAGATACTATTAATGGTTGTTTAGCATTTTCTACGTTTAACTTAATCGTTAATAGTTTACCTATAATAACGGACCCATCGCCTTTAGAGGTTTGTGATGATCAAATAGCAGACGGAAGTACTGCAATGGACTTAAATTTTCTTAAAGATAACGAAATTACTCTTGGACAAACTAATCTTGTAGTAACTTATCACAGCTCTGCAAGTGATGCTGCTATTGGTATTAACGCTTACCCAATGCCTTATACCAACACTAACCCAACTGAGCAATTATTTGTTAGTGTTCAAAACCCTGAAACAGGCTGTATTAGAACAACAACATTAGATATAAGTGTTATAGAGAGTCCTATAATTAATATGGAACCTCATCTTATAGATGCCTGTGACGCAGATCATGATGGTTTTGCTAATTTTGATTTAACATCAATTATTCCTGATGTATTAGAAGGCATAACAGGTGTTAATGTAACATTTCATGTTTCTTCAGAAGACGCACTTTCTGGTGCTAACCCTATTGCAAATGATACAAACTATCAAAATATTATTAGTGAAGAACAAATCGTATATATTAGAGTAGAAAATGGAACTTCTGGCTGTGCTTCTGTTACTCCTATTGAACTCCATACTAATTTACTTTTGACTGCCACAAATATTAGAGATGTCACCTTATGTGATATTAGTGATGACGGTACAGAAGAATTTGATTTTGAAAACATTGAAGTAGGTATTGTTAATGATTTAGAAGATGTTGAAGTTGTTTTTTACGAAACTGAATCAGACAGAGATAATCAAATCAATCCTATTGATAAAAGCGTTGTCTATAACTCACAAAGCAACCCACAAACAATATATATAACTTTAGAAAGTCCAACTTGTTTTGAAGTCGCTGATTTTAATTTAATATTATTCCCTATCGTAACTTTTGAATCTGTTGTAAGCCTAATTGTTTGTGACACAGACCAAGACGGATTAACAACAACAGATTTATCAAGTTTAAATGCAGACGTTACCAATGGACAAGAAGGTTTTGGAGTAACTTACTTTTTAACAGAACAAGATGCGATTGATAATACAAATCCATTACCTAACTTATATACAAACTTAACCAATCCGTTTACCTTATTCCCAAGAATTACATTTACTCAAACAGGATGTTACGACTATAACTCTTTTGAGGTTACTGTATTACCAGCACCCGAAAGCGAAAAACCTTTAGATATCATTATTTGTGATGCAGATAGAGATGGTTTTTCTCCTATTAATTTAAATAACAGTATTCCTAACTCAATTTTAGCAACACCTAATAGATCTGTTACTTTTCACAATAGTCTAAGTGATGCACAATTAGATGAAAACCCAATAACTGACTTGTTTAATTATTCAGCACAAACAGAAATTGTTTATATGCGTGTTGAAAACACAAACACGGGTTGTTATTCTATAGAAGAGTTAGATATTATAGTAAACAAATTACCTTTTGTTGGAGATTTATCTAACTATGTTAACGAATATAATTTTTGTGAAGATAACTCAGATGGTATAGGAGAATTTATTTTCCAAAACAAAGATACAGAAGCCTTAAGTGGGCAAACTGGAAAAGAAGTGTCTTATTATCTAAGTCAAGCAGATGCAGATAATAAAACAAATGCCATAGACAAAACAAGTGTTTACGAAAACATTAGTAATCCACAAGAAATCTATGTAAGAATTGATAATATTACAGATGAATCTTGTTATACAACATCTTCTTTTACTATTGAAGTTGGTACCAATCCTGAATACAATGAACCTACAGATATATTTGTATGTGATGACAGTACTGTTGATGGTTCAGTAACATTCGATTTTTCAAGTAAAATTGATGAAGTGTCTGCTGGTATTCCAGATATACAAACTGTAAAATTCTTCACATCGGAAGAAGACGCTATAAATAACATTAATGAAATTCCACTAGTATTTGCAAATACAGTAAATCCGCAACAAATATATGTACAAATAGATAATGGTACTATTTGCCAGTCTATTACATCATTTGTTGTTAATGTAATTAGCACTCCAAATGTTTCAACTACAGATCCTATAATAGAATGTGATGATGATACAGATGGCTCACTTCAATTTGATTTAACAAGTGCAGAAGATAATATTTTAGATATTAGACAGGAAGATCTTCTTATTAACTACTATGAGAATTTTGAAGATGCAGAAGCGAATGCTAACGAAATTAGTAATCCTGAAAGCTATACAAACACCTCTAACCCGCAAACAGTTTACATTAAAGTAACTAATACTATATCTAACTGTTATACAACGCAACCTATAGAGTTAATAGTAAATCAACCTCCACTTATTAATGATTTTGAAGAATACATTATATGTGCTAATGATACCAATAGTGTAGATTTAACAGAGATCAATGAGATTGCTACTGACGTTAATTATAATGTACTATTTAGTTATTTTTCTAATGAAGCAGATGCTATTGCCAATACAAATGCTTTAGACACAAATTATACTTATCAGACAGATTATGACACTTTATTTGTAAGAACAGAATATAGCACTACGCATTGTTCAACCTATTATCAATTTAATTTAAAAGTACAGCCTTTACCAATTGCTAATCAAGCAAGTGATTTAATAGATTGTGATGATGACTTTGATGGTATTTTGGAATTCGATTTATCACAACAAAATGCTAGTATCTTAGGTGGTCAAGATCCTAATTTATTTACAGTAACTTATCATAATACAGAACTTAAAGCCAAAGAAAACAATTTTGCTTTAGACACCAATTATATGGCTTATGATGGTGAAGTAATTTACACACGTGTAGAAAACAATACTACAGGTTGTTATAGTATTGGTCAATTTTCTATCATAGTAAACCCACTTCCTATTATAGATATTAGAGATCAAGTAATTTGTTTAGATAGTGGGCCATTATTAGTTTCTGCAAATACTAATTACCCTACAGATACTTATTTATGGTCAACTGGAGAAACTACACCAGAAATTGAAATCACAAATGTTGGTAGTTATTGGGTAAAAGTAACCTCAGAATTTGGTTGCGAAAACACACGTTATTTTGGTGTTTCTGAATCTGAATCTGCAACTATTGAAACCACTGAAATTATTGATTTTTCAGATCCCAATAATATTACAGTAACTATTAGCGGAATTGGTGATTACCTATACCAATTAGACGATTTAGACCCTCAAGAATCTAATGTTTTTGACAATGTACCTATGGGTTATCATACTGTAACTATTATAGACCTAAATGGTTGTTCTAATGTTACTAAAGAAGTCTTGGTTGTTGATATTCCAAAATTCTTTACACCTAACAATGATGGCACTAATGACACTTGGCATATCGTAGGAATAGAAACTTTACCTGGTACAACTATTAGTGTTTTTGACCGCTATGGTAAACTTATCACCCAATTGAGTTCTAACACGCCTGGTTGGAACGGTAACTATAATGGTGAAAAAATGCCTACAAATGATTATTGGTATGTAGCAGATGTACAGCGTGGCTCTATTGCATTTCAAGTTAAAGGACATTTCACCCTAAAACGATAAATTTTAAAAAAAATAATTTAAACAATTGTCATTCATCCAATTAAACAAGTAACTTACCTTAAAAAATCCCCAATACTGGGGATTTTTAATTACTTTTTCTTCACCTAAATTGCTTTCAATTAAATTTTGCTCATTTTGCTAGGGCATATTTCTCAAAATATTGCAATGAAATTAAAGTATACCCTAACCATCTTTATTTGTTTAATTAGTATTATTCCTTTCTATGCTCAACAAATAACCACAGACGATTCACTACCCTTAGAGCAACTTATTCAACAAAACTTAGGACAAAATTGTGTTGAAATTTCAAATATTTCAACCAATGTAAACGGAGGTTTAAATGGCATCAATAGTTATGGCTATTTTGAACGTAGCAATTCTAGTTTTCCATTTGAAAATGGCATCTTATTAACTACAGGAAATGTAAATTCCGCAGGAAATGTACTTAATACAAACCCCTTAAATGAAGGAGATGAATCTTGGGGAACTGACACTGATTTAGAAAATGCCTTAGGTATAAATGAAACCTTAAATGCGACTTCTGTACAATTTAACTTTGTGTCTGTCGCTAATCAAATTCAGTTCAATTATATTTTAGCGTCCGAAGAGTACCAACAAGAATATCCTTGTTTTTATTCTGATGGATTTGCTTTTTTAATAAAAGAAGCGGGTTCTTCTGATCCATTTACAAATATTGCTGTAATTCCTGGCACCTCAATACCTGTAAATACCAACACCATACATCCTATAATTCCGGGATCTTGTGCTGCCGAAAACGAAACCTTTTTTGAAGGCTACAACGTTGGAGATACAAATTATAACGGTCGTACAGTTGTACTTTCTGCTACTGCTACAATTCTACCAAATGTAGAGTATGAAATAAAACTTATTATAGCAGATCAAGATGATCAAAATTTTGATTCAGCAGTGTTTATTGAAGGGAATAGTTTTAATGCCAATGTAAATTTAGGTCCTGATATTAGCACTTGTGGAGATTCTGTAACTTTAAATGGTGATATTCAAAACTCACAAGCCACATATCAATGGTTTCAAAATAATATTCCTATAACAGGTGAAAACGATCCTATTTTACAAGCGGTTTCTTCAGGAACTTACAAAGTTGAAATTACCATTCAGCTCAATGAAACCTCTTGTGTTATTGAAGATACAGTAGAAATTACACTAGATTCTGAACAGGCTTCAACTCAAATTTCAGATTATATTCTTTGTGATGATAATGGTGATGGTATAGAAAATTTTGATCTCACTACAAAAAACAATGAGGTACTAGCATCTGTACCTCCATCCAACTATGATATAAGCTATCATTATACACTTGAAGATTCTGAAAATGGTGTCACCCCAATTATTGGCACAATACAAAATACAACTTCACCTCAAGCTATTTTTGTCCTCATAGAAGATACAATAAACGGATGTTTGGCTTTTTCTACATTTAATCTTGTTGTCAATGAAAAACCCGAATATGTAGAACCAGATACCATAATAGCCTGTGCAGATCCCACATTAGATGGCTATACGTTTGTGGATTTGAACATTGCAAATGATCAGATTTTAAATGGTGCAAATGATTTATACATTTCTTATCATTACTCCCAACCCGAAGCAGATTTAGGTTATAACCCTATTCTTTCACCTTATGCAAATTTTAACACAAATCAAACTCTATATGTTAGAATTTACAATGCAGAAACAGGTTGTTATTCTACAACATCAATTGCTATAGAATTTCAAGATAGTCCACCGATTAACTTAAACGATCAGTGGATTAACGCTTGTGAGCAAGACGAAGATGGCTTTGAAGATTTTGATTTAACTAGTGTTATCGATAATGTTTTACAAGGAGTTACAGGCTTAGATGTTAGTTACCACACCACGTTTTACGATGCTCACAACAATTTAAACCCAATACCTGATCCTGAAAACTATCAAAATACAACACCTGTTTTTCAATTAATTTATATACGTGTTTTAGATCCTACCACAGGTTGTTATACGGTTACCAATCTTGAATTGCATGCTAATATTATTCAAACAGGGATATCCAATGAAGCCGTTATAGTTTGTGATGACGAATCTAATGATGGTATCGCTGATTTTGACCTAAATGACGTTGAAACAGATCTTGCTGATGGCTATGACGAATTTGAAATCACCTTTTTTGAAACTGAAAATGACAGAGAAAATGCTATAAATGTTTTAAATAAAACCGTCCCTTTTAATGTTACAGATAATGGCACAATAATATATGCAACTGTTGTAGACGGCGAGTGTATAGAATATGTAGATGTTGTACTACAAATTTCTCCAGCAATAGTTTTAACACCTCAAAGTACAGATTATTGTGATGAAGACAATGATGGGTTTACCACTTTAATTATGGAAACTTTTAATAGTGTTGCTGCTCAAGGTGTACCTGCTGTAAATGTAAAATATTATATTACAGAGGAAGACGCTATAAACAATGAAAATATACTTCCTAATTATTATTACAACACATCTAATCCGCAATTATTTCATATAAGAGTTACCAATTCACAAACAGGATGCTATGACATTTCTACCTTAGAAGTCAATGTTGTTAGTGCTCCAACTATCATGTACCCTGAGTCTATAATTGTTTGCGACGACGATAACGATGGTATTTCTACCGTAGATTTAGTTTCTAAAATACCAGAAATCACAAGCACAACGGCTGGTTTTAACATTACATTTTACAATGATTATAGTTTTGCAATTGCAGGAGAAAATGAAATTGCTAATCCTGCCAATTACACAACCTCAACAGAGTACATTTATGCAAGAGTAGAAAATGAAACAACAGGCTGTTATAGTCTTTCAGGATTTTATGTCTACATTAATACGATACCACAATTTATACCAATTACAAATTTCGAAAATTGCGAAGCAGATATTAGTGGTGTTGCTGACTTTTATTTTTATTTAAAAGATGCTGAAATACTAAACGGACAACCCAACAAACAAGTCTTATATTTTGAAACGGAGGCTGATGCTATTGCAGGTATTAATGCTATTGATAAATATTCCGTTTACCAAAATACTACTAGCGCTCAAATTATATATGTTAGAGTAGAAAACTTATCCGATCCAGATTGTTTTGGCACTTCTTCATTTCAGTTAGAAGTGGGATCAATTCCTATTTTTAATCCTGCTGAAACAATTACCCTTTGTGATGATATTAGTAATGATGGTTTTGTAACCGTTGATCTTAATGAAACCATTGCAGAAATGATAGCGAATAGTCCAGAAACTTTAACTATTACATTTCACCCTTCAGAATTTGACGCAAATAACAATCTTAATGCAGTGCCTTTAATTTATACCAATTCTACAAACCCACAACAGCTTTTTGCTAGAGTAGATAATGGCAATTATTGTAAAGGAATTAATGCTTTTGAAATTAATATCATTTCTGCTCCTGTTGTATATCCTTCAACACCTATTGAACGTTGTGACGATAACCATGATGGGATTTTAACTTGGGATATTACAATTGCAGAAGAAGACATATTAGATGTAAGACAAGATAATATAGTCGTTTCTTATTTTGAAACTATTGAAGATTTAGAAGCCGATTTAAATCCTATTTTAGATCCTGAAAACTATACCAATATCACAAATCCGCAAACTGTTTATATAAAAGTAAATAACACTATTAGCAACTGTTTTGTAACTGTTCCTTTAGACTTAATTATTAATTTACCGCCACCAATTAATGACTTTGAAATCGTTGAAATATGTGATAATCCCACGTCTAGTTTTGACTTACTATCAGTAAACCATATGATTGTAGATGATACAACAGATATTGTATTTAGCTATCATAATACAAATGCAGACGCTATTGCGAATATAAACCCAATAGACACTAATTATATATATACGGCAGCATCTCATAATATTGTTGTACGATTAGCTTACAGTACAACCGGTTGTTACATTACTTATCCTTTTGATCTTGTGATTAACCCATTACCTATCGCAAATCAACCTAATGATATTGAAACTTGTGATGACACTTCTAACGACACCTTTGAAGTTTTTAATTTAACTGCACAAAACAGTACAATTCTTCAAGGGCAAAACTCAACTGTATTTATAGTCAGTTACCATAATTCTATAGAAGATGCTGAAAATGGAGAAAACGCATTACCAGAAGATTACAATGCTCAAAACAATGAAACCATTTTTGCTAGAGTCACAAACATAGATACAGGATGTTTTTCTATAACCAATTTTAATGCCATCGTATATCCTGCTCCTTCAAGTGCAACTCCAATAACTATTTGCGACACAAATTATGATGGTATAAACACCTTTAATCTTACAACGGCAGAATCTGATTTATTTCCCACAATACCAAGTAACATTTCAATTTCTTATTTTGAAACACTAGACGATTTAGAAGCAAACACAAATCAAATTTCGTCTCCAACAAATTACACCAACCTCAGCAATCCACAAACCTTATACATTAGAGTTTTTAACAATGCTGCTAATTGCTACACAACAGTTCCATTAGAAATAAACACTAATTTACCACCACCAATCAATGATTTTGAAGTGTTTGAAATTTGCGATAACCCAACAAATAATTTTGACCTCTCTGAAGTAGAATTCGCCATTATAAATCCTGAAACGCAAGCCTTACTTTCATATTTTGAAACTTATAATAATGCAGAAAACAATACGAGTCCATTAGCTACAAACTACACATTCCAAAGCATAAACGACAATATTTTTATTCGTGTAGAAGATCCTATTACAGGTTGTTTTTATGTTTATGACTTTATCCTTCAGGTTAATCCACTTCCTATTGCTAATCAACCCAACGACATTGAAGCTTGTGATGACGACTCTAATGATGGGCTAGCTTCTTTTGATCTGGAATTGCAAACCAATACTGTTTTAGGAACGCAAAACTCTAATGATTTTACAGTAACCTACCACCTTAATACTGAAAATGCAGAAAGTGGTGATAATGCTATAGGACCTTTATATACAGGATTAAATGAACAATTAATTATTGTAAGAATTGAAAATAATGAAACAGGTTGCTTTAGTTTAACTGATTTTACTTTAATTGTAAATCCACATCCTAATATACCAGAACCACTTATAGCCTGCGACAATAATTATGATGCTGTGACAACTTTTGATTTAACACTGGCTGAAACTGATTTATTTTCAACATCAAACCCTGATAATAATATCTCTTATTTTAAAACATTTGACGATTTACAAACTGATAGCAACCCTATTTTAAATCCTGAAAATTATTCTAACATTAGCAATCCACAAACCGTTTTTATAAAAACCTACAATACAACAGCCCTTTGCTACACTTATGTTCCTCTAGAATTAAATGTAAATCTGCCACCAGCAACTAATGCTATCAATGTATTTGACATTTGTGAAAACGACACTAACAGTTTCGACTTAACCACTCTAAATCAAGAGATTTCAAACAACAATTTTAATGTGCTTTTTAGTTATTTCGCTTCTGAAATTGACGCTAATGCTAATGAAAATGAATTAGACACTAATTATAGTTATACAAGTACAAATGATACTATATATGCGCGTGTAGAATTCAGCACCACACATTGTTTTTATGTTTTCCCAATTGAGCTACGTGTAAACCCACTACCTATAGCCAATCAACCACCAAATCTCACTACATGTGACGATGATTTTGATGGACATTTTAATTTCAATTTAAACCAACAAACAGCCATTATTTTAGGCAATCAAAATTCAAATAATTACAGTATTACTTATTATAACAATACTGTAGATGCCGAAGAAGGACTAAATTATATCAACAGCGCATCTTATAATGGGTATAACAACGAAATTATCACAGCTCGCATAGAAAACAATTTAACAGGCTGTTATAGTTTTATTGATTTTTCATTAATTGTAAACCGCAAACCTTATGTCAATATTCCAGATCAGGTTGTTTGTATAGACAACTTACCTTTAACGGTTTCTGCAGAAACGTCTAATACCACTGACACCTATTTATGGTCTACAAACCAAACAAGTCCTGAAATTGAAATCACAGAAATTGGCACCTATTCTGTTACTGTAACTTCAGAATATAACTGTCAAACAACAAGTGTTTTTAATGTTATTGAATCTGAATCAGCAACAATAGAACTTGCTGAAACTGTTGACTTTTCAGACCCAAATAATATTACAATAACCATTACAGGGATTGGTAATTACCTTTATATTTTAGACGACGGCCTCCCTCAAGAGTCTAATGTTTTTGAAAATGTGGCTTTAGGGTATCATACGGTAACCATAATTGATTTAAATGGTTGTGCAGAAGTAACTAAAGAAGTGGTCGTTGTAGATGCTCCTCCATTTTTTACTCCTAATGGTGATGCACAAAATCCAACCTGGCATATTGTTGGTATTGAAACTTTGCCAGGAAGTATTATTTATATCTTTGACCGTTATGGCAAACTCTTAAAACAACTGAGCTCTCATACTCAAGGTTGGGATGGCACATATAATGGTTACAATATGCCTGCCAGTGATTATTGGTTTTTAGCAGAAATAAAACAAGGTAATGTTGCTTTTGAAGTGAAAGGTCATTTTACATTACGTCGTTAAGTTACGACCTTTAACACCTTTTTTTAATCCCAATAAAAGTTAGTTACTTATCTTCGCTGTCCCTTAAATTAAAAATGAAGCAAATAATCCTTTTAATTGCCTTATTGGTATCTTTATTTACGTATTCTCAAAACATTACGATAGATAGCCAAACCTATACGCCTCAACAACTTGTAGAGGATATTTTAATTGATAGTGATTGTATAGATAATGTTACTGTAACTAATGTTGTTGGGGGCGATTTTGGTGGAGCAGATCAAAGCTATGGCTATTTTGATGCCACAGGTTCTACTTTTCCTTTTCAAAGCGGTATAGTTTTAAGTACAGGAAGATTAAATAATGTCCCAGGGCCAAATAATAATTTAAGTGATGATGATGCACCAAATTGGAATGGAGATGCTGACTTAGAAAATGCACTGAATGAATCTGGAACAATAAACGCTACCATTTTAGAATTTGAATTTACGTCTGTGGCTTCACAAATTAGCTTCAGATATATTTTTGCTTCTGAAGAATATCAAGAAAACAATGCTAATACCTGTCAATATTCAGATTTATTTGGGTTTTTAATTCGTCCTGACGATAACCAAACCCCTTATGAAAATATTGCTTTAGTACCAAATACAGACATTCCTGTAAAAGTAACAACGGTTTCTCCGGGAGTTCCTGGTAGCTGTCCTCCTGAAAACGAGACCTTTTTTGGTAGTTTTAACGGAGCTGACTCACCTATAAACTTTAATGGCCAGACTGCGATTTTAACAGCAACTGCAAATGTAGTACCCAATGAAACATATCACGTTAAATTAGTAATTGCAGACGAAAATAACTACAGATATGACTCTGTTGTTTTTTTAGAAGCTAGTAGTTTTGAATTGTCTTCCGATATTGGACCAAACCGACTTATTGCTACTGAAAACGCTCTTTGCGAAGGCGAAACATTAGAATTAAACGCTTATCAAAATGGGCAAAACACTTATGATTGGTATAAAGATAACGTACTAGTACAAGGTGGTTCTCTTATTTGTGGCACATGTGGTACTTATACTGTTACAGAGGCAGGAACTTATACTGTAGAAGTAACGCTAGCTAATGGTTGTATTGCTTATGGAGAAGTAATAATAGAATATGCTTCATTACCTATTGAATCTGATGCTATTTTAATTGAATGTGATTTAAATCAAGATGGTATAACCACTTATAATTTATTTAATGCTTCTAACGATTTAACTAACGGAGACCAAGAGGTTTATGTGGATAGCTTTTTCTTATCAGAAACTGATGCTATTGCAAACATAAATGCAATTGCAAATCCTGAAACATTTGAAAACACCTCCCCTTTCCAAACCGTTTATGCACGAATTGTTAATCGATCTAATTGTTTTAATATCTCAGAGTTAGAATTACAAACGTCAAATAATATTTTAACTATTCCAGATTTACAAGGTTGTGACGGCGATGTTACAGATGGTTTTACAACTTTTGATTTATCTGAAATTGAAGCTTCTATTTTAGATCAAATTCCGGTTGATTCTAATGTAACCTATTACGAAACCGAAGAAGATGCGTTTAATGAAACCAATGCGCTTTCTAATACATTTGAAAATAGTATAGCAAATTCTCAAACTATTTATGTAAAAGTGAGTACTAACAATCAATGTTTTAGTATTTCTACAGTAAATCTTAATATACTTTATACACCTTTATTAGAGGCTGATGAAACACATATTTATTGTATAGATTCTTCAGAACCTTTAACTATATATGGAGGTGTTCTTAATGATTTACCTAATAATTATTATTACGAATGGCAGTTTAATGGTACTGTTACAGATATAAACACCTCATTTTACAACCTTACAGAACCTGGCAATTATACTGTAATTGTTACAGATCCAAACGGTTGCTCTTCTAGTAGAACAATAACCGTATTACCCTCAGAATCCGCAACTATTGAAGGAATTAGTGTTACTGGTGTTGCTCCCAATAATACAGTTACAATTACTGTTTCTGGTACAGGTGATTATGAAATAGCTTTAGATGATCCTAATGGATTTTATCAAGATAACTTTGTCTTTACTAATGTTTCTCAAGGTTTTCACACCGTTTATATTAAAGATAAAAATGGTTGTGATGCTATTGAAGCAACTATTTCAGTCTTAGGGTTCCCTAAATTCTTCACACCAAATGGAGATGATGACAATCCTACTTGGCAAGTTATAGGCACGGATGCACAATTCAATCAAATAACATCAATTCAAATTTTTAATCGCTATGGCAAATTAATTACGCAACAAAATGCAATGACCGCTGGTTGGGATGGAACTCTAAATGGCGAACCACTCCCAAGTGACGATTATTGGTTTATTGCCAATTTTATAGATGGCAAAACTTACACTGGTCATTTTACATTAAAAAGATAATTATATTAACCGAGGCTTAACAATAAAAACGTATTACTAATCTATTTTTACCGCTTAAAATAACGAAATGAATAACCGATTTTTTCTACTTACAATTACCCTATTAATTAACGCGCACCTTTTATATAGTTCTAATAATTCTATTATCGATATAGATTGTCCGGCGCCAATAATAAATACATTTAATCCTTCTAGTGGACCTGTAAATACAGAAATTACACTAAATGGAAGTAATTTTACTACGACAACAACAGTAGACTTTAATGGTGTTAATGCTCCTTTTTCAATACTAAGTGATACTCAAATTTCAGTTTTTGTTCCTTCTGGAATTTCTAATACGTCTGATATAACGCTTACAACTTCTGGAGGATGTAATACAACAACCTCCTCTAATTTTACCTTAATTAATTCTGATTGCACTTCTGCTGATGAGATTTATATCTCAGAGGTTTATGATTCTGACGGAGGAAGTTATGGTGTTATAGAACTCTACAATCCAACCAATACAGCCGTAAGTTTAAATTCTATTTACGAAGTGCAACGTTTTGGAGATATTGGTAATGTTGCTCCAAGTGCTACAATCCCACTAGAAGGTTCTATTGCGCCTCTTAGTACTTATATTATCGAAATGGGTGGTACAGGCAATACGTGTAGTGGCTTAACTGCTGGTACATCTGTAGCTGCTGGTATTAATGAAGATGATGAAATTAAATTACTAAAAAACGGAGCTATCATAGATGTCATGCATACAGATGATGAAGTAGGCTATACTTTTATTAGAAATGCAGATGCATCTGCTCCAAGTACAACATTTAACCTTAACGAATGGTTATTATTAGAGGTTGAAGAGTGCTCAAATTTAGGATCGCACACTGCAGATGCGAGTTCTACTCCAAATATTACACAACCTAATAATCAGGACATTTGCGAAAATGGTACAGCAACTTTTTCTGTAGCTGTAAATACAGGCTCATATACTTACCAATGGCTAGTTCTTAACGCTTCAGGAAACTGGGTAAATGTCAATAATGACAGTAATTATTCTGGTGCAACTACCAACACCCTAACCATTACTAATGCGCCTACTAGTTTTAATGGTCTTCAATATTACTGTTTACTATCATCTGTAAGTTGTAACCTTGTTTCAGATGCGGCTCAACTTGAGGTTTCAAATCCTGAAGTAGATACTTTGCCAAACCAAACTGTATGCTCTAATTATACATTACCTGAGTTAACTAACGGAAATTACTATACAGGACCTAACGGTACAGGAACTCAGCTTAATGCCGGAGATATTATAACCTCTTTCCAAACCATTTATATTTTTAACACATCTGGCACTGCTCCTAATACCTGCCAAAATGAATCTAGCTTCACCGTTTCTATTAGTGGAAACCCATTAGTAAGTGTATTAGCAGACCAAACGGTTTGCTCTGAATATGTGCTACCAAGTATTACTAATGGAAATTATTTTACCGCTGTTAATGGTAATGGTACAGCTTTAAATGAGGGAGATATCATATCGACATCACAAACAATTTATATTTATAATGAAGTTGGAGTTGCTCCTAATATTTGTACTAACGAAAGTAGTTTTGATATTAATGTTACTGGCACGCCAAATGTAGACACCCTTTCTGATGTGTCTATTTGTTCTGAATTTATTTTACCAAACCTTACAGATGGCAGCTATTTTACAGGAACCAATGGCACAGGAACACAACTTAGTGCTGGCGCTATTATTTCAACCTCACAAACCATTTACATTTTTAATGAAATTGGTACAGCTCCAGATACTTGTAATAACGAAAGCAGCTTTAATGTTACAATTTATCCTTCTACAGATTTTACTTTAACGGATTCGAATATTGACATCAATGAAGATTCAATAACGATAACCATGACTGACACAACAATAAATTACGAATACGCCATTGATGGTTCTAGTTTTCAAAGTGAAAATACATTTACAAATATTTCTGAAGGCACTCACACCTTATATGTGCAAGATTCTAATGGTTGTATTATTAAGTCCATCGATTTTAACATTGCTGCATTAGTAGATGAACCAATTATACCAAATGGTTTTTCACCTAATAATGACAACAAGAATGATTGGTTTAACATTCAAGGACTATATGATGTCTACACCAACCATAAGTTGGAAATCTATAACCGATACGGTACTTTAGTTTTTGAAGGCAACAATACTAAAAAATGGTTCGGAACAGCAAACAAAGGCTTAATGCATACAGATAAAGTACTACCTGTAGGCACTTACTTCTACGTATTATATTTAAATGAGCCTAATACAAGTTCTAAACCTTATACAGGTTGGGTGTACCTCAATAAATAAATCAATTATTTTTTCAACGTTTAATTTGAAGTAATGACGCGCATTAATTTATTAATTCACTATACCTACGTCTTAAGTTTATTTTTTATAACGAACGCTTATGCCATAATGGCTAGCGATGCTATAACAGATAATAACTTTTGTCCTGCTCCAATAATTAATACATTTACACCTTCTAGTGGACCGGAAAACACATTGATTACAATTAGTGGTAGTAATTTTAATGCTACTGCTTCGGTTTCTATCGATGGTGTTAACACTACATTCACCATTATAAATGACAATCAAATTACTGCTATTATACCTGCTGGTATAAGCGATACTTCTAGCATTTCAATTGTAAGTAATGGAGGTTGCACTGGGACATCTGCTGCAGATTTTACGTTGATAACTTCAGATTGTGAACCTGCCGATATTTATATTTCAGAAATATTTGATGCCAATAGCGGTGACTATGCAGTTATAGAACTTTATAATCCTACAAACACTCCTGTGGTTTTAGATAATATTTATGTCATAGAACGCTATGGTGATGTAGGAAACCCAACACCTAATAATGTTTTTAATAACATTACCGGAACAATTCCACCACTAGATACATTTATCATTCAAATGGGAAGCGGCAATGATTGTTCTCCTCTAGATGTAGATTTCAATATTCCTACAGGGATTAATGATAATGATGAATTCAAACTCTTTAAAAACGGAAATCTTATTGATATTGTAAACGCACCTGACGAAAGAGGTTATACTATTGTTAGAAACGCAGATGCACCACTACCTCAAACGACATATGATAGTAGTGATTGGTCTATTCAATCTAGTGAAAATTGTTCGGATTTAGGATCACATACAGCAGATCCAATTACAAATAACATACCAAATATTATTGACCCAATAACCCAAACCATTTGTGAGAATGGTTCTGTAACGTTTACGACATCTTTAAATAATAGCATATTCCAATACCAATGGAAAGTTCTTGATACTTCTGGAAATTGGATAAACGTTCCTAATGCTAGTCCATATTCTGACCCACAAAACAGCTGGTTGGATATCACTAATGCTCCTTTAAATTTTAATGGAAATCAATACTATTGCGAAGTCATCTACGACTCTTGTTCTTTAATTACAAATGTAGCTCAATTAATTATTGATAGTCCAGCTGTAGATACGCTTTCAAACCAGATTACATGCTCAGGTTATACCTTACCTGCACTAACTAATGGTAACTATTTTACAGGCACTTATGGCACTGGAACACAACTTAATGTAGGTGATATCATTTCAACAAATCAAACCATTTACATTTATAACGAAATAGGAACAGCACCAAATACGTGCTCTAATGAAAGTAGTTTTGAAGTGACTATTACAGGAGCACCTGATGTAGATACCATTGCTAATCAAGCTGTATGTTCAGATTATACATTACCAACATTAACTGATGGTAATTATTTTACGGGCACTAATGGCACAGGAACACAACTCTATGCTGGTGATACCATCTCAACAACGCAAACCATCTACATCTATAACGAAACAGGAACAGCTCCCGATATTTGTTCAAATGAAAGTAGTTTTGAAGTTACAGTGAGTGGAACTCCTAATGTAGATACGCTTTCTAATCAATCAGAGTGTGGTTCATATACCTTACCAACACTTACTAATGGCAACTACTACACAGGACCAAACGGTACAGGTACACCTCTAAATGCGGGAGATACTATTTCAACCTCACAAACCATCTATATCTATGTTGAAATTGGTACAGCCCCAGACACTTGTAATAACGAAAGTAGTTTTGATGTTACTATTACTGGTGCACCAAATGTAGATACGCTTGCTAACCAAACTATATGTTCTGAATTTATATTACCAGCACTAAACAATGGTAACTATTTTACAGGAACAAATGGTACAGGAACGCAACTCAATGCTGGAGATATTATTACAAATTCACAAACCTTATACATTTATAACGAAATAGGCACAGCGCCAAATACTTGCTCTAACGAAAGTAGTTTTGATATTACTATTAATGATGCTGTAGATTTTACTTTAGATGATTTTAATATTATCATAAATGAAGAAACACTTACTGTAAACATGACAGATGCATCTATAGATTACGAATACGCAATAGATGACAACGATTTTCAAATATCTAATATCTTTAATAACCTTACAACTGGTTTACACCTGTTATATGTTCAAGACCGTAACGGTTGTGTTTTAAAAACACTCTCTTTTGAAATTGAAGTAGATCTTTTCATTCCTATGTTTTTCACTCCTAATAATGATGGTGATTATGATTATTGGACCGTTATTGACAGAAACCGCATTGTAAAAGAAATACTTATTTTTAATAGATACGGTAAACTTATCAAACAATTAATCCCTTCACAATATTCTTGGGATGGCTATTACAATGGAGAACTGCTAGAATCCAATGATTTCTGGTATTTAATTACATTAAAAAATGGTAAAGAGCTTAGAGGGCATTTTGCTTTAAAACATTAAAGCGTATTACAAGTACCTCTGCTATAAAAAAAGTATCCATATTTAATAATCTATAAAACGGACTTCTGAGTTTAAATCTTGAAGTCCGTTTTATTTTAACGCAATTGTAACGCGCTTCACAATTAAATTATAAGCGCTTTATCGTAACTTTGCAGTATGCGATTTAAAATTGAGTCTGAATTTAAACCTACTGGTGATCAGCCACAAGCTATAAAAAAACTAGCAAAAGGGATTACCGATAATGAAAAATACCAAACGCTTTTGGGTGTTACTGGTTCTGGTAAAACCTTTACTGTTGCCAATGTTATCGAAGAAGTACAACGACCAACTTTGGTTTTGGCACATAATAAAACTTTAGCTGCACAACTCTACTCAGAATTCAAACAGTTTTTTCCTGAGAATGCTGTTGAGTATTTTGTATCGTACTATGATTACTACCAACCCGAAGCATACATTCCCGTTTCTGGCGTTTATATAGAGAAAGATTTATCTATCAATGAGGAAATAGAGAAGATGCGTTTAAGTACCACATCTTCCCTACTCTCTGGTCGTCGTGATGTGATTGTGATTGCTTCAGTATCGTGTTTATATGGTATTGGAAATCCTGTAGAATTTCAGAAGAATGTCATCTCTATAGAACGCGATCAAGTTATTTCTCGTACTAAACTATTACACCAACTGGTTCAAAGTTTATATTCTAGAACGGAATCTGAATTCAAAAACGGAAACTTTAGAATAAAAGGTGATACCGTAGATGTATTTCCTGGTTATGCTGATCATGCATTTAGAATTCACTTCTTTGGTGATGAAATTGAAGAAATTGAAGCGTTTGACGCCAGAAGCAACGAAGTTATAGAACGCTACGATCGTCTAAATATCTATCCTGCAAATATGTTTGTAACCTCACCTGATGTACTAAATGCGGCAATAAAAGATATTCAAGATGATTTGGTAAAACAATACGATTACTTTAAAGAAATCGGTAAACATCTTGAAGCCAAACGTCTTAAAGAGCGTACAGAATTTGATCTAGAAATGATTCGAGAATTAGGGTATTGTTCAGGTATTGAGAATTATTCGCGATATTTAGACGGACGTTTACCAGGAACACGCCCGTTCTGTTTACTCGATTATTTTCCAGATGATTTTTTAATGGTGGTTGATGAAAGTCACGTGACCATTTCACAAGTTCATGCCATGTACGGAGGTGACCGAAGCAGAAAAGTCAACTTAGTTGATTATGGTTTCCGATTGCCAGCAGCCATGGACAACAGACCTTTAAAGTTTGAAGAATTTGAAGCACTTCAAAACCAAGTAATCTATGTATCGGCCACTCCAGCCGATTACGAAATGCAAAAAACAGATGGTGTTTATGTAGAGCAAGTCATTCGTCCAACAGGCTTATTAGACCCTATTATTGAAGTGCGCCCAAGCCTAAATCAGATTGATGATTTAATTGAAGAAATTCAAAATCGTGTTGAAAAAGACGAACGGACTTTAGTAACCACGTTGACCAAACGAATGGCGGAAGAATTGACGAAATACCTCACTCGAATTTCGGTACGAACCCGATACATCCATAGTGATGTAGATACTCTGGAGCGTGTTGAAATTATGCAAGATTTACGAAAAGGGGTATTTGATGTTTTGGTTGGTGTTAACTTACTGCGTGAAGGTCTAGATTTACCCGAAGTATCACTTGTAGCCATATTAGATGCTGACAAAGAAGGTTTTTTAAGATCTGCGCGTTCACTAACACAAACTGTTGGTAGAGCCGCAAGAAACCTAAATGGAAAAGCTATAATGTATGCTGATAAAGTTACAAAAAGCATGCAAAAAACTATTGATGAGACTAATTATCGTCGTGAAAAACAAATTGCATACAATACAAAACACAATCTTGTACCTAAAGCTTTAAATAAGAGTTTAGATAGTGCATTAACTAAAAACTCCGTAAGTACTTATCGGACCGAATTAGATGCGCAAATAGCTGCAGAACCAGAAAGCGAATATTTAACAAAAGAAGAACTCGAAAAGAAAATTAGAGAACGACGCAAATTAATGGAACAAGCCGCAAAGGCTTTAGACTTTTTAGAAGCCGCTCGTTTTAGAGATGAAATTACAGCCTATCAGAGTAAGTTAGAGAAGTTAAAGGTGTAAATCAGTGGTCAGTGATTAGTAAAAAGTGTGAAGAGTGAAGAGTGAAACTAAAAAAATTGACGGAAGATTGGAAGATTTTACATAAAGTTCCGAAGGAGAAAACATTCCGAAACTCAATAACTAAATTTCAAGATTAAAAACTGAGACTAAAACTGAAATTATTACACAGAGAAGGCACAAAGATTCACAGAGAGATTGTTCTAAAAATTAAGCATATATTTAAATAGGATAGCTTTTTAAAATTACCATTGAGACTGCAAACTGAATACTAGATACTAAAAACTAGTTATACTGCACTTTAAAAATATCAATCAAGAAATCTGGTGGTACAATTTTATTAGGAAAACTATCCATTAAATCTAGAACGCGGTTAATTGATTCATGACTTAATCCCATTCGTAATCCAAAATTGTGAATTTTAACCAATTGTTTTGGTGCGACTTTGTGATCTAAATTCATTAGAAGTACTAATCTATGAAATTGAACAATCCTTTCGCTATGAGATTTTAAGTTAACATATGTCACAGGATGATTAAAAAGGTATTCAAAATCTTCTTTAGATATATCTAATTGTTTGGCAATACTGAATAAAAAATTATATTCAATAGTCCTTATATTTTCATCTGTTTGAGCGAATGCTATCATTTCAGAAAGTAAGCTCAGTTTTTCAGCACGATTTATCATTATTAAGAGGGGATTATTTAATACTGTAAAGTTACAGAGGTTGTTTATTTTATTGTCGTTGATATAATGTATCTTGTCGAAAAATTAAATGTACTTAGTCGATTTTTTTAAACTTTTGTCAACTCACAAGACAAGCAACAGGATGAAATTACCGTATTTATACCTGCTTATTTTAGCATTTACAACCACTCAACTAACAGCCCAAAGCACTGCCTCTAAACAAGTTAAACGATTTTCAATTGCTGCTCCTCAATTAAATACGTCGAAAACAATTTGGGTGTATTTGCCTTCAGAATATGAAAAATCAGAAAAATCGTATCCTGTGATTTATATGCATGATGCACAAAATTTATTTGATGCTACAACATCTTATGTAGGAGAATGGGAAGTTGATGAATATATGGATACATTAATAGACAACCAAAGTATAATTATTGGCATAGAACATGGCAATGAAGAACGCATAAATGAACTCACACCGTATAAACATGAAAAGTATGGTGGCGGAAAAGGTGACTCCTATTTAAAATTTATAAAAAACACCTTAAAACCTCATATTGATGTTAGCTATAGAACAAAATCAGAAACAGAAAACACTACAATATTTGGGTCGTCTTTAGGTGGCTTAATATCATTCTATGCTGCAATAAAATATCCTGAAACATTTGGAACCGCTGTAGCATTCTCACCTTCATTTTGGATTAATCCTGAAATTTTCGAAATGGTAGCATCAACTGATATCCCAAAAACTTCAAAATTTTATTTTTTAGCTGGTACTGATGAAGGAGAAACTATGATTCCGAAATTAGAAGAAATGCTTAAATTATTAAAATTTAAAGGAGTTAAGGAAACACATATTGAAAATCATATTGTTGAAGGAGGCCAACATAATGAAAAATTATGGGCTACAAATTTTAATAAAGCCTATGATTGGTTAAATAAAAAACCTTAATTTCCTACTATTAAAAATAACAGACTTTATATCACAAACAACATAATTAAAACTCTAAAATGACAAACAACGACATCTTTAAAAAGCTAAGAGTAGCACATAAACTAAGAGATGATGATATTGTAAAAATCTTATCATTAGTTGACTTCAGAATTTCTAAAAGTGAACTTAATGCCATGTTCAGAAATGAAGACCATCCTAAATATATGGAATGTGGAGATCAAATTCTACGAAATTTTTTAAATGGATTAATCATCCATTTAAGAGGTCCAATGCCAAAACCTAAAAAAAAGAAGGAGTAAATTAAAATATCCATAAAATTTAGAAGTAAATTTTTTACTTAAAATTTAAGTTAATAACTTGTACTCAACAGAAGAAATTTATCCATGTTTGAAACAACACCCAAAATTGATCCACAACAGTATTTTTCTATTGAAGATATAAAAGCATTAAATAAAAAGTATAAGCCACTTACTTCTTGTCAACGTATAGCACAACTGTATAAAGATTTTGAGACTACAGATGTTATGGTCACAAGTTCTTTTGCTGCTACATCTGCATTTTTGTTAAAATTAGTGTCTGATACAAACCTAAAGCAAGAAATTTATTTTATTGATACGGGTTACCATTTTGATGATACTTTAAAGTACAAATCCATTTTACAAGCTAAGTACAATCTCAATGTAAAATCTGTATCTGCAATTAAAGAAGAACACGAGTTTACCACCAAAGATGAAACTTGGAAAAAGAATCCTGATTTCTGTTGTTCTATAAATAAGGTACAGCCTTTAGACCGTATTAAACAACATTATAAAATTTGGATGTCTGGCTTAATGGAATGGCAAAGTGATCACAGAGCATCTTTAGATATTTTTGAAATACGTGGTAATATTTTAAAATTCTACCCTTTATTGGATGTTTCAAAAAAAGAAAGAGATGCTTATATTGAAGAACATCAACTCCCTTTTCACCCATTAGTTGCAAAGGGTTATCATTCTATTGGTTGTAAGCATTGTACTGTTCCAGGAAAAGATAGGAGTGGACGATGGAATAACAATCCCAAAACAGAATGTGGGTTACATTTATAACTAACAAAAAAGGTTCTCAAATTTGAGAACCTTTTTAATTTATAATTAACTGTTTAGTATAAAATAATACTATCCTAAAACTTGTTGCACCTTATCAGCTGCTTCTTGGAACTCAGTAGCACTCATTACATCTAATCCAGAATTGTCAATTAATTCTTTTGCGATATCTGCATTTGTTCCTTGTAAACGTACAATGATAGGAACATTAATATTACCCATGTTTTTATAAGCATCAATAACACCTTGAGCAACACGGTCACAACGTACAATTCCACCAAAAATGTTGATTAAGATAGCTTTTACAGCAGGATCTTTTAATATAATTTTAAAAGCTGCTTCTACTCTAGCTGCATCTGCAGTACCACCAACATCTAAAAAGTTAGCTGGCTCACCACCTGCTTGCTTAATTAAATCCATAGTTGCCATTGCTAAACCAGCACCATTAACCATACAACCAACGTTTCCGTCTAAGTCTACATAGTTTAAACCTAAAGCACCTGCTTCAACTTCAATTGGATTCTCTTCGCGTAAGTCACGTAATTCAGCTAAATCTCTATGTCTGTATAATGCGTTATCATCTAAAGTAACTTTAGCATCAACAGCCATTATTTTACTATCACTAGTTTTTAATACTGGGTTGATTTCAAATAAAGACGCATCCGATTTATCGTAAGCAGTATATAAAGCTGTTACAAATTTTGTCATTTCTTTAAAAGCAGTACCTGATAACCCTAAGTTAAAGGCTATACGACGTGCTTGAAAAGGCAATATACCAGTTGAAGGATCAATCTCTTCGTTATGTATTAATTCTGGTGTTTCTTCGGCAACAGTTTCAATGTCCATTCCACCTTCTGTAGAATATACAATCATATTTCTTCCTGTTGCACGATTTAATAAAACAGACATATAATATTCGTCTGGCTCATTTTCACCTGGATAATAAACATCTTCAGCAACTAAAACTTGATGAACACGTTTTCCTTCTGCAGAAGTTTGAGGTGTTACCAAATCCATTCCTATGATTTGTCCTGCAATTTCTTCAACTTCTTTAAGGTTTTTGGCCAATTTAACGCCTCCGCCTTTTCCACGTCCACCTGCATGAACTTGTGCTTTTATAACATGCCAACCTGTTTCAGTTTCAGCTGTTAATTGCTTTGCTGCATCAACAGCTTCTTTAGCACTTTGAGCTACAATTCCTCTTTGGATTCGTACTCCAAAACTGCTTAATAATTCTTTTCCTTGATATTCGTGTAAATTCATTTTTAATCAGAAATTTATTGGTCCAACAAAAATAAGCATACTAATAGTTTCTACCAATTGTTTTTAAAATTGATTTATATAGGTTTCTCATTTTCTAAATTATAGGATTAATCTATTAAACGCTTTATAGCAGAAAAGGCCTTGTCTACCAAATAATCCTCTACTACAATAGTAAACTCATTTGTTGTAGAAACCACTTCATATAATGTGATATTTTCCCATGCCAAGCGCTTAAATATTTGATAATATAAGCCAACTATTTTAGAACTCCCCTTAGGTAAATATATACTAATAGCAGATAATTTTTCTTTTAAACCTATTTGTGTTTCATTTTTAAATGCTTTGAGCATATCTTCTTTTTCAGAAGTTGAAATGATAATATTACTTTCAAACATACCACGCGTAAAGGCATAAAATATTTGATGATTTTCACTTATCTTCTCTAAAATTTGAGAGTGACTATGGATTAATGTTTTTGAATTTTGAAATGTAAAATCACTTAAGTTAGACCGTACCGTAATATCTCCTAATTGACTAAAGGTTTTCTTTAAACTTTTTGAATTTTCAAGATTTAAGGGTTGCTGATAACGACGTAATGCCATCATAATCGCTCCATCTTTTACAGGTTTTCGTAACATTTTAGAAATAGGTGCGTTCAAATCTTTTGCTAAAGCTGAAAAATTAATAATCTCTCGAGATAAGCCTTCTTCTAAAAAAGGACTAGCAACTATAATATCTTGTACACAGGACGCAATAGTTTTCACAGGTTTAAATTTTGATAATAGTGAAACAAATAATTATAAGACGAAGAACGCGTAAAACCACTGTGTTCTCATATTTTAAAAAGCTTCAATTAGGACTTAAAAAATAGTTTCCTTTTAAATATCTGTTTCATTTTGTTAACTATTTAACATTTTGTGTAAAAATAGCTATATTTTTTCATTTTTTATGTTTATAGGATGGATTACATCTATTTTCGCCAGATAATTTTAAGAAAGATAAAGAATGAAAGATAGTACCTTATTACAGATTGCTAAAGACTTTGGGAGTCCGGTTTATGTTTATGACGCTGAAAAAATAGAATCTCAATATAAACGATTAACAAAAGCATTTAGTAAGGTAAAACAGCTAAAGTTGAATTACGCTGTTAAAGCCCTTTCTAACATTTCTGTTTTAAAATTGTTTAATAAGCTAGGATCAGGTATTGATACGGTTTCTATTCAGGAATTACGATTAGGATTAAAAGCTGGTTTTAAACCTGAAGATATCATTTTTACACCTAATGGAGTATCTCTTGAAGAAATTGAAGAAGCCGCAAAATTAGGCGTTCAGATAAATATTGACAACCTCTCTATTTTAGAACAATTTGGAACCAAACATCCAAAAATTCCTGTTTGTATTCGAATAAATCCTCATGTTATGGCTGGAGGAAATACTAATATTTCGGTTGGTCATATAGATAGCAAATTTGGAATTTCTATACATCAGATTCCATTATTATTACGTATTGTAGAAAATACAAAGATGAATATTAACGGTATTCACATGCATACAGGAAGTGATATTCTAGATATTGACGTATTTTTATATGCCAGCGAGATTTTATTTGAAACGGCTAAGAACTTTAAAACGCTTGAGTTTATAGATTTTGGTTCAGGATTTAAAGTGCCTTATAAAAAAGGGGACATAGAAACCAATATTGAAGAATTAGGAGACAAACTATCAAAACGCTTCAATGAATTCTGTAAAGCATACGGTAAAGATTTAACCTTAGCTTTTGAACCTGGTAAATTTTTAGTGAGCGAAGCTGGTGTCTTTTTAGCAAAAGTTAATGTTGTAAAACAAACCACCTCTACAGTTTTTGCTCAAATAGATTCTGGATTTAATCATTTAATAAGACCAATGTTATATGGTTCTCAACACGATATTTTAAACATTTCTAATCCTAAAGGGCGTGAACGTTTTTATTCGGTTGTTGGTTACATATGCGAAACGGACACTTTTGCTAATAACAGGCGGATTTCAGAAATAAACGAAGGAGATATTCTTTGCTTTAAAAATGCAGGAGCTTATTGTTACTCTATGGCCAGCAATTACAATTCGCGTTACAGACCTGCCGAAGTATTGCTATATAAAGGTAAGGCGCAACTCATTAGAAAACGTGAAGTCTTTGAAGACATCTTACATAATCAAATTGAAATTGCCATATAATTTAGTTATCTGAGTTAACATTTTGCGGGATTAAAGTAAGCCTATAAATAGTTTGCAATTACCTTTGAGAAGACTAAAACACTCTTCCAATGACACAAATTGCGCCTAAAATAATTCGTCAAATTTTCATTTTACTATTAATTATACTTTTTGGAAGTCTAATTTTTGGTGAAATGTTACCATACTTGAGCGGTGTTTTAGGCGCAATTACATTTTACATATTGCTTCGAAAACTAATGAAACGATTAGTTAATGAATATAATTGGAATCCTACGCTAGCTGCTTTAACCTTGATGCTTAGTTCCTTCATTATTATAATGGTACCTCTAACGGGTTTTGGTATTATGCTAGGAAACAAAATTTCGGATGTAGCTAGTAATAGTGAAAAAGTTATTGATGCATTTAAAGATCAAGTCGGCCAATTAAAATTTAAAACGGGCTTTGACATTAATTCTCAAATTGATACAGAAGCAATCACCACATGGCTTTCTGAAAGCGCACAAAGCATGGCTGGCAGTACGTTTAACTTACTTGTCGCTTTAGGACTAATGTACTTTATGCTTTATTTTATGCTTACCAATCGTAAGCAATTAAGGCAATCGCTTAAAAACTACATCCCAATGAATAATAAAAATATTTCTGAAATTGGTAGCGAAATCCAAGCCATGGTCAAATCAAATGCCATTGGAATTCCATTAGTGGCCATAGCCCAAGGAATTATAGCGTTGATTGGTTTTTTAATTTTTGGAGTTGAAGATCCGTTATTTTGGTTTGTCATAGTTACCATTGGATCCATGATCCCTTTTATAGGTACTTTTGTGGGCATTATTCCTGTCTTTATATTAACCTTATCTAGTGGCCAATCTGCTCAAGCATGGGGCATCTTAATTTATGGTATTGTTGTTGTCGGTTCTACTGATAATATTATTCGGTTATATGTATTACAAAAGCTCGATGATGTACATCCTTTAGTTACCCTTATAGGTGTTATTGTAGGAGTGCCATTATTTGGATTTATCGGTTTGATTTTTGGCCCCTTACTTATAAGTATTTTTATGGCTTTGGTTAAAATTTATACAGAAGAATATGGTAAAACTGAAGAAAACCAGTCAAAACCCACCTAATTTTTCAGTGCCAATACTTTAAATACAAGTAACTAAAACAACCTCAATAATTTTAATATTTATAAACTCATAGTATTCAAGAGGTTCTCAACTTCACTAAAAAAATAGAATTCCCTTTAAAATCTCATACTTCTAAAGGTTATAACTGCATTTGCGTTATAACGAAATTCAATAAATGATTTAGTCATTTCTTTTAAAAGAGACTTTAACTTATGCTCTTAACACTCTTATTTGTAACTTTAGAACGTCAACCTTTTAATTTAATCCATTACCTCATATGAAGTTAAAGTTTCAAACGAATTTCCAAACCTCATTTTTCGCTCTTTTATTCCTACTATCAAGCCTAACTACATTTGCTCAAGGGACAAGGTTACTACGACAACCAGATATCAGTCAAACCCATATCACATATACTTATGGTGGTGATATTTGGATTTCGGCATTAAATTCAAACGAAGCTAAACGCATCACCTCGACTGCTGCTGTGGAATCTAACCCATACTTTTCACCAGATGGTAATTGGATTGCATTTAGTTCTAACAGAGCTGGCACAAACAATGTTTACGTCGTTTCTAAAAATGGAGGAGAACCAAAACGCTTAACTTGGCATCCTAGTGGTTCTATAGTTAGAGGTTGGACCAACGACGGAAAGCACGTCTTATTTGCAAGTAACAGAGCAACAGCTCCACGTCCATATAATCGCCTTTATACAATTTCAGTTGAAGGTGGCGCTCCAAAATTACTTACCAAACAATGGAGTAATGATGGGTCGTATTCACCAGATGGAACGCAATTAATTTTAGATAAAATGGATCGTTGGGATGAAGAATGGCGCGCCTATAGAGGCGGCCAAAATACGCCACTTATTATTTTAGATTTAAAAACGCAGAACGAAGTTTTACTACCTAATAAAAAAACAACAGACATTCAGCCTTTGTGGTTAGGCGATCACATTTATTTTTTATCAGATCGCGATTTAGTCGCTAATATTTGGTCTTACAATCCGAAGACAAAATCAATTGAGCAAATCACAACCTTTAAAGGTTCTGATATTAAATGGTTAAGTGGTTATGGAGATACTTTGGTTTATGAACGTGATGGTTATTTACATATCATGAACATTTCAACAGGTAAGCACACCCAATTATCAATTACTGTGGTTGGTGATTTTCCTTGGGCTGAAACCAAATGGGAGGATGTTTCTAATAGTACACGTTCTGCATCTTTATCTCCAAATGGTAAACGAGCGATTATGCAATCTCGTGGCGATATCTTTACAATTCCTGTAGAATTCGGTGATTCAAGAAATATTACTAAAAGCTCTGGCATAGCAGATAGACGTCCTATTTGGTCACCAAAAGGAGATAAGATAGCTTGGTTTTCTGATGCCGATAGAAAAAATTATACGTTAATGATTTCAGATCAGAATGGTTTATCAAAACCTGAAGTCATTTCTATTGGAGAATCTAAATTGGGTTGGAACCCAACATGGTCTCCGGATGGAAAGCACATTGCCTTTGTTGATGATGATGTGCGCTTGCGTTTTGTGAATTTAGAGACAAAAAAAATAAAAACCTTTGACATAGGCGGCACCAACCTAGAGCGTGGCAGTATTGAATTAAAATGGTCCCCAGATAGTAAATGGATTGCTTATGAAAAATCGGCTTCAAATAACTTTAGACAGATTTATATCTACTCTATTGAAAACGACACATCAACACCAATTACAGATCCTTTCGCCGATTCTTTTTCACCGGCTTGGGATTTAAACAAAAAACAACTCTACTTTTTAGCGAGTACCGATGTAGCTCTTGGTTCTGGTTGGGCTAACACAAGCTCTATGACAGCAAACCCAGCCTACTCCGCTTATGTCATTAATTTAGATGCTAACGACGATTCCCCTTTTAAACCCAAAAGTGATGAAGAAGACATAAAAAAAGAGGACGACAGCAAAAGTGAAGACAAAGCAAAAAAAGAAGATAAAGAAAAGAAGGACGACGAAAATAAATCCATGATTATAGATTTTGAAGCTATTGGTCGTCGTACGCTAGCGCTTTCAATACCTTCAAGAAATTATGGTTATATCATTGCTGGCCCAAAAGGATCAATGTTTATTTCCGAATACATTCCAAATGACAGAGGTGCAACACTACATAAATTTAATCTTGAAAAACAAGAAAGCAAAGAATTTGCTTCTGGCGTACGTTCAGTTTCTGTAACCACAAACGGTGAACACATGCTTGCTCAAATTAATGGTGATTGGCAAGTTATAAGCACAAGCGGTAGCGATGCAAAAGGAGGCAAACGTCTTAAGGTTAATCTACAAATGAAATTAGATCGTTCTGCCGAATGGGAACAAATGTTTGAAGAGGCTTGGAGATACGAGCGCGATTATTTTTACGATCCCAACATGCATGGGCGTGATTGGAACGTTGTATATAAACGTTACGCTCCATTGGTTCCGTTTATAAAACATCGTACAGATTTATATTATATTTTAGATCAGGTAAATGGTGAGTTATCCGTTGGGCACAGCTTTGTGTTTGGAGGTGATTATCCAGATGTAGAACGTTCTACAACAGGATTACTCGGAGCCGATTTAGCACTAGATAAAGGCCATTGGAAAATTGACCGTATATACACAACAGAAAGTTGGAATCCAGGTTTAACAGGACCATTAGATGCGCCTGGACTAAACATAAAAGAAGGCCAATATATTGTGGGTATTAACGGAAACGAAATAAAGGCTGACGACAATTTTTACAAATATCTTGATGGTACATCAGGAAAACAAACCCTTTTACATATTAATGACAAACCTGAATTTAAAGGCCATTGGACTGAAATTGTAGAACCTATTTCTAACGAAAACTCTTTGAGACAACGGACTTGGGTGGAAGACAATCGTAGGTTAGTCGACAAACTATCAAATGGACGCCTCGGTTATATCTGGGTTCCAAATACAGGAGGTCCAGGGTTTGTATCTTTCAACAGATATTACTTTGCACAGCAAGATAAAGAAGGGGCTGTTATAGATGAGCGTTTTAATGGTGGTGGTTTACTAGATGATTATATGGTAGATTTAATGACGCGAAGCTTAAGAGCCGGCTTAACCAATGAAGTACCCAATGGCAAACCATTAACATTGCCTGCAGGTATATTAGGTCCAAAAGTATTATTGATAAATGAACTTGCTGGTTCTGGTGGAGATTTTTTCCCTTGGGTGTTTAGACAACAAAATGTTGGAAAACTCATAGGTATGACAACTTGGGGAGGCTTGGTAAAATCGTCAACACATTATACTTTAATTGACGGCGGAGGTTTAACAGCACCTGACAATGCGGTATTTGACCCTATAAACAACAAATGGATTGCGGAGAATGAAGGAGTCGCACCAGATATTGAAGTAAGGCAAGATGCAAAAGCATTATCTAATGGAAACGATCCTCAACTCGAAAGAGCCGTTAAGGAATTAATGACACAGTTACGTAGTAAACCTGAAGTTAAAGCACCCCAATTCCCCCTTCCAGCAACAGGTAATTAATATAAAATAATGACAGGATTAGATATTGTATTGGTATTTGCCGTAATCCTTTTTGCAAGATTAGGAATGCGATTAGTCTCTAAATATATTAAAATGAAAAAAGAAGATGAAGGCGAAAAAAAAAGACTAGATTAAAAGTCTCTTTTTCTACATAAAAACACACAATTGCTTTAGATATAATATTAAATGATTATGATTTAGTCCTTAATTTTACCACTAAAATGATTTACTTTAGGACTCATAGGATTACCTGTTGACCGTCTATAAATAGATAATTGGCCACAATGCCAAATTGCGTCTGCAATTGGACCATTGACCTGATTCCAAAATGGAATTTCTCGATCTCCAAAAATGATATTGTATTGCGAGATATCATCACTCTCTCGCAAAATATCTGCTGCTATTTTTAAGTTTTGTAATGTTTTAGATCGTAATTCTGAATAACTTAAATCTTCTTTTGCTCTAGAATTGGATTGTTTTAAAGTAGAATTAACGATGGTTTTAGACAAACTATAGATATGCTCAATAGTTTCTAATGAGGTTCTACCATCATCATTAGCTTTGTATGCTAAATCTTTTTCTGTTAAACCTTCTGAAGCCCAATAAAACCGAAACCCTAAAGCATCTACCATTCTTGCTGCCATTGTACCTGCTGTATATGTTTCAGGATAATCAGGAATTTCGTAGTATGGAAGTTGGTCTTTGTCTTGCGAAAAACTATTAATAGAAACCATTGACATTAGAATTAAGCACAATTTATTCATATCTTATTACTCCTTAATTTTACGATGATTTGTAATTGGATTAACGCCATATTTATCAAACAGATATACTAACGATACCATTGTTGCGGCTCCCAATTCTAATTCGCGTTTATTAACATGTTCAAACGTATCATTTGCAGCATGATGATGATCAAAATAACGCTGCGAATCTGGTCGTAAACCTGCCAATACATTGGTTTCTGACTTTAATGGCCCAACATCTGCTCCACTTCCTCCTAATTCAAAATAATGAATTAAATAAGGTTTAAATAAAGCTTTCCAACCTAATACTTGATTAAAATTGGTTTCATTTGCTGCAAACGAAAAGCCTCTTGGAGTAAAACCACCAGCATCGCTTTCTAAGGCAAAAATATGATTTTCATTTTTTTCTTTAGCCACTTTGGCATATTCCGTAGCACCACGTAAACCGTTTTCTTCATTCATAAATAAAACGACTCTGATAGTTCGTTTTGGAGTAATGCCACTTTTCTTTAAAAGTCTTAATACATCCATAGACTGCACCACTCCAGCACCATCATCGTGTGCTCCATCTCCTAAATCCCAAGAATCTAAATGACCACCAACAATAATATATTCATTTGGAAATTTGCTTCCAGTAATTTCACCAATGACATTATAAGATAACACATCCTCAAATTGCTGACAACTTTGTTTAAAATAGAATTGAATTCCTTTATTCTTCTTTAATGCTTTACTCAGTAAATCTGCATCATTAGTACTTATTGCTGCAGAGGGAATACGCTGATTAACAGGTAAATCTCCATAACTCATACTTCCTGTATGTGGTAAATCGTCTTTACGCAAAGTCATAGATCTTACAATAACACCTACCGCTCCATATTTACCAGCTTCCATTGCACCAGCATAACGCTGATTTACACAACCACCATAAGCATTAAACGTGCTTATTAAATCGGCTTGCATTGGTCTGTTGTAAAACACAATTTTACCCTCTATATTCTCTTTTCCTAAAGCGGCTAATTCTTCAAAATTCTGAACTTCTACAACCTCTGAAGAAATCCCATCTTTTGGAGTCGCAACAGAACCACCTAAAGCACAAATATTAACTTCGTTAACAAAACCAGCAACTTCAAAAAATGCTTTTTCTTTTTCGCCTCTTTCCCATTTTGGAACCATAACCGGCTGTAACCACACCTTATCTAGACCTAATTTTTCAAGTTCTGCTTTTGTGTATTGTACAGCTAACTCAGCATTTTTAGAACCTGATAATCGTCCGCCAATTTCATTAGACAAATGATCTAACCACTCGTAACTCATACCATCTGTTAATGATGCTGTATATAGTGTTCTTAATACAGTTTCATCTTCTTGTGCATAATTGAATGTTAAAAAACAACATAAAATTATTGTAAATAGTTTAGTCTTCATTTTCTAATTGCTGTTTGTAAGAATCTATATTTGCTTTTTGATGTGCCGGTAATTCTGGTTCTTTAATGTCTTTGTATTCTTTTAAAGTATCGTAAAGAATTTTAGCTACAATATATCTTGCCGTTGGTTTGTCGTCTGCAGGAATATTATACCAAGGTGCATGTGATTTAGAAGTTCGGTTTAAGACATCTTCATAGTAAGTTTGATATGCATCCCAGCATAAACGTTCGTCTAAATCATCTGGTGAGAATTTCCAGTTTTTTTCTGGTTTTTCAAGTCGTCTTAGTAATCTGTTTTTTTGTTCGTCTTTAGAAATGTTTAGGAAAAACTTAAAAATTATCGTTCCATTATCTGCAATGTGTTTTTCAAAATTATTGATTTCATTAAAACGCTTATCCCAAAATGCTTCAGTAACATCCTCAACTGTTTTAACGTTTGGCATGTTCTCATACATTAAGTATTCTGGATGTACTCTTGTTACCAATACATTTTCATAATGTGTTCTATTGAAAATGCCAAATTTCCCTCTTGCTGGCAGTGCAATGACATGCCTCCATAGGTAATCGTGTTTTAATTCTAACTCTGTAGGTTTTTTAAAACTGTGAGCCACAATTCCTCTAACATTAAACTCCTTAAAAACCTCACGAATCAAACTATCTTTACCTGCTGTATCCATACCTTGAATACACATTAAAACGGCATATTTACCATGCGCATACATGGTGTTTTGTATGTCTGCTAAGTTTTCGCTTACCGTTCTAAGTTCACGCTCAATCTTCTTTTTCTTTGTTTCTAAATCGAAGGACGTTTGCAAGTCCTTAATATTTATTGGAGACGAAATTTTAAAATCATCAATGCTAATATCTTTCATATTTATACATTTTATTTTGAAGCAAATGCTTTTACATCACTCTCACTAACTTCAGTTCCTCCTAAAATAATTAAACGCTCTACCACATTTCGGAGTTCACGAATATTACCTGTCCAGTCATAATTCTGAAGCAATTTTATCGCTTTTTCAGAAAATGATTTTTTAGATGTGCCTTGCTCTTTAGAAATTTTATCTGTGAAATAATTGATCAGTAAAGGAATATCTTCTCTTCTTTCATTTAAAGCAGGAACTTCAATTAAAATTACAGCTAATCTGTGATATAAATCTTCTCTAAATTTACCGTCTTCGATTTCCTTTTTAAGATTCTTATTGGTTGCAGCTATTACCCTTACATTTACTTTTATATCCTTGTCACTACCAACACGTTGTATACGACTTTCTTGTAAAGCACGTAATACTTTGGCTTGCGCAGACAAACTCATATCACCAATTTCATCTAAAAAAATGGTACCTCCATTAGCTGCTTCAAACTTACCTGCTCTGTCTTTTGCAGCAGATGTAAATGCTCCTTTAACATGACCAAACAGTTCACTTTCTATTAACTCTGAAGGGATTGCAGCACAATTCACTTCTATCATTGGCCCTTTTGAACGGTCGCTTTTTTGGTGTAACCAGTGCGCAACAAGTTCTTTTCCTGTTCCGTTTGGACCTGTAACTAATACTCTTGCATCTGTTGGTGCAACCTTATCAATCATATCTTTTATACGTGCAATGCCGTCACTCTCACCAATCATCTCGTAGTTTTTGCTTACTTTTTTCTTAAGCATCTTATTCTCAACAACGAGTTCTTTTCGATCTAAAGCAATACGAACGGTATTTAATAACCGGTTTAAATCGGGTGGTTTTGAGATATAATCAAAAGCTCCTAAACGCATTGTATTTACTGCCGTATCTAAATCTCCATGTCCAGAAATCATTACCATTGGTATTTCTGGCTTTATTTTTTTAGCTGCTTCTAATACCTCTACACCATCCATTTTTGGCATTTTAATATCGCACAATACTAAATCGTAATCGTTCTTTTTTATTTTTTCAATTCCAACCAAACCATCTTCTGCTTCTTCAACTTGATACGTGCTATTTTCTTCAGAAAGTATTTTTACTAATACGCGGCGAATTGCAGCTTCATCTTCTATAATTAATATTTTTGGCATAACTCTATTTTATTTTATGTTATAACTAATTTTAATACTTCAATAGATTAAAATCACTAACATATTTTATGTTTTAATAATATGAATATCGCGTTGAGGAAACGGAATAGAAACATTGTTCTCTCTAAAAAGACGATCGATTTCAAACCTAATATCGCTTTTAGGAAACTGCGCTTTAAAACTGTCTGCTATTGTAAATGAAACCTTAAAATCTAAAGAACTGTCTCCAAAATTTGTAAAAATGACTGATGGTGCTGGTTCTGAAAGTACACTCTCATTTGTATTTGCTGCCTGCAACAGCAATTTCTTTACCAACTGAACATCACTGCCATAAGCTACACCAACTTCTACACTTTCGCGAGTTGTATTTCCATTTTGTGTCCAATTGTATAAACTGTTTTCTAAATACAAATGATTAGGAATTACAAGCACCTTATTGTCAATGGTTACAGCTCTCGTTGTTCGTAGTTTAATTTCCTCTACTCTACCTACTTTACCATCAATTTCAATTATATCACCTACATGTACTGATTGATCGATTAAAATAAATATACCAGATATAATATCTTGAAACAAGGTTTGCAAGGCTAAACCAATACCTATTAAAAGTGCTGCAGAAGCTGCAAAAACAGCTGTTATATTTACACCTACACTATGTAAGGTTATTAAGAATATTATAATATATACAAGCCATCTAAAATACCCATATACAACACCAAACTTACCTTTATTTTCTTCTGGTATCTTTCTTATCATTATTTTTAAAACTATTCTTAATACAATTGTTGTAATAAAAATAGCTGTAATGATAACGATAACATCAAGAATTGAAATACTAATATCGTTACCGATATTCATGTGTAATCCTAAGAAATTTTTAGTTGCTTCCCAAAAACTACTATTGGTAATCGTATCTTCAATATGTTCTAAATCTTGAACCATTAATTAATATTTCAACCACTTAAATAATTCTTTATAGGTTGGTTTTTTACCATACATTAAAATACCTACACGATAAATTTTAGCTGCAAACCAAACTGCAAGAATAAATGTTCCTATTAGTAACACTAATGATAAGCCTTGTTGCCAAAGCGGTACACCAAACGGAATACGCATTAACATTACCACAGGAGATGTAAATGGAATAAACGAGAATACGGTTGAAACCGTTCCATGAGGGTCTTCAATAACCGTAAATACACCAACATAAACGGCTAAAATTAATGGCATTAATATTGGCAGCATAAATTGCTGAGTATCTGTTTCATTATCTACCGCTGCACCAATTGCTGCGTATAAAGAACTATACAATAAATAACCTCCGATAAAGAAAAACATAAAGGCAACTACAAGGTTTGCTAATGGCAAGTTACTAATCGCAGTAATTAAATTTTCTGCCATGGCTTGCGCTCCTTCGGCTTCCATAGCTTGATTCATTAATTCTTGTTGTGGTGTAGAAGCTTGTGACAAATCTATTCCAAAAATTGAAGACACTACCATCATTAAAACTCCGCCTAAAATAACCCAAATAGCAAACTGCGTAACACCGGCTAGTGACGTCCCAATAATTTTACCCATCATTAATTGAATAGGCTTAACGGAAGAAATAATTACTTCAATAATTCTACTGGTTTTTTCTTCTATTACGCTTCGCATGATCATATTTCCATAAATAATTATGAACATAAATAGCAAATACCCCGCAATACCTCCAAAAGCCAATTTGACCACATTGTCTATTTTAGAGCTTTTCTCACCTTCAAAACTTTCTTGAGCAATATCTACATTGGTTTTAGAAGCTTCTATTTGAGTAAGTGTCACTCCATCTTTTTGCAATTTTATTTCTTGTAAACGCTTTTCAATTTTTCGTTCTAAACCAGACATAATACTCAATGAAGGCGACTCTTCTGAATAGAATTTTACATTATTAGAAACGGCATCCAAAGCATCTACTTTAGCAATATGCAAAAGTCCGTAATCTTCTTTTTCTTTAACTAAAGCTATAGCATCATCTAAATCTAATCCGTTTAATTTGGTGTAAGTTGTATTTTCAGTATTTTGAAAAATATCAGACAAATAACCTGTTTCATCCAATATCGAAATTGTACGTTGCTTATCGTTATTTAATTGTGATAAATAAGCAACAACTGCAATCAGCGCTATCATTATTAAAGGACTTAAAAAGGTCATTATAATGAATGACTTATTCTTAACCTTTGTTAAATATTCACGCTTTATAATGAGTGGTAAATGATTCATTTTTAGTTATTTTTTACAGTTTGAATAAAAATGTCATTAGCTGAAGGTATAACTTCTACAAAATGATGTACTTCTGCTTTTGAGGTTAAAAACGACAATAAATCATTTGGCGATGTGTTTTCTCCTATTTTCACATTCAATTTAATATCGTTATTCAAATTTTTAAACGTTGCAGGAAGCACTTCAAAAGTATTTTGAATTTCTGAAAGTACCCTTTCCTTATTTGGGGACTCTAAGGCTACTTCAAACGTATTTGTTTTGTATTGGCGTTTTATATCATTCAGTTTACCATCTAAAACCTTATTAGACTTATGAATTAAAGCAATATGATCGCATAATTCTTCAACAGATTCCATACGATGGGTTGAAAAAATCACCGTTGCTCCTTCATCTCTAAGCTGTAAGATTTCATCTTTAATAAGATTCGCATTTATAGGGTCAAAACCTGAAAAAGGCTCGTCAAAAATCAATAATTTAGGTTGGTGTAAAACCGTTACTACAAACTGTATTTTCTGTGCTTGTCCTTTACTTAATTCTTGAATTTTTTTATTCCACCAATCTCCAATTTCTAACTTATCGAACCAATATTTTAATCTTGTTTTAGCTTCAGATTTACTTAAACCCTTTAATTGTGCTAAATACAAACATTGCTCACCAACTTTCATAGACTTATATAAGCCTCGTTCTTCTGGTAAATAACCAATATCTCTAATGTGTTCTGGCTTTAATGTTTTTCCATCTAATAGCACAGTGCCTTCGTCTGGCATTGTAATTTGATTTACAATACGAATTAGCGTTGTTTTCCCTGCGCCATTTGGCCCTAGTAAGCCAAAAATACTACCTTTAGGTACCGCAATAGAAACTTTATTTAACGCCTTAAAATCCCCAAAATTTTTTGATACAGAATTTGCGACTAATAAGTCATTCATATTCAATTAGTTTTTTATAAATAGGTTCGTATGTAAATATATTAAATGTTGAAGAGTTATAAAGAATAAAAACCTTACTAATTATTCTTTTTTATAATGCACTAAAACATCGAATATTATAAAAACAAAACCCACCCTTATAACTAAATAAGGATGGGAAAAAATTGCTATGAAAAAGAAAAATTACCGCTAATTAGCATTAGCGATAATTCAAATATACTATTTTTTATTAAATAGATGTGCTTATGAAAACATATCTTTTACCTTTTCGAAAAAAGATTTATCTGAACTTTCAGGTTTAGGCTCAAAATGTTCATCTTCTTTCATACTTTCAAAAAAGTCTTTTTGCTTTTTATTTAAAGTCTTTGGTGTCCAGACATTTACATGAACCAATAAATCTCCTTTACCATACCCATTAATACTAGGTATACCTTTGCCACGTAATCTTAATATCTTACCAGACTGCACGCCAGCTTCAATCTTAATTCTTACTTTTCCGGTTACGGTATCTATTTCTTTTGAGTTACCCAATACGGCATCTGGAAGACTAACATACATATCGTAATGTAAGTTATCACCTTCTCGTTTTAATGTTGGGTGATCTTCTTCTTGTATGGCAACTAACAAATCACCAGCAATACCATTTCCAGGCGCATCGTTACCTTTTCCTGTTACTTTTAGTTGCATACCATCTACAACACCAGCTGGTATTTTAACCGTTACGGTTTCTTCAGACACTTTTAAACCTTGTGCATCTGCATCTGAAGGTTTTTTATCAATACTTTGACCTGCTCCACCACAAGTTGGACAAGCTGCTGCAGTTTGCATTCGGCCTAAAATAGTATTAGTAACTCTTGTAACCTGGCCAGATCCATTACAGGTACTACACGTTTTGTACGTTGTTCCTGGCGCTTGAATTTTACGCTTTACTTTTATCTTCTTTTCAATACCGTTAGCGACTTCTTCTAGAGTTAACGTTACACGAATACGTAAATTACTACCTTTAACTACGCGCTGTCTGCCACCTCCGCCAAAGCCACTGAAACCGCCTCCACCTCCGAAGCCTCCTCCGAAAATATCGCCAAACTGACTAAAGATATCATCCATATTCATTCCGCCGCCACCGAAGCCGCCACCGCCGCCACCGTTGAAGGCTTGATGACCAAATTGGTCATAACGTGCTTTTTTATCAGCGTTACTTAATACTTCATAAGCTTCAGCTGCTTTCTTAAACTTTTCTTCTGCTTCAGTATTATCTGGATTTTTATCTGGATGATATTTTAAAGCCATCTTTCGATATGCTTTTTTTATCTCTGCATCAGAAGCACCTTTGCTTATGCCTAATATATCGTAATAATCTTCTTTCATCGAATGCTTTATTGTTCGTTTCCGTATAAAGGAAAACTCTTTTTTTTAATTTTATTGCCCAATTACCACTTTAGGAAAACGAATGACTTTATCTCCCAACTTATAACCATGTTCTACAACATCAATAATTTTTCCTTTTAAGTCTTCGCTTGGAGCAGAAATTTGGGTAATTGCTTCGTGGTTATCAGCATTAAAGACATCTCCTTGTCTTACTTCTATTTTAGACAAGCCTTTTTGCTCTAATGTACTTACTAACTTATTGTAAATTAATAAGACACCTTTTCTTAATTCTTCGGCTTCTTTATCGTCTTCTATGTGTGTTAAAGCACGTTCAAAATCATCCAAAATAGGCAACATAGACATCATAACGTCTTGACTTGCTGTTTTAAACAATTCTATACGTTCTTTTGTAGTTCGCTTTTTGTAATTTTCAAATTCAGCAAACAAACGCATAAATTTATCCTTCTCAGCAACCAGTTGATCTTGTAATTGTTCTTCTGGAGATTTCATCTCGTTTTCTTGTGTTTCAACATCAGCTTCTGTAGTAGTTGTTGCTTGATCCTCTACTTGTGGATCCTCAACCTTATTGTTTTTATCTCTTTTACTCATTTTGAGTTCTTTTTTAACTTTCAATTAGATAGGCAAAAGTACTGCCATTATTATAAAAATGTCAAAATGTCATTAACATTTTTTTATCATACATTAAACACAGTATTTCATATCTTTGTTTTTAACAACTCTAATAAAAAAAACACTAACATGAAATCTAATTTTTTAAACATTTTTACGCTAATTACTATAATTACATTTACAAGTTGTGGTGATAAAGCAAAAGAAGCAGAAACGAAGAAAGCTGCAGAAGCGGCAGTTGCTGAAGCTATGTCTGTAACATACAATGTTAATACCGATGATTCTACTATTGAATGGAAAGGTTTTAAACCAACTGGCACTCATAATGGCACAATTAACATTAAAGAAGGAATAATAAATGTTAATGACGGAGTTATTGAAAGTGGTAAATTTGCTATTGACATGACTAGTATTACTGTTTTAGATATTCCAGTAGAAAAAGAAGGTAATGCTAAATTAGTAGGACACTTATCAAGTGCTGATTTCTTTGATGTAGAAAAATATCCTGTATCAAAATTTCAGATTACAGGAATTGAAACTAAAGATGGAAAAACTATGCTATCTGGCAATTTAACATTAAAAGACGCTACAAACAATATCAGCATCCCTGTAACAACAACTGTTAATGGTGATAAATTAACGCTAACAAGTGAAACGTTTACAATAGATCGTTCTAAGTGGAATGTTGAATATGGTTCTAAATCATTCTTTGATAATTTAGGCGATAAATTTATTAACGATGACATTGAGTTAAAAGTAACTTTAACTGCAAATAAAGCTTAAAAGATCCCATTGTTATTACAAAAAAAAAGCAGCCATTAAAATGGCTGCTTTTTTTTTATTAAAAGAGAAATAAATTTTTAAATTCTCATAATTTAGGTTTTTAATTAATTTTTTCTGAGAAGTTATCTGTATCGTATAATAACCTACCTGTATTGTTATCAATGTAGACACCGTCTGGATCACCTTTGTCATCTAACATTAAAATAGCCATTTGAAAATCTTCGATACCATTATCGGTCATTCTACCAGATATAGCATAGGCAGACACCACTTCTACAGAGCCAGATATTTGTGAGGTAAGTTTTAAGTAAACCGAAAATTCATTATCAGTTCCAGAAATTAAAGACCCATAACCTTCGTCTGTTTGGCTGCCACCCATGCCATTAAAATCTATTTTTAAACGACTATTATTTTGGTTTGAAAAAATAGAAGTATAATCTGGAAAACTTTTACCTACAAAATCTCCAGATACTGTTGAAGCTTCTAGCTTAACAGGTGCAGACAAATAAGATCCTTCTATATTTGGAGGAGTATCTCCTTGATTAATATTGAAGCCAAGGTCTTCTAATGCGACTACAAGTTCTGGTGTAAAAAAGTCTTTAACAGATTCTATACTACCATCAAAATCACTGGCTTCATCATCATCTTTACTACAAGAGGTTGAAAAAATAACAAAAATAAAAAGAACAGATAAAATTTTTAATTGCTTCATAACATTATAATTTACTGATTAATAGCTCTGTAAACTTACAAAACTCTATAAATTAAAAAAATACCCGCTATTGGGTATTTTTTAATTTATCTTTTATATCTAATGTTATCTATACAACGGAATCTTTAACCCCAAATAAACATCTGTAGTTTTAGAACTATCAGATAAAAGGTTTGTAAAAACAGATCCAGAACCTACTGTTAAAGGTCCTAATCGAATACCACCTCCAAAAGACACATCTCCATATTGTCTAAAACTAAGTGGTGCGTAAAAGCTAAACCATTTTGTTTCTAACCTTGGTGCCATAGTTACCGTATTAAGAACAGAAGTACTTAACTCTGATCCTTTTTTTACCATAGACAAATCTGCTTGCGCACTCACAAACCACTTTTTTGTCAGCCTGTAATCTATAAGTAAATGTAATGCCGTTGGCAAGTTTATTTTTGCTGCTTTGTTGGTTTCTACAGTTGCATAGTTAGAATCTAAAAAGTCTTCTACATCGTCTTCATAATTTGCCGTATTTACCGTAGCATCTAAATCGTAACTATTAACAGTAGAATTATCATAATTTATAGAACCAATATCTGTAACAGATACACCCACTTTTAATTTATAAGGGTCTTTGTAAGTAGGAAGATCATCATTCTCACGCTCCTTATACCATTGGTAAGTAAAGCCAATATCTAAACCAAAACCAGAGGTGAGATTACTAAAATCTATATCATCGTTATCAAAATCTTGGCTTGTACCGTAATTTAAAACACCTTGAGTTGTTAATGTTTCTGTTGATGCCACATAGTTTCCCTGTAAACCAGGACTACTCATAAATACACTACCTGCACCTTGGAGGTATTTTAAGGTCACACCTCCTTTTAAGATATGATTAGGTTTCTCCATAAGTATTCTACCATAGGCTAATCCTATTTCTGCCCATGCATGCACTGTTCCATTTAAGTTTTTAGAATCAAAGTCAAAGTCTTCATCTGAATTAAAATCATCTGCAATGACTTCATAAAGCTCTCCATTTATATTATTAATATTAAAGTTTGCTCTTGCTCTAGTTACGATACCAATACTACTCTTTTTAGTAAGGTTGAACATAAACGATGGCAGGACAATGTCTGCGTTTAAAAAAAAGTTATTAGAATTACTTGAGAATTTTTCACTATCTTCTTCAAAATCAAAACTACCATTAGAATTTATAATATCACTGGCATTTATTCCAAAATAATCGCTACCACCAAAGACACTAGCAGATACTAAGTTTACATCAGCTCTTAAGTTAGAGTCCACAATACTCGATGGATTGTAAATTACACCCTGGATACCAGAATAATTATCAATAGAATGACCAACATAACTTTGGCCAAAGGATAAATTAAGAATTAAGAGAAAAAAAGAAATGTTTAATAGGTTTTTATGTTTCATAATACATTAAGGTTGGTTAATAGCGAAATTAGAATTATAATTGAGTTTGAGTTTTTTTTCTAGATATAAAACCTTTTTTAAAGGTTAAAATTTTAGTTGCTTTAATAATATGCCGATAACAGGATATACTTTTGCTCTGGAATTGACATATAGCAAGCTGGTAATAATCTTAAAACCTATACTTCTTTTCTAAAGCATAACGCATTAACTCTCCTTTACCATGAAGCCCAAGAATTCGAATCATGTTTTTACGATGTGTTTCAACGGTATGCACACCTATAAAAAGTTCGTCTGCAATTTCTCGAGATGTTTTTCCTTGTGCTACTAAACTTAAGATTTCAACTTGTCGTTTCGTTAGAATGCTTTTTGCCTTTTTATTGGCATCATTCTCCACTTCTATTTCAATGTTAGCGTCAAAATAAGTATTGCCTTCATATACTGATCTTACAGCTTTCAGAACCTCTTCTAAAGGTGAGTTTTTTAATAAATACCCAGAAGCTCCTGCTTCTAACATTTGTTTAATGGCATCTTTTTGATCAAACATTGTAAAGCCTAATATTTTTATGTGTGGCCATTCTTTTTTTATCTTTTTTGTTGCCGTAATACCATCCTTTTTTGGCATTCTTATATCTGTAATCACCACATTAGGTTGTTTAAGGCGTACTAAATCTAAAAGCGCTTCACCATCGTTTACAGTGCCTACAATTTCTATATCTTCTTCGTATTCTAAAAGCAATTTGATACCATCTATAAAAGACTGGTGGTCTTCGGCTATAGCTATTGTTATCATAATGGCAGATCTATTATTACTGTTGTTCCTTTACTTATTTCAGACTCAATTGTAAACTTTCCACCCAAAGACTCTACACGCCTATCTATACTGGTGATTCCCATTTTCGATTTTACTTTAGATAGTTGCTTAGGATTAAAGCCAACACCATTATCTTCGACCATGATATTGAGATTATCAGAGTGATTCGTAATATGAATTGTTCCTTGAGTTGCTTTAGCGTGCTTTATAATATTAGTTACCAATTCTTGAATAATTCTAAAAATTGAAATTTCTAACGAATTATCTAAACGCTGATCCAAACCAAAACTCTGAACTTCAAACTCTAACCCGTTTATTCCGGATGCATTTCTTGCTAATTTTTCTACAGCTGGTAGTAAACCATTTTTTGCAATTACACCAGAATTTTTTAGATGTGCCATAGAGCGAATTTCAACATAGGCCGTTTCTAATAATGTGCTTATTTTTTTTGTGAGCTCTTCTGAATCTGCAGTATCTTTTTGATGATTTACTAAATAATCGAACTGTAATTTTGCTGCTGCCAAAGTAGCACCAACACTATCGTGTAAGTCGGCAGCCAAACGTTTGCGCTCTTTTTCCTGACCTTCAATCATAGCATCAATCGTAGATAGCTCTAAATCTTTTAGAATTTTTTCTTTTTCATCAATTTCATCTTGACGTTCTTTCTCTGCCTTATGTTGCTTGCGCTTTATATTTTTGTATATAAAAAACGCTATAACTGAAAGCACTGCTAAGCTTCCGCCCCAAGCTAAAAACAGATTCGCTTTTTCCTTTTGATGCGATATTCCTGTTTTTAATGTATGGTTTATATGAAGAAGGCTATCTTTTGTGCGGTGGTTATCTATTTTTATTTTTGCTAGTGTTCTTATTGTAAGAACATCATCTATATTGGTTTTAAAATCTTTAATTAACTCTAGATATTTTACGGTTAAATCAAAGTTTCGTTTTCCCTTATAGCCTTCTAAAAGAAAATAATAAGCGGAACCAATCATTTCATCATTAAACGTCTTTTGCCCATAGCCTAATAGCTTATCTGCTGTACTTATAAGCTTATCATAATCCTTTTGTTTAAAATATTTAAGACACAACCCTTGGTAGGCATGAGCTAAAATGTTATAATTATTTAATGAATCTCCAATTTTTATGGCATCATTCATATAATTTTCAGACCGTTTATAATCTTGTTTCTGGGTATAAGCATTACTTATATTTATTAAAGCTAAAGCTTCTTCTCGTTTATTTTTAGCGGCTTTAGATAGCTTTAAACTTTCCGTATAATAACTTAGTGCTTTGTCTGATTTGTATCTCCAAATATAGATATTACCTATATTAACTAAAGATTGAGACATTAAAATGGTATCCTTAATCTCTTTACTGAGCTCTAATGATTTTTCATAATATGTTTTGGCTTCATCAAGATTAAACACTTTTTTATAAGAAACACCTAAACCATTAATAGCTTTTGCCTGCCCTCTTTTATTGTTTAATTCCTTATAAATGCTCAAACTCGACTCAAAATTCTTTGACGCTTTAGGAGTGTCTCCAAAAATATGTTCTATTTTACCTAAAAGTATAAGTGCATCTGCTTTGTGTTTTTTTAATTGATGTACTTCTGTAAAATCCATTAAACGCAATGCCATAGCATAAGCACTATCTGTTTTATTTTCGAAATAATTATTGTAAATAAAATCCCTGTAAGCACTAGCTCTTGTAGTATCAGCTAATTGCGTATTCCCCCAAATTGTATATAAAGAATCTTGTTGTTTTTGGCTATTACACATCAATGGCAGTAGTAAGACACATAGTATAATCTTAAAATTTGTATAACAGCACTCTACTTTCATAAAATCTCAGGGATTTATAAATTTTTGATTTAAAAATCATTTTTCATGTCAAAGATGCAAAGTAAAAACACACCAAAACATACCTAATAAGAGGTATATTTTTGAAAATAAGTTATAAAATTTGAATTGTATACTAATCTTAGACAAAAAGACTAAAAAACAGATGATTACATAAAAACATACTTAATTGCTGCAATCATACCAATAAAACCAATAAAAGCAATGAGCACCCAAAAGGTTCCTTTATAGTGTTTCTTATGAAGTTGAAGATCTTTACGATACTGATATGCAATAACGATTACAAATGCAATAAAAAATAATATTCCAAAAATCAATTGACCAGTACTAAACATCTTCTTATTTTTATGCAAAAATAAGGATTAAAACAACAACTATGCAAGACAAAATTAATGCAGTAAAAGCGTTTCATACGGCTTTCAAAATAGGACATCGTGAAACACCTAAAGCCGACTTAGGTCACGAAAAAAATATGTTACGCTACAAATTAATGCGCGAAGAAAATGAAGAATACTTAGAAGCTGCTAGTAATAATGACTTAGTTGAAGTTGCAGATGCTTTAGGTGACATGCTCTACATTTTGTGTGGTACCATTATAGAACACGGTATGCAGCACAAAATAGAAGAAGTCTTTGAAGAGATACAACGCAGTAACATGAGTAAATTAGGCGCAGATGGCGAACCAATTTATCGTGAAGATGGCAAAGTTTTAAAAGGTCCTAACTATTTTAAACCTCACATTAAAGCCATTTTAGAATCATAAAAAAAGCAGCCCACGGGCTGCTTTTCTTTTTACTATTATTATTATTTTATTTTACCTCATGTCTCCAACCATGCTTATCTTCAGATAAATTATGTTGAATATTTAATAAGGTTTGCTTAAATAATTTAGCATAAGAATCTTCTGCATCAACACCCGAAATTTCAAATAATTCATCTTGGTGCTCAAATGCAGATATTGGACTAATTACCGCAGCTGTTCCGGCGCCAAAAACCTCTTTTAAGCTTCCATCTTTTGCTGCATTTTTTATTTCCTCTACTGTAATTTGTCTTACCTCACAAGTAATACCTAAATCTTCTGCAAGTTGAATAATACTTTTACGAGTAATTCCATCCAAAATTCTATCACTTGTTGGTGCTGTAATTAGCTTATCATTTACTCTAAAGAACACATTCATGGTTCCTGCTTCTTCAAGAAACGTATGGGTGTCTGCATCTGTCCAAACCACTTGTTGAAATCCTTTTTGTTGTGCTAAACTTGTCGGATAAAACTGAGCAGCATAATTCCCTGCCGCTTTTGCCGCACCAACTCCACCATTGGCAGAGCGACTATAATGATCTGCAATTAAAACACGTACTGCAGAGTTATAATACGATTTTGCAGGCGAGCAAATAATCATAAACCTATAAGTGCTAGCAGGTGACGCAGAAATCGCTGGCTCTGTAGCAATTACAAATGGACGTAAGTACAATGAGTTACCAACTCCTGGCTTAATCCAATCGCTATCTAATTTCAATAAAGTTTCTAAACCTTCAAAAAAATAGTTTTCAGGAAAAACAGGCATTGCTAATCGAGCAGACGACTTATTAATTCTGTTAAAATTTTGTTTAGGCCTAAATAGAAAAACCTTTCCATCATCATCTTTATAAGCTTTCATACCTTCAAAAACGGCTTGTCCGTAATGAAACACACGTGCCGATGGCTCAAAAGTCATAGCTTGATAAGGCATAATCTTTGGATTTTGCCATTTACCATCTTCATAATCGCAGACAAACATGTGGTCGGTAAATACACGGCCAAATGTTAAATCACTAAAATCTACATTTTCGATTTTAGACGTCTTAGATACTTCAACACTGATTTTATCTGTATAAATAGCCATAATTGAATGCGGTTTTGCAACAAAAATACATAATCGGCACCGTTAAAAAAAGGTAATATTCCTTTAAATTGCTTAAATTCGCAATTCGATAATAATTCAATTCAAAATTCATAAATAATGAAAAAAATCATTTTACTTTTAGCGATTAGCTTAGTAGCATTTTCTTGTAAAAACGAAGCTAAAACTACTGAAAACAAAGTGGAAGAAGCTACACAAGAAATCGCTTATGCATCTTTCGGAAAAGAAATAAACGATGCTGATGCCTTAACTACAGAGCGTATGATGGAACACTATAAAGGCTTAAAAGCAGGAGACACTATTAACGCAAAAATGAGAGGGAAAATTGTAGAAGTTTGCTCTAAGAAAGGTTGTTGGATGACTATAGATGTAAACGGTGAAGATAAAATAATGGTAAAATTTAAAGATTACGGTTTTTTTATGCCATTAAATGCTGAAGGTGAAGTTGTAATGAACGGAAAAGCTTATGTTTCTGAAACATCTGTTGATGAATTGAAACATTACGCAGAAGATGCTGGTAAATCAGAAGAAGAAATTGCTGCGATTACAGACCCTAAATTTGAATATGGTTTTGAAGCTGATGGAGTTCTACTTAAAAAATAAGCACTACGCACTAATATTTCTATCATTTTCAATATTTTATAATTGTAAAAATGAAGAAAAAACACCTATAGAACCTACACAAGAAAAGGTCGTATACGAGATGTACCAACCTTCTGAAATGGCAGGTTTTATGAATGCAATGTACGTATACAACCAACAATTAAAAGCGCAAATTGTTGCAGGAGAAACACCAAATTCAATGCCTTTAGATTTACTAAAATTACATTCTGCAGAAATGACAAATGGTAAATCTAGAACCAAAAATTGGCAGAGTTTTGTAAATGTATTTATAGAATCACAAGAAGCTATTGCAGATACACTTTCAAATACGGATCTAAAAGAGCGTTTTAATACAGCAATTACGAATTGTCTTAATTGCCATAAAACAGAATGTACAGGTCCTATTCCTAAAATTAAAAAACTATTGATTCAATAATTTGAAGAGAAAAATAATTACCACCTCAGATGGTTCTAAAACCATACAAATTGAAGAATGGAACGAACAATACCACTCTATTCATGGTGCTATACAAGAAGCAAACCACGTGTTTTTAAAACATGGTTTGCTTTTTTATTCTGAGAATTATTCGGTATCTAACCCCATTTCCATTCTAGAAATAGGGTTTGGTACAGGACTAAACGCTTTCTTAACTTTAATTGAAGCCGAAAAGCTAAAATTAGCACTTAATTATGTTGGTGTAGAAGCTTATCCTGTTCAATTAGAAGAAATAAATCAACTAAATTATGTTGAGCTAATTTCAAAAAATCAAGATGCTATTTTTGAAAAACTTCATAATACGTCTTGGGAGGAACAACATGAAATCACTTCAAGTTTTCTGCTAAAAAAACAACAAAAATTCTTCAAGGATATAGAAGATAAAAACGAATTTAACCTCATATACTTTGATGCTTTTGGTGCACGCGTTCAACCAAATTTATGGACAGAAGACATTTTTAAAATCATGTTTGATGCACTAAAAGAGAATGGTGTGTTAGTAACCTACTCTGCAAAAGGAAGTGTAAGACGCGCTATGCAAGCTGTTGGTTTTACAGTAGAGCGACTGCCTGGACCTCCTGGAAAACGCGAAATGTTACGAGCTCAAAAAAAAGAGTCTATAACATTCTAAACATCATAGATTAAATATTTAAAACAATATTCTTTAGTTACAGTCATTTCTGGTGAAATAGATTACCATATAGGTAAATCATTTTTACAATGCCCTATTAAACGTTAAATCCAAACTAAACTCCACACCCACACCTTTCCCATTTCGTATCTTTACATAAAAAGGAAAGATGACCGTTTTAATAACAGGAGCGACAGGATTAATTGGGCAGGAAATTGTAAAACAATGTCATGCTAAAGGCATCGCTGTGCATTATTTAACAACTTCAAAATCTAAACTTAGTACCAAAGAAAACTATAAAGGGTTTTACTGGAATCCTAACACCAATAAAATTGATCCTAAATGTTTTGAAAACGTTACTGCAATTATCAATATGGTTGGCGCTTCCATATCTAAACGTTGGACCGATAGCTATAAAAAAGCCATACTTGAAAGCCGAACTAAAACAGCACAACTACTACAAGACACCATAAAAAAATACAATTATAAAATTAACTTAGTAGTGTCTGCTAGTGCTATTGGAATTTACCCAACGAGTTTAACCAAATATTACCAAGAAACAAATACTGAAATATCAGAATCATTTTTAGGTAACGTTGTAGACAAATGGGAAACTGCTGTAGATGGTTTTAAAGCTTTAGGCTGTAAAGTCGCAAAAATTAGAATAGGACTCGTTTTAGCCAAAGATGGTGGTGCCTTACCCGAAATTGTAAAACCCATTAAGTTTGGTGCTGGCGCAGCATTTGGAAGTGGCAAACAGTGGCAAAGTTGGATTCATGTTAAAGACTTAGCCTCACTTTTTGTTTATGCCGTACAAAACAATTTTGAAGGTATTTATAATGGTATAGCTCCAAATCCCGTAACCAATGAAGAGTTAACCAAAGCTGCAGCAAAGGTTTTACATCGGCCATTAATATTACCCAACATTCCAAAATTTGCTATGAAACTCGTTTTAGGAGAGATGCATATTCTTTTGTTTGAAAGCCAACGCGTCAGTTCTCAAAAAGTAGAATCTGAAGGCTTTAACTTTACGTATGTAAACTTAAGACCTGCTTTAGACGATTTATTGGGTTAATAGAAATTACTTATTTGGCTTACGAATAGCAACTTGATTAAGCTATAGTAGCAATCTAAGTCAAACTATGTGACGAATGTAATTTTCGACCTTCTTTGACAATAATTTCAATACACTCTTCAATATCCTTTTTGGTTGTTCTAAAATTAACAATGCAAGCTCTCATACAATACTTCTCATCAATAATAGCATTAGATAAAAACAACTCACCTCCCGCTTGTAGTCCATTCACTAAAGCTTCATTTAATGTATTTAAATATTCGGCTCGTTTTTCACCCTTTACTTCAAGATTTTGAGGAATGTATCTTAAGGTTGCAATACTTAGATTATGTGTCACAGGTTCTAATTCTGAATGCTGTTCTGCTAATTCAGCAAAATATTTTGATAAGGATATATCTTCTCTAATTAACTTCACATAACCATCACGGCCTATTTGTTGCAAGGCCAACCAAACTTTTAAAGCTCTAAATCCTCTTGAATTTTGAAGTCCATATTCAAAGAAATTCAAAGCACCTCCTTCTTCTGTTAAACTAAAATTGTAATATTCGGGATGCGAACTATAGGTATCAATTAAGTGTTTTGGATTTTTAACCAACGTACAACCGGCTTCTAAAGGGCTGTATAACCATTTATGAGGATCGAGTGCTATGGAATCTGCTTCCTCTACTCCATTAAATAAATCTTTTAACTCAGGAATAACTGCGGCTGGAATACCATAAGCTCCATCAATATGAAACCATAAATCATGAGTTTTACAAACAGCTGCAACAGCTTTAAGGTTATCTACAACACCTGTGCTTACATCACCAGCGGTCCCAACAACCATAAAGGGCTGATGACCTTGTGTAATATCTTCTTTAATGCTTTGCTCTAAAGCTTTAATATTCATTTTATTTGAAGCGTCAGTTGGAATCCAACGAATAGAATTGCTACCATGACCAAACAGAATCGCGGCTTTATCTATCCATGTATGTGTAGATTTTGAACAGTATGAAATGAGCTGTTTAGAAGTATTTGAAAGTCCGTTTTCTTTTATACTTTTTGGTGCCTTAGCTGTTCTTGCTGCTAAAAACGCTGTAAAATTAGCCATATTACCTCCGCTAACTAAAACGCCTCCATAACTTGGAGACACTCCTATAAATTCGGCTAACCACGTAATGGTTTGTTTTTCTATTTCGGTGGCTATCGGACTTAGAATTTGCCCACCAACATTAGGATTAACCGAAGCGGCTAGCAAATCGGCTAGAGCTCCAATTGGTGCAGCTGACGATGTTATAAATCCAAAAAATTTAGGATGACCGTTTAATAACGAATTATCAAATAATAATTTTGAAGTTGATATTAAAAGCTCATCTGCAGAAACACCTTTATTGGGTAAAGATGAATTACCTAATAACTGTTGTAATTCTTTTGTTGACTTAGTTGTTGTGACGGGTTGATTTGAAATATCATCGAGAAAATCAGAAATGGTATCGATGAGCTGATAACCCATTTTTCGAAATTCAGTTTTACTGATCTCTATTGAATTTTCTCGCTTATCCATATTCTGATTATTTAATTAATTTTTATTCGGAAATCACAAAACCATCCCTAAGTTCATCTTCTGAGGGTCTTTCAAACCAGGTTTCCATAAAATCGAAGTTCTCTTTTGTCACTTCAAACTCAAACGTATCTCCTTTTTCTGTATTCCGCTTCATTACGCGCTCTAATCTTGTGGCTTTAGAAACATCTAGAAAATGTAGTTTTATTTGATAGTTATTCATTTCTGCGAATTTTCTAAACTTTTCGCGATGTCCAAATTTAGACAATCCTAAATCTAAAATGGCATCTATTTTTAAACTCTCTAACTGATGAATTAACTCTAGCATCATACGTTCAGAACGTTCAATGCGTTCTAAAAACCAATGTAAACCATCTGTTTCTTTTTTGTCTGGAAGAAACAAGACATTGTTCCAAGTATCTATTGAAAACACCACACCTTTAATGTTTCTTTTGAGTTCGTTAGCGTAAGTGGTTTTTCCGGAACCTGTATTTCCGACTATGAGGTGAATCATTTTTCATTCAATTTTTATTCAACTATTTCGTAATCTATATCAAGCTTTCGTAAGGCTCTTAAGGCTGAGCCTGAATTTTTATCTGCCACCTCTATATCTACAACGTCTCCTTCTAAAAGAATCTCTGTAAGCTCATTAGATAGCAATGCATTTCCATTCGTAGACATCTCAGTAATACAGTTAGCTATGGCCCTTTTGTCTGGTCTATGAGCGTCGCATGATAATAGATTTAATTTCATAATAATGGATTCAGAATGTTGTTCAGAATAGCCTGAAGTCTTTGTTAGGAATTCATTCTAGACTTTAAGAGCCTGGATAGAATGAGCTACCTGACATTGCACGAATTTAATCATTAAAAATCTAATCGTTATGAGCATAGAAAAACAACATGTAATTCGGTACTATTCTCATAAAAGACTTTTCTCCCTTAATTAATGTGATACAGTGTTAGCACTTGCTTTTTTTATCTTATTATCCTTTTTATAAAAATAATACGTTATACAAGAAAACGCTAGTATAAATAATGCAAATAAAGATTTATAGATTTCTATATTCAACTGCAAAAGACCAAAATTTATCATTCTACTTTTACTATTCGGTTTGGATGGATAAATTAATCGTTTAATTCTGCATTAAGTTCACGATTTTCAATTCAAACCTTTACACTTAATTTCTGAATTTTCTTTCAGAGTATTGTCCTAAAAAATACGCAATCAAGATAGGAACTATTGAAAAAGCAATATATTTTTCTAGAATTCCGTATTCCGATAACAAGATCAATAGTGCAGTTGCTAATATTATAAAAACGATATCAAATGTTCTTTTTCTCATCTTAATATTTTTTTTAATTGAGTTTCACAATGAATGCCAGCGTGTTTGTTAATGTTTAGTTATTTTATTTAGCTAAAGTATATTTTATTAATTCATTTTTTTCATGGTCAACTAAAGATAAACTTCCGTTATTTCCATAAATGTATGTCCAACCAAAAGGTTCATTTTCTATCCTATAAATTTTTGATTCTTCTTTAGTTTCAATCAATTCGAGTTTTTCTATTCGTTTGTACTTTTTTATGTATAGATTATTATCTGACATTTTTACAAATGAAAATTCTCCTTTATCCTTTTGATTTTTGAACGATTGAAGATACCAACTATTTAAAACGGCAACTTCATTTAATTTACGCAATTTATTTTGATTTTGATATGACTTTAAAAGTTCATCAACAATATGGTCTCTTTTTATTTTGCTCAATTTATTTAAGAGCTCTGAATACTTTAGTTCTTGATTGATTAATGAATAGTTATAAAATGTAAGCGATACACTTTCTAGTTGATATGCGGGATATTTTCCACCAAAACTATCAATAGCACCTCCAATTTCCGCGCATTTTTCAATTATTGGCCAATATGCAATTTGGCATTGTCCTATATAATTATGAGAAAGATTAAGTACTGTTAACAAACCACTATAACCATTTGGTTTATATTCATTTAATCTATGAATATCAAACATTAAAGCCGTTTTAATCATATTTGAAATAGATATACTATCTGCGATTCTTAAATCGGTTGTATTGACCAAAACTTCTTGATCAATGTGATAAAGTTTATTCCAATATGCTTCTAATTCATTTGCCGACTTTAAATTTTCAACCTCTGTTCGGTATTCTTCAATTGGAATTTGAGAAAAACTCAACCCCACTGAAAACAATAGTATTAACAGGATCGTAATATTTTTTTTCATAATAAATGCAAATTATTTATGTCTGGTTAATGCATGGTTAAGTACCCCATTTAGCAACTACAAAGCCAATAGAAAAAGTGTTTTAAAGTTACTATTGGTTCTTGATAATTATTTGTAACGTGTTTATTAGTTGCGTGATTTTGCAACTAATGTAATAAACAAAAATGAGCACGAGAAAATTCGGATATACTAACTCGTGAATACACTAAATTCTTACATGAGAAATTATTGTATATAGGCTTCCTTTTTTTCAATTTAACATTATTCTAAATACAAGTCTTGTAAATATAAAAAAAAGCACCTACAAAACTGTAAGTGCTTTTTTTATAATATAATAGTAATCTATTAATTTACATCTGGAAGATGACTATAGATTTTTCCATATTTTAACATTTGCTCTGCGAATGTTTTTGGTTGCGTAATTTTAATCGCTGTAATTTCACCGTCTTTGTCCATTACTGGCTCTAAAACAGGGTTAACAAAACCACTGTAAGGAGGCGAAGGAAACTGCTTGTTACGCTCAATAACTTCTTTATGAATATTTTGATCTACTTTTACTCCGTAACCTTCAACTAAAGCTTCAACAGCCTCGTAATCGCCTTCAGATTTAATACGTTGAGTTTCTCTTAATAATTGTCCAAAAAGATCATGTAATTTTTCATAATCATTAATATTAAAATAGGTTTTTCCATCTCTTGTAATTTTCTCAATCACATTATCTGCTTTTCCTTTTTCGTAAGCCCAAGCAGAAACCCACTGTCTGTTTCTCATGTGTGCTTCTTCTACATCATCACCGAGATTTAAACGAATTAACTGCGTCATTAATCCATTTCTAATATAACCATCAAAGGCAGCCTTACCTACTTTTTCCCAATCGTCAACTAAACCAAGTTCTTGTAATTTAGAATCGTATAAATAGTACAAACCAACTAAATCTGCACGTCCTTCTTCTAAAGTAGATGCATATGTTTTTAGTGTTTCTTTAGTTTCACCTACACCAGGATTTAATTGTCCAGAAGCATGACCAATTACTTCGTGCAATGCCGTGTGTAATTTATCTGCTAATTGTCCGTATTCTTCTTCTAATTGAATCTCTTCTTCATCGTTTGCAAATTCTCTCAATCGTCCAGAACCACCTGCGTTATTATAGGCATGAATAATATTTCCAAGAGATACTGATTTACTTCCTACAGCAGCTCTAATCCAATTGGCATTTGGTAAATTAACTCCAATTGGAGTACTTGGCGATGCATCTCCAGCTTCACCAGCTACGTTAACAACTTTATAAGTTACACCAACAACATTATCTTTTTTATGAGCATCCATTAAAGGTGAGTTATCTTCAAACCACTGTGCATTTTCAGAAAGCACAGCCATTTTTTTAGACATATCAAAATCATTAATCTGAACAATACTCTCATAAGACCCTCTGTAACCTATTGGATCGTTATAGACTTCAATAAAACTATTGATGTAATCAATATTACCTTTAGTTGCTTTTGTCCATGCAACGTTATAATCGTCCCAAGTTTGTAAATCACCTGTCATATAATACTTTATTAATAAATCTAAAGCATGACCTTGTTCTTCATTTTCTGCAACTTCTCTTGCTTTTCCTAACCAGTTAATTATTTGAGCAATAGCAGAGCCATATAAACCATCTAAATGATACACACGCTCTTTTAAGACTCCGTCTTCCTTTACCAATTGAGAATTTAAACCATAAGATAATGGCTTATCAGGATCAGGTGATGTTTTGTCTTTGTAGAAATTAAGAACATCCGCGTTTGTAACATCTGGACCATAAAAATTTACTGCAGATGCCAATACATTATCAACGCCTTTTGCTTGATTCACTTTCTTAGCATCCTTATCGTTAAAAATGACATCAAACACGTCTTCAGCAAGCTCTGTTTTTGTTGCTTTAAACAATTCTCTTAAATCTTCTCTAGAGAAATCTGGCTTTATTTTATCGTTAGAATAGTGATGGTGAATTCCATTACTAAACCATACACGCTTTAAATAAATAGTAAAATTTTTCCATGTATCAGATGTTTTATCACCTGAATATTTGGTATAAACATTTTCTAAAGCACGTCTAATTTTAAGGTTGTGTCTGTAATTCTGATCCCACATTATATCTCTACCAGCAAGACCTGCTTCTGTTAAATAGTAAACTAACTTTTGCTCCTTTAAACTCAAGTTATCCCAACCTGGTATTTGGTAACGTAATATTTTAATATCGGCAAACTCTTCTACATTAAAACTGAAGTCTGTTTTAGCTGTTTCTACAGTTTCAGTTGGTTCTTCCTTTACATCATTCTTACATGCCACAATTAATAAGGCAAAAAGACAAATTTTAAATAGTGATTTTAAATTCATATTTGTTAGTTTTTAGTTCTACACAAATGTAACATATATATCACATATCATAAAATGACTATCTTTGAAAAACAACACCATTTAATCCCTAAAAATGAAAATCTTAAAATACATACTATTACTACTATTAATACTTATCATCGGGTTATCAATTTATGTTGCTGTACAACCAAATTCCTTTGAAGTTACACGAAGTAGAACCATAAATGCACCACAATCTGTAGTGTATGATAATGTTATTGATTTTAAAAATTGGGAATCTTGGTCTGCTTGGGTTGAAGCAAAACCTGATATTATAATTACATTAGGAGAAAAGACTAAAGGTATTGGCGGTACTTTCCAATGGAATGATGACAATGACATAGGAAACATGACTACAACTGATACAAAACCCAATACAACGATTACACAAGAAATGCAATTTGGCGAATTTCCAAAATCTGATGTTACTTGGAAATTTGAACCTAACGAAGATGGCTCAACAGAGGTAACCTGGACTATTTCTGGAAAAGATTTACCTTTTGGTTTTAAAATGTTTTCTGCATTTACAGGTGGTATGGAAAAACAAATTGGTCCTGATTATGAAAGAGGTTTAGAAAAACTAGACAGTGTAATACAGGCCGAAATGAAAGTATATAGCATAAAGGTTGAAGGCATTACACAACACAGTGGAGGTTACTATTTATATAACACAACATCTTGTAAGTTTGGTGATTTTAAAAAAAACATGACAACTATGCTACCAAAAGTTGGTGCCTATGCTATAACGCACAATATCACTATGGCTGGTCCTCCTTTTGTTTTATATCATAAATGGGATGAAGAGAATGATGCTGTTATTTTTTCTTGTGCTGTACCTACCAATTCTAAAATTGTTTCTGATGATCCTGATATTTTAACAGGAAAACTAGAATCTTTTAGAACTGTAAAAACCGTTTTAAAGGGTAATTATTCTAACCTAAAAGAAGCATGGGAAACGACCATGACTTATATTGCCGATAATAATTTAGAAATGGTTGATGGCGGATCGATGCTTGAAACCTATATCACAGATCCAATGTATGAACTAAACCCTTCAAAATGGATTACTGAAATCTATATAGAAATTAAGTAGATTGATTTAAAAATGAAAAAAAAAACTAACAACTAACGATTAAACTAAAATTTGAAACAGCTAATTCTCGTATTTCTAGGTGGTGGTTTTGGTAGCGTCCTCCGTTTTATTATTGGTAAATGGCTTAATAACTCTAATACAGGAATTCCTTATGGCACATTTGCAGCTAATATTATAGGGAGTTTATTAATAGGAATTATTCTTGGTATGGCCGCTAAAAACGAAACCTTATCTCAAAGCCAGACCTTACTTTTAGCTACTGGTTTTTGTGGTGGTTTTACAACCTTTTCTACCTTTGCATATGAAAACCATGTGTTTTTAAAATCTGGTGATTTTATGAGTTTTGCTATTTATACGGTTGCTAGTTTTGTTATAGGCTTTTTAGCTGTTTTTTTAGGACTCTTTTTAGTAAAATAAACCTCTTAAAAGTTACTGAGATTGATAGAGGTCTTTTTAGAATTACACAACCAAATATTTTAACCCCCTAAAACCATAACAATAAAAAAACGGATATTAATTTTTTCGATAAAATCCCTTTTCCTTAAAACTCTCCACTTCTTTTAATATTGAAATAAAAACAGCATCATCAATATCTTCTAGCGTTTTATAACGTAATGATTTTACAACTTTTCGCTTTTCTGTTATCAGATAAGCATCCCATTTTTTAGATAAGTGTGCAGAGTGCCAAAACCCAACATCTACATAATCTTTACTTCTATTTAGATAACACATTGGTCGTTTTTCAATGTAATAACACGGCATTCTCCATTTGTATAATAAATCTGCTTCTGGCAAAGTGTGTGCTATTAAAACCTGTAAATGCAAAAAAATAGATTTGTATGGTTCTGGTTGTTTAAGGATGTGCACTTCTGCTGGATTCATTTATTGTTAATTTAAGTTATTAATCATTATTCTATTAAAAAAGTCGCGTTCACCATCCCACTTATCTAACGTTGCTAATCCTAACAAAAATCCACCAGAAATATTGGCTATCGCTAAAAGTAATTCAATCATATTGCTTTAATATTTTAACTGATAAGTCATAAATTTAGTCAAATCTCTAAAATAAATTTGTTGAAATCGAATATTTCACTTTACTTTGTATTTCAAAGTACTTTAATTATGAGTGACAAAGATTATTTAAAAGATATCAGTGAAATTAAAAATTTGATGAATAAATCATCTCGTTTTATTTCATTAAGTGGCTTGTCTGGAATCTTAGCTGGCATTTACGCGCTCATTGGTGCTGCACTCACCTATTATATAGTAACAACTTATAGTTACGGAACACTTATATTAGATGGTTGGGTTTTTAGAACTGTGATGCTCATCTTATTCTTAGTTGCATTTTTTAGTGTCACAACAGGAATTTTTCTAACAACAAGAAAAGCAAAAAAGAATGACGAGAAAATATGGGATAACTCTTCTAAGCGATTACTCTTTAACTTTTTAATTCCATTAGTTGCTGGCGGACTTTATATACTCATTATTTTAAGTCAAGGAAAATATGGCCAAACAGGTGGCTTAATGCTTATTTTTTATGGTTTAGCTTTAATAAATGCTTCAAAATATAGCATTGGTGATATTAAATACTTAGGATTTATTCAAATAATTTTAGGTCTTATTGCAGCGCTGTATCCAGGATTTGGATTTTGGTTATGGGTTATTGGTTTTGGTATTATGCACATTATTTATGGCACTTGGATGCATTTTAAATATGACGTAAAATGAAACTAAAAAACGTTTGGGTTTACATCTTAAGCATTTTACTTTTGTTTTCGTGCCGTTCTAATGAAGGAAAATTTATGATTACAAATAAGAGTAACTTTAATATAGATTCCTTAAGTATTTTACCCGATTCTAAACAGCAGTTAATCCGTTTAGGCAAAAGCAAAACGATTGATTTTTTCACAAAAATGAATAAGGTAACTTCTGATGGTAGTTATGTCATATCATTTAAAAATTCTGAAAACAACACCATCATTTCTAAACGTTTTGGATACTATACAAATGGGTATCAAATTGAAGACGTTATTAATATTACAGTTTTAAATGACACTATTATGATTAATAGTAAATTTGACACCCCTTATGAAATTAAATAAATTCCTGTTTTTACAGGAAACAAGATGAGTATAATAACAAACATAAATAAACTTTTTGATCATAGGATAAGACTTGGTATTATGTCTGTTCTTATGGTAAACGAGTTTGCCGATTTTAATATGCTGAAAGAATTGCTTGGTGCTACAGATGGTAATTTGGCAAGCCATACCAAAGCTTTAGAAAAAGCAGACTATATTTTAGTAGAAAAACAATTTATTGGCCGAAAACCAAACACAAGATATAGTGTTACTAAACTCGGAAAAGCAGAATTTAAAAAACATATTGAAGCCCTAGAAAAATTAATACACAAAACATAATATATAGACTACGCTCAGTATGTCTCCTTTTTTTTAACTATTCACTTTGAAAAACAAAGTACTTTATAATATAACAAATTAAATACACACAACATGGAAAATCCTGAACACCCAAACACTGAGAATCAAAAACCCATACACCAACCTAACAAGTTTGGTCAATGGTTAAAAACCTCAATCACAGCAAGAATGCTAATGGTTGGTACTTTAATTCTCGTATTGCTTATTCCCTTAACCTACGTTAATTTACTCATTGAAGAACGCTCTTACAGACAACAAGATGTTGTACAAGAGATTAATCAAAAATGGGGAAATGAGGTGATGATGTATGGTCCTATTTTAAAACTACCCTATAAAACCTATTCAGAAACTTCAACCTTTAACGAAAAAACAAAGACCTATTTAAAGGAAACCAAAACACACATTAATTACGCTTATATATTTCCAGAAAAACTAGATATTGATGCTTCAGTGAAATCAAAAACCTTGCATTTAGGTAATTTTGAATCTGCTGTTTTTACTTCTAACATGATAATAGAAGGCAATTACAAGCAACCAAGCCTTAAAGATAAAGGCATTAAAAATGAGGATGTCATTTGGGAAAAAGCTTCAATTTTATTTAGAACAACCAACTTAAAAGGTATTAAAAATGAAATGGCAATAAACATAGACGGCACTCCTTATCTTTTTGAAACTAACTATAATGACAATACATCAGGCAACCAATTAGATGAATTAGAAACAGGATTTATAAACGAAGCGCTATTAAAAACCAATTTTAAGTTTAACATGAAAGTAACTTATGATGGTAGTGAACAAATACAAGCCATTCCTGTTGGGAAAACAACAACTATGCAAATGACATCAAACTGGGCAGATCCTGGATTTATAGGCAACTATTCTCCTAATGATGAAACCAGAAGCATAACAAAAGAAGGCTTTAAAGTAGACTGGAAAGTGTTATCTATAAACAGAGCGTTTTCACAAAAATACTTAAAGAAAGTTCCTAGTTTAAAACCGTTTGCTTTTGGTACTAAATTCGTGGTTTTAGTAGATGAATATCAAAAAAGTGAGCGTTCTGCTAAATATGGATTCTTAGTTATTGGGCTCACATTCTTAATATTTTTCTTAATTCAAACCATGAGTAAAATCCATATTCATCCATTTCAATATTTAATGATTGGTTTGGCTTTGGTAATGTTTTACACCTTATTAGTTTCAATCTCAGAACATAGTAATTTCTTAAAAGCATATTTAATAGCTGGTGTATCTGTGGTATTACTTATAACACTTTATTCTAAATCTATACTTAGAAATTTTAAATTTTCGGCATTAATTGGCTTATCACTGACTGCTTTGTATTCATTTATTTACGTCATTATTCAACTTGAAAACTACGCCTTATTAGTTGGCAGTATTGGATTGTTCTTAATCTTAGCAACGGTAATGTTTGTCTCTCGTAAAATTGATTGGAATAACGGATAATTAGTTAGTGTGATGATCCTCGCTCCGCTTCTATCCCAAAGGAATGAGCGAGGTTTTTTAAGAGAAAATGTATGAAAACTTTATATCATATTATTAATACAGCCAAACTCATTGGTTTAATCAGTTTTGTGCTTGGCACTTGTTTATTGGTTTCGTTTTTACTATTTCCAAATACAAACTCAATAGTTATTACCGGCTTGTATTATGTTGGCTATGCCACAATAACCAATGCTATTATGTTTCTGATATTAATAATTACAGCATTTGTGTACTGGACTTACAGAAGCCTAGTTTTTAGAACGTGTGGTTTGTTACTCTTAAATATTCCTATTGCCATTTGTTATTTTTTTATAGTCATTAAATAAACATTTAATATGTACCTACAATTCAATAAAAACTATTTAGTATTAGCACACAGTCTTTTTCTCGTAGAATTAGCTATTGCCTTTATCGTTAAAACCGGATTTATTCGCTATACATTTGGCGATTATCTATGTGTTATTTTATTATATGCAATTATTAGAGGATGTACCAATCTGAAAATTTGGGTTTCGGCATTAGTCGTCCTCTTAATTGCTTATCTCGTAGAATTCCTTCAGCTTACCCCATTCTTAACCTACTTTAATTTACAAGACAGTTTTACAGCTAAACTTATTTTTGGAAGCACATTTCAGGTCACAGATTTGGTCGCTTATACTCTAGGAATCATTACTGTTTTAATATTTGAAATTTACATTTCAAAAGGAGGTATAGAAAAAAAAGACAAAATTAATTATTAGCATGTTAATTTAGAAGATAACAACCTAATAATGAATACTTAAAATCCTATAAATAACCATTAACAATCTCTATTCTTATCCTGAATTTTCCTTACAATTTTAGTCGTTCTATTTCGAGTTAAAACTCGTGGCAGAAAAGATAAAAACTTATTAAACACACCAGGAATTGCTATGACCTTACCTTTTTGCATTGCTTTGTAGCCATAAAGAGCAACTTCTTTTGCGCAGGCCATATTAAAAGCTATTTTATTTTCTGCAGCATCTTCAGATACAGTACTTTGAAATGCTGTTTTTGTTGGACCAGGACATAATGCTGTCACTGTCACTCCTGTGCCCTTTAATTCGTTAGAAATAGCTTCAGAAAAAGATAAAATATAAGCTTTTGAAGCATAGTATAAAGCCATTAATGGACCAGGTTGAAATGCGGCTAAAGACGATAAGTTTAAAATTTTACCCGAACCACGTTCAACCATGCCTGGTAAAATTAACTTTATTAAATGCGTTGTTGTTAAAATATGAAGATGCAGCATTTGCGATCCTCGCTCCCAATCTGTCTCGTAAAAAGTACCAAACAAACCAAAACCTGCATTGTTTATAATAACATCTATGTTAAGCGTATTGAGATCGTCATAAATCTCTTGAGCAATATTTATAACACTCAAATCCTTTACCATTACGATAATTTGAGTTGGATACTCTTTTAAAATATTAGCTTTTGCCGCTTCTAATTTTGCTGAATCTATATCAATTAAAACCAGATGGTAACCATCCTTAGCTAACAAAAGTGCTAACTCAAACCCTAAACCTGAAGCTGCTCCTGTTACTAAAGCTGTTTTAATATTATTGTTTCCCATCAATATAATCCTGTAGATAGCTAAAACGTTTTGTTAACTTACCGTTTTCTGTGATTTTTGCGCGTTTTAAAACTTCGTTTTTATCATTATTAAAAAATGCAGGAATCACATGTTCTAAAAAGGTAGTACCAAAACCTTCACTGGCATCTTTTGGTAATTCGCAAGGTAAATTATCTACAGCCATAACTGTAATGGCATCTTTTGCATCAAAATCTACTTCGACTTCTTTTTGAGGATCGTAACCATAAAAAGGGTCTGCTATTGTTGATGGTCTAATAGTACTTGCTACAGGGCCATCAATATCACAAGATATATCTGCCACTAAATTTATTCTAAAATCAGGATGTTTGGCGTCTTCTCTTGTAAATAAATAAGGTGCATTATTACCATAAAAATGACCTGCTATAAAAAAGTCAGTTTCCTTAGCATAAGGCATAAAATTACTCTCGTAACCTAAAGGGTCTTTATAAAACTTGTACTTATCTCCTACTTTACCATCTTTTCGTTTGGCATACTCCATAACATCGGCCATAACATAAACAGGCTCTGTAAACTGAGACGTTAAATACAAGGCGTCGCTAACTTCTTTAATACCTAAATGATCTAAAATCTCTTTTGCTCCGTAAGCCACTTTCCCTGTTCCTGTAAGTAATATTTTGATATTAGGAAGTGTAATTTTATCTAACTCTGCTTTTACAGCATCTAAATCGGCAAGTGTTTCTACTTTTGGTAAATTGAATAAATTATCTCTCAATCCTAAAGCTCTAAAACCATTGTAAGCTCCAACTAAACCTGCATAGCGACCAAAACCTATAAGTCTTGCTCCACTCTTCTTCACTATAGTTTCATGATCAAACATTTCAATATTCTTCTCTAGCATAGCAACTAGAAGCTTTCTATTGTAAGGTTGTTTTTTTATGGTATGTGAAAAATAAAAGTATTTCTTATTTGGAATTAGATCTTCTATTGGCACTTCTTTTACACCAATCATTACATCGGCATGCGACACATCTTCTAATACTTCAAAACCTAACTTTCTGTATGCCTCATCAGGAAAAACACGAATATCTGAAGATTCTATTATAAAATTAGCTTCAGGAAATTGAGTTCTAGCTTCGGCTAAAGTTTCAGGAGAAAAGACAACTCGTCTGTCTGGTGGATTTTTACGTTCTTTTATGATAGCAAATGTCATAGATAAATTTTAAAATTGAGATAGTTCTACATTAAATATTGCCAGTATTTATATTACAAATACATTATTAATTTCTTTAAATAGACTCAAAGAAATTCAATAATTCCAGCATTTAATTTTGAAAATATTTTCACGAAAATAAGCGGATTTGCATGTTTTCGCAAACATTCTTTGGTTAAAAATATTTACATGCCTTAAGGTCCGCAACAGCATTCATTAAATATTACAGGCTTCTGGTTTACGGTACTTTAATTATTGTTTTTTTACAAACGCTGTTCAAATAACTTATTACCAGAACTATCGTTGTAAATAAAACCACGATTAATACAGTTAAGCTTTAGTTTTAAGCAACGCTTTTTCATAAAATGTAAGTCTAATTCCAAAGAGTAATACAATACCTCCAATTACCATTTGTAAGGACACTTGTTCATCTAGTAGCCACCAAGCTAAAATGGAAGCCAATACAGCTTGTCCTAACAAACTTACAGAAACTCTTGTTGCGCGCATGTGCTTTGTTGCAAAACTAATAAGTAGCCATGCTAACAACTGACACACCACGCCTTGAACCACTAATACCAACCACCCAGCATCTGAGAATCCCGTAAACGGTTCATTAAAAACATAACTAAGTACACCTAAGGCTATAGTAGAAGATAATAGGCTAATCATCATAAAGGTCATGACCTCCATTTCTTCTAAAATAGTTTTACTTAATAGCATATAAACAGCATAGAGCATTCCTGACAAGACACCAAAAATAAAAGCGATATTAAAATCAAAATTGAGAAACAAATCAAATCCTACTAAAAGCACCATACCTATAATGGCCACAACGGTACCCATCCAAAAATTCTGTTTTGGTTTATCTTTTAGAAATAAAAAAGCTCCAACACCTACCCAGACTGGAGACAAATTAGTCAGCAAAGTTGCTTGTGTGGCTGTTGATTGCTGAATCGCAATATTCCAAACACCAACATCTAAACCAAATACAACTCCACAAATCATAGAAAACCCTAATGCTTTTTTAGACGTTACCTTAAACTGTTTTGTTATAAGAACGTAAGGCACAATAAAAAGAGAGGCTATGGCCATTCTATAAAATGCTGAAACAAGTCCTGGTGTAAGATTTAGCTTCACCAATATTGGAAATATTGAAATACAAATAATGCCAATCGCAAGTGCTATTCTTGGTTTTGTCATGTGTTGTTGAATTAGTAAATTGAAGTCGGCAAAAATAAGCTTTAAAACAACTATTTCTTAAGATTCTATACCCAATTTATAATGTTAAAACACCTATAGAATTTAGAGAGGTAAACGTAATAAATTTTATTGATGGATTATGTGACTAAAATTCTTTTTTCACTTTAGAAAAACACTTCCTTCTGATACCTAAAGATTAAAATATATATACTGACACTATTTCTGCAAATACATATAAAACAAGATTGGTATAGCTTTTGCATTAGTATTTTTAGTAATTTTGCAGCCCTTGAACTTATACTATAGGTTTCTTGGATTAGTGCGTTAGGGATGGAAGCGGCATCCTTTTGCTTTTTTGAGCAAAAGATATAGCGGACAGCCCGACCTGAAAAGGTAACGCCCAAAATATTATTATCATTTATGGATGGATGAGTTCCTGAAGCAAGTTTAGGATTAATTCAATGACGTAAATTAAAAATTTACTATTTCATTATGGGGTCGACTGGTTTTGACAGCGAGATTAATTAGATGGTAAGCACGTGGTGTAATGGCATTGAAACACCTAAAAGGCTAGACCAAATTTTAAACGGCGAGAATAACTACGCTTTAGCTGCATAATCTGAATTATAGTAAGATTCGTGCTCATTCCTACTAGGTAGGAAGGCTAAATGTCTCCAGAAAGCCTTGGTTAATGGCGTTCTTTTTTGAGGCATCGTAAAAATTAACTAAGATTAGGTAGCGCTTTGATGCCTTTTCGAGATTAAAAAGCTAAGTTGTAAGTGGGTTGTCTTTAACCAGCTTGCAATCGAAAACCCAAGAAAAGAATAAACGTGTAGAAAGCCCTTTGGTTACTTGTTTGGACGAGAGTTCGATTCTCTCCGACTCCACAATTTAAAAGCCTTAATCATTTAACCCAAATGATTTAAGGCTTTTTTTTGGTTTTAGTATCTTTAAAAACCATAAAAAAAAGGAATACCTATTTCGTTACATCACAAAAGTGAGGTGATTAAAAACAAATCGTATTATCCTTCATTTATAAAAAATGATAGTAAAGATCACTTTATTCGACTATTAAAACAATGTAAATTTGTAATATGAAAGAAAAGCTGTTACTCGATGTAGAAATATATGTTGCAGAGCTGTTAAATAAACAGCTAGCTTCAACAAACTATTACCACAACGCTATTCATACTAGAAACGTTGTCACTAGTATTACAGAATTAACCAACAGAGAACAATGCACAGAACAAGAGACTTTAGCCTTATTATTGGCGGGTTGGTTTCATGATACGGGTTATATTTATACAGATATTGGTCATGAAGAAGAAAGCGTTAAGATTGCACGTTCTTATCTAAAGGAACAAGATGTTCCTGAAGAACTGCTAGACCAAGTTGAACAGTTAATTCTAGCAACAAAAACGGATCTTAATCCTAACAACAAACTCGAATCTATTATTAAAGATGCCGATTGTGGGCATATTGCTTCTGATGACTATTTAGATATTTCGGAAAATTTACTAAAAGAGATAAATGCTAAAAATGACCATACACTTTCTGATATAGAATGGATGGAACAGAACATCGCCTTTCTTAAAAACCATTCGTTTTATTCCGATTCTGCTAAACAAATTTGGCAACCTAAAAAGGAGCTTAATGTATTAGAAATTCAAAAAAAGTTACATAAACTAACTGCTAAGGAGAATAAAAAAGATAAAAACACAAGGTTTGGAAGAGGTGTTGAAACGATGTATCGTGTGCAATTAAAAAATCATATAGAATTAAGTGCTATTGCAGATACCAAAGCCAACATACTACTATCTGTAAACGCAATAATTATTTCTGTAGCCTTATCTAACTTAATTCCTAAACTAGACAATCCTTCCAATTTATTTTTAGTGTATCCTACCTTAATCTTAATGCTTTTTAGTGTTGCCTCTGTAGTCTTATCTGTATTGTCTACACGTCCTAAAATATCTAATGTAGCCATTACAAAAGCGATGATTAAGGAGAAAAAAACCAATATTCTATTTTTTGGAAATTTTCATAAAATGAATTTGCAAGATTTTGAATGGGGAATCGACTATTTAATGGATAATGAAGAAACGTTATACAATTCACTTACAAAAGATTTGTATTATTTAGGCTTGGTGCTAAATAGAAAATATAAATTATTACGTATCACCTATACCGTTTTCATGTTCGGAATTATTATCTCGGCAGCAGCATTTATTTATAGTTATTATATAAACATGCCTGTATAATATTAATTTAAACGCTATGAAAAACAAAACTACAGGACCTTTTAAAGTAAATATATCTTTACGCTTATTAAGGGATAAATTTATAGACTTATTAGACTCTAATAATGTTTCGGTGCAAATACAAGCGAAGCAAGCTTTAAAATTATTTGATAAACATCCTATTTTATCTACTGGAACAAATACTACAGAAGATTTTCTGAAGCATAAGCCTATCATAGACCAGTTGATGTCTTATATTTTCCCCTCAGCCTTAACGGATAATGAGATTAAAGCAGCGGTTACTCCGTATGCTAGTGATGTTTTTTACTGTAGTTCAAGATTAGAAAGCATTATTAAAAATGCAGAAGCAAGCGAAAATGTATTTAATGAACTGTATAAGGATTATGAAGACTCTTTCGATTTGCTTACTTATGCTATTATATTGAATATCCATTACAAATTCAATGTCGATTTTGAACGACCAAAAACCTTATCTATTACAGACAAAAATGGTGACAGAAAGCGTTATCGTGTGGCTTTTAATGCCGACTTCCTAGACATCTACCCTAACGAAAATGCCATTGAAATTACAGAAGAAATTTTAGATGAATTATTAAGCAACGCTAGTGATATTGAGATTTGGAAAAAATACTTCCCAAAAGATTCATGGACTATTGAAGGCTTTGGCATAGTAAACCTTATAGACACCTCGTTAGACGAACGCATTGATGATTTTAAAACCCATTTAATACAACCTAATAACGAAAGTTTTCAATATTTAATTGAAGACATTAGACGCATATTTAACAATCCAGATTTGCAACTTGGAAGCTACAGTGTAGAGCACGACAAGATTATCTCTCCTTTTGATAGGAATTTTAATATGCTAACACTAGTACCAGATGAAGATGTAAGCATTAATGAATACGCCTGCGAACATGTTAACTGTCATCTATTTAAAGATTGTAAACCAATTATTATTTCCAACGTAGAAACATATCATAAAAGAACTAAAGGCAATAGGCTAAGTAGTACGTTATTAAAAAAAGGTTTAAAAAGTGTAGCCCTCATTCCTGTTCCTATTAATGGTGAATTAGGTTTTATTATAGAGTTAGCAGCATTTAAGCCCAACCAGCTTAATGCCATTAATATGGTAAAGTTAGATACCATTTTACCTTTTATTTTAAGTTACTCTAAACGTACGTTTTCAGAACATCAAAATGAAATCAGTGCCATTATACAACAAGAATGTACAGCTATCCATCCCTCTGTACAATGGCGTTTTGAAGAAGAAGCTAACAAATACATACAAGAACGAAACTTTGGAGAGAATCCGGTTTTTCAAGAAATTGTATTTAAAGATGTCATTCCTCTTTTTGGACAAATAGACGTGGTTGGTTCATCAAATGCACGAAACGAAGCCATTAGAATAGACCTAACAAGACAATTAGAAAAAAGTAAAGACATCCTTAAAAATAGGATTAAAATAAATTTACCATTTTACGAACAGTTAATTTTTCAAATTGACAATTATTTAGCGGAATTAAAAGACAATTTTCACACCAATTCAGAACAAGAAATTAATATCTTTTTCGAAAAACAACTCTTTCCTTTATTCGAACATTTTCAGAAAAATTCTAAAGGCATTGAAGATGTCGAAGAATTTCTTAAAACAATTGACAAAACAACAAGTAGTTTATATGACGCTAGAAAAGCCTATGATATTACTATTGAAAAAGGAAACAAAACCCTGTCTTCATTTTTAGACCAACAACAACTAAAAGCTCAAGAGATATTTCCACATTATTTTGAAAAATTCAAAACAGATGGCATTGAGCATAATTTATATATCGGACAATCTATCTCTAAGCATTTAAACTATCATCCCACTGTATTGTACAACTTACGTTTATGGCAATTACAAGTGACTTGCGAAATGGAAGCGATGTACTACGAAAAACAAAAAGAATTCCCTTTACAATTAGAAGTGGCATCCTTAATTCTTGCTTATGATATCCCGATTACTATTCGCTATCGCATAGATGAAAAACAATTTGATGTTGATGGAGCGTATAATGTACGTTACGAAATGATTAAAAAGCGTATAGACAAAGCCCACATTAAAAATACAAACGAGCGTTTAACACAACCACATAAACTTTCTGTTGTGTATTCTAGTAATGCCATGGAGAAAGAATATTTAGCTTATTTCCAATTTCTACAAGCCAAAAATTATATTGGAACTAATATTGAAATTGTAGAATTAGAAGAGCTTCAAGGAGCTAGTGGCATAAAAGCAATTAGAGTAGACATTAACAGAAAGCTAAAAAAAGTATCGGATATTTTTACAATAGAAGATTTACAGGCCGTATAAGAAGAAATCACAGAATGAAAACAAAACTATTAATTGGTTTAATTAGTATGGGACTTATTATAAGTAGTTGTGCTACTTATAATTCCCACAATGTTAATGTTAGCGCTAAAGAGCTTAAACAAATAGATAAGAATACCACTAATGTTTTTTTAATAGGAGATGTAGGAAAGCCTGAAGAGGATGGCACAGCTCCAAAAACATTATTAAAACTACAACATCAATTTGCTAAAGCAGACAAAGATGATTTCCTATTATTTCTTGGAGATAACATCTATCCTCGCGGTATACCTTTAAAAAATGACAAAGCCATTAAAGCGGCAGAACACGCATTAAAACTTCAATTAGACGTTGCCAAAACATTTCCTGGAAATGTTTATTTTATTCCAGGAAATCATGATTGGTATAGTGGTTTAAAAGGTCTAAAAGCACAAGAAAAAATGGTTGAAGATGCCTTAGGAAAAAACACCTTTCAACCAGAAAACGGCTGTCCAATTGAGAAAATTAAAATTAGCGATGATATTGTTATGCTAATTGTAGATTCGCATTGGTACATTACCAATTGGAATAATCATCCCACAATTAATGATGATTGTGACATAAAAACTAGAGCCGATTTTTTAGATGAATTTAGAAGTGAAATAAAAAAAGCAAGAGGAAAAATTACCTTAGTTGCCATACATCATCCTATGTATAGTAACGGACCACATAATGGCCGTTATGGTGTAAAAGAAAACATGAAACCTATACCTGTACTTGGCACCTTAAAAAATATTTTAAGAACCTCTACTGGTATTGTAAATGCAGATTTGTCTAATCCATTTTACAATGAATTAAGAAAAAACCTTATTGCTGTGGCCCAACAAAACGAGAATGTTATTTTTCTATCAGGACATGAGCATAATTTACAATACTTAGAGTTTGATAATGTAGCTCAAATCATCAGTGGCTCTGGTTCTAAAACTACACCTGTAAGAATGCGTAATCCTAATAATTATGGCCATGCTATTCCTGGCTATGCGCTACTTAACATAGGAAACAATAAGGCTGTAGATGTACAATTTTTTAATTCAAATTCTGAAGAAGTCGAATTTTTCAAACAAATAAAACAGCCAGAACAAGTTTCTGAAACAGAATATGCTAAAATAATTACAGATTCTATAAGTGCATCAATCTACTCAAAAGAAGACACTAATAAATCTGGCTTTTATAAGTTCTTATGGGGAAACAGATACAGAGACGACTATAGTACAAACGTTAAAGCAAAGGTTGTTAACCTAGATACCTTAATGGGTGGCTTAACACCTTTTAGAAAAGGAGGAGGTACACAATCTAAGACGCTTCACTTAAAAGCTTCAGATGGGAAACGCTATGTTATGCGTGCTATGAAAAAGCAAGCAGATCAATTTATGCAAGCCGCTATTTTTAAAGACCAGTATGTCGAAGGACAATTTACTAATACAGCTTCAGAACATTTATTAGAAGATATTTTTTCTGGCGCCTATCCGTATGCACCTTTTGTTATAGGAACCTTATCTGATGCAATAAACCTATCTCATTTAAATCCTAACTTATATTATGTGCCCAAACAAAATGCCTTAGGCTTATATAATAAAGATTTTGGTAATGAACTATACCTTTTTGAAGAACACCCTTCTGATGGTCATGTTGAGTTAGCAACTGGGAATTTTACAGGGGAGATTGTAAGCACAGTAGATATGTTAAAAGACGTATTAAGTGACGAATCTAAAATTATAGATGAAAAAGAATTTATTAAAGCGCGATTGTTTGATATGCTAATTGGAGATGCAGATAGGCATCAAGACCAATGGCGTTGGTTGGTATTTGAAAACAAAGGAAAAACAATTTACAAACCCTTACCAAGAGATAGAGATCTTGCCTTTTCTAAAATGTCTGATGGTTTTTTGTTTGGAACAGGTGTAAAGCTGATTCCTGCAGCAAGAAAATTTAGAAAATATGAAGCCGATTTAAAAGATGTTAAAGGGTTTAATGTCTCTGGATTTCCATTAGATGTTGCATTTATTACAGATTCTAACAAATTGGCTTGGGATGAACAAGTACAATTTATTCAATCTCAAATAACAGATGCTGTTATAGACAAAGCGTTTAACAATATTCCAAAAGAAGTAAATCCGCAATCTATTATAGAAATTAAAAAGCTTCTAAAAGAAAGACGAACGCACCTTCAACAAATTTCAGATAGATATGTAAAATTAATAAGTAAACATGCAATTCTAACAGGAACGAATAAAGACGACTACATTCATGTTAAAGCTTTAGAAAATGATGACGTAGAAGTATCCATATACCGTAAAAAAGATGATACTATTAAGGATCGTTTTCATCATAAAATCTATCACCCCAAAACAACTAAAGAAATATGGATTTATGGTTTAGATGATGATGATAGCTTTGTGGTTGAAGGAAAAATTTCTAAAATCAAAGTGCGTTTTATTGGTGGACAAAACAATGATGATTATAAGGTCGCATCTGGCAAAAACGTTATTATCTACGATTACAAATCGAAGAAAAACGATTTATCACAGGCTAAAAAAGCTAGAATTAAATTAACAGACGACTATAACACAAACGTCTATGATTATAGAAAAATAAAGAATAATGTCAATCAAATCATTCCTACTCTAGGTGCCAACCCAGACGATGGTTTAAAATTAGGTTTTACAAACACCTATACGGTTTATGGCTTTGAACGCAACCCATTTACATCTCAACATGAAGTAAAAGCGGCTTATTATTTTGCAACCGATGGTTATGAATTAAACTATAAAGGTGAGTTTGCAAATATTATTGGAAGCTTAAATTTTGGATTTCAAGCGCATTTTCAAAGTCCTAATTACAGTGTCAATTTCTTTGGTTATGGTAATGAAACTGAAAATAATGATGACGACTTTGGTTTAGATTATAACCGCGTAAAAACTAGAATTTTTCGTTTAAGTCCTCAACTGGTCTGGAATTCTAAACGCGGAAGTCTTATCCATTTTGGTGTTAGTTATGAAGTCAATGAAATTCACAATAGTGATAATCGTTTTGTATCAGACTATAGTTTATTACCAAATAATGTGTTTGATGAAGAGCATTTTGGTGGTATAAATGCAACGTATAACTACTCTAACTACGATAATAATGCCTACCCAACCAATGGAATGAATTTCTCAATTGTAACAGGTTATAAAGACAATTTAGAAGTCAGCAATCGTGATTTCGGATATCTGATTACTGATATTGGCTTTGCAAGAAAACTAAATCCTTCAGGGCGATTAGTACTGGCTACTAAATTAAAAAGTCATGTAAATTTTGGCGATGGTTTTGAATTCTATCAAGCAGCTTCAATAGGAGGTATTGATGGTTTAAGAGGCTACAGAAACCAACGTTTTACAGGAAAAAGTGCCTTTTATCAAAATACCGATTTGAGGTATAGTTTTAACCGCATGAAAACAAGATTAATTCCAATAAAATTAGGGATCTATGGCGGCTTTGATTATGGGCGTGTTTGGATTGAAAATGAAACCTCAGAAAAATGGCATAATGCGTATGGTGGAGGATTTTTTATTAATGCTGTAGATTTATTGTCTGCTAATTTGGGTGTATTTAATTCTTCTGATGGTGTTAGAGTAGCCTTTGGAATGGGCTTTGATTTTTAAAAGACACCAATGTGTTACAATTTTTTAATAGGAAGTAAATTGCTATAATAGTAGTAACTTTTAGTTTCTACTATTTGTGATAACTAATTATTAATGGGTTATCATTAATCGTAATACCATTACTTAAAGGTTACAAGGATATCTGCCACCTTTTGTAAATCAGACTCATTGATTTCTGTTTGCAGTGCTAATGGAAATAATTGTTGACCAGGTCTAGCGACAAATGCAGCTCTCCAGCCAGCCCAAAGCGCTCCTGCAACATCCCAACCATGTGCCGCAATAAGCATACACGCTTCTGGTTTCACACCCATTTTACGAGCTCCCCAATTATAGACATCTGTAAATGGTTTAAATTTCCCAATACCTTCTACACTTAAACATTCATCAAAATAGTCTGTTAGTCCTGCACTTTCAAATTGTTTTTTTACACCTTCATTAGATGAATTAGTAAACGATACCAATTTGTAACCGTCTTTTTTTAGTTGAGCCAATGCGGCTTTAACTTCTGGATGTGCTGGCAGTCCTCTTAAAGCATTAATAACGACATTTCTAGCCTCTTCTTCTGACATCGAAATACCATTATTTGCAGCAACCATTTGTAAGGCTGCTGCACCTATATGACCAAAATGTTCGTATTGTCCACTAGCAGTAGTTACTAATGAGTATTGTAACATCGTAGTAAACCATAGTGATAATAATTCTTCTCTACCATTTAGGGCTTCACCAACTTGCTTTTTCATTTTAGTGAGATCTAAAAGCGTTTCGTTAACATCAAAAAATAATACTTTTGGTCTTGTTTCCTTCGTCATAGTTGTTGTTTATGTCCTAGTCTTTTAATGGATATATATCTAATTACTCTGCTGCAATTAATTCAGAAAGCACTTGTTTAAAAGTATCTACAGGTTGCGCTCCAGTAACGGCACTTTTTCTATTAAATACAATTGTAGGCACAGAGTTTACTCCTAAACTTTTCCAATAATTCTGTTTGTTTCTAATGTCTAAACGCGCCTCTTCATTATCTAATTTTGCTAAAGCGTCTTCTGCATTTAAACCCACTTCTAAAAGCGCTTCTTTTAAGATTTCTTTTTTAGAAACATCTTTACGGTCACTAAAAAATGCTTTTGTTAGCTGCATTTTTAATTCGGTTTGCTTGTTAAAGTCTTTGGCATATTCTAATAAAATATGAGCATCAAAGGTGTTTACCATGCGCATGTCATCAAAATAATCGAATTTAAAACCCAACTCATCACCTGCAGCTTTCATATGCTGTTGTGATGCTTTTTGTTGTTCTAAAGTAGCGCCGTATTTTTCTGTAATATGCTCTATTACATTCTGACCTTCGGCTGGCATATTCGGATTCAATTCAAAGGGTTGCCATTCTATGTCTATTTGATTTTCTATTCCTAATTCTGAAATCGCTTTTTCTAGACGTTTATAACCAATGGTACACCATGGACACACGACATCTGAAACGATATCTATTTTTAATTTCTCTTTCATATTAAAAGGGGATTAATTCACTAATTTGAAGTTCTGCTTGTACATTACTGTAGTTTTTTACATCGGCAGCAAAAGTCGCTGCATGAGGACCAAAAGCCTCTTGAAAGGAAGCAATATCATCAAATAATAGATGTGCAATAGCTACATAAGGAGCAGATTCACCTGGAACTCTACTTGCTATACCTAAATCTAATTCTAATCGTTTTAAAGCATTCCCTACTAATTTTGTTACCATTGGTAAGTGTTTCTTTTGGTAATAATCTGCATCAAACTGAACATTTTCGCTGTTTGGGTACATTACAGAAACTTTTATCATAATTGTATTTTTTAAAGATTAATAAACCTTCCGAATACACGGAAGGTTTATAGCTATCAATCAATCTGTGGCTTTAGGGTTTAGGATACCACATTGTCTTTAGACCACTCAAACTTTTTAAAACCAGCATCTACAGGTGTATTTGCAATATGGTTTACATAATTACTTATTGTTTTTTGAGATAATCCTAAAATAATTTCTAATACTTGTGCTTCACCATAACCAGCAGCATAAAAAGCATCTAAATCTGCTTGCGTTACATGCCCGCGATTTCTAACAATGGTTAATGTCATTGTTCTTAAGGCTTCCAATTTTTCGTTTTCTAAAGGAGTTTCGTTACGTAAAGCCTCGGTAATGGCATCGTCGACTTTCATCATTTTTGCGATTCCTGTATGTGCAGGAACACAGTAATGACAAGCGTGTTCTACATTAATTGTTTGCCACACGACTGTTAACTCCGCTTCATTAAAAGAAGTTTCCGTAAATAACTGGTGTAAGTTTTGGTAAGCTTCTAAAATTTTTGGAGCGCCGGCTAAAACACCATGTAAACCAGGAATCATTCCGTAGGCTTTTTGAGAGTTTTCTAATAGTCCTTTACTTCCTTCTGGAGCTGTTTCAATATTGTGAACTTTTAATGTTGTCATAATTTTTCTTTTTTCAGTTTATTATTAATTTTATCTAAACGTACGTTTAGTTATTTTTCAAAAAAAATGTTTATATATTTTTGAAGGTCATTTCAATATAATCTTCAATTTCTGCTTTAGTGTTAACTCTTGCTGCAGCTGCTAAACCATGCTTTGCTAACAATAAATAGTTGGCTTGTTTTTTTATTGTTTCTTCATCTTTTGAAGCATCCATTTGTAACTTTTCTGTAATTAGAGCTTTTAAATTATCCATAAAAAAATGCATCTGTTCTTGAATTAATTCATCATCTTTTTCTGAAAACTCATTATACGTATTTGTTACTAAACAACCTTTTAAGTTGTCGTCTTTAAAATTAGAACTTACAGAATCGTAAAAAAACTGTTTAATGTCTTCTACTCCATTAGTTCCTTTTTTTAATTTATCTAGAATAGCATGTACTTTTGATTTGTAATGCTTTAGACTTTCAAGAAATAAGCCTTGTTTACTACCAAAACTAGCATATATAGAAAATTTATTAATGCCCATTTCTTTTTCGAGCATTTGCATAGAAGTGGTTTCATAACCATTTTTCCAGAAAAGCCGCATTGCTTTTTCTAGGACTTCTGTTTCATTATATTGTTTTTTTCTAGCCACTAATTCTAATTACACTACAAAACTAAACAATCGGTTAGTTATAAAAAAGGTTTTAACACTAGTTTATGTATTTGAAACCATCAATACAGTATTACCTTTTCAACACCTGCTGCTTTAAACACTACTATTCAAACAGATATACAAACCAAACTACCAACTACAACACACATTGTTTAAAAATCTCTTCTAAGGTTTTATTTGGGTCGCCACATAAACCTGGATGCGTTTTAGAGCTTTGGATAATGGTACTTCGGCAAGCGGTTAACCATCTAAACCTATCTGACAACTCCATTTTTCCAATTCTTCCACCTTGAGGCTCACCTTTACATACCTGTTGCCAAGCATCTAAATAGTTTTCTAGCATTTGAACCTCAATGTCAGTTGAAAACGCCTTCAATTTATCTTGATTGATGTGATATTTTATTCCTAGGAATTTTTTTTGTTTAGAGAATAGAATGACTCCTACATTAAAGAATTCTTCACGTTCTACTTTAGGAACAAACCTAATTATGGCATATTCAAATGTATATCTATCTTGCATCTTCGGCTTCTTTAACTAATACATCAATTTTTGCAAATCTTGTATTTATAAACTTAATATATGCATCTCTCATTTCTGTTGCTGTCATCGTATCTGCTTCACTTAACAACCAATCTTCTGGTATATTTGAAACAATTTCAGCTATTTTATCACGATTGAGCAATTGTTGGATTTCTTTTGAAGCTTCATTTAATTTAGTGGCGTTTTGTAAAAGCACATGATCTTTTACAAGTGGAAACGTTCTGGTAAGATGATTCTCCCAATTTTTCCAATCGTGATGAAAGTAAAAACTCGCACCATTATCTATAATCCAAAGTTCTTTGTGCCAATGCAGTAAATTTGTGTTTTTAGCGGTTCTATCAATATTACTAATTATGCTATCTAATAGTACCACTTTTGATGCTGTTAATGCATCTACTGTACTAACTAATGGATCATAAGTAATAGCTTCAGATAAAAAATGTAATCCAAGATTTAAACCAACACTAAACTTAAGTAAGTCTTGAATTTCTTCATCTGGTTCTGTTTTACTAAACGAATCATCAAGATTCATAAACACCAATTCTGGTACTTTTAAATTAATTGCACGTGCAATTTCACCTCCAATAAACTCTGCGATTAATGCTTTTTTACCTTGTCCTGCACCTCTAAACTTAAGCACATACAAAAAACCATCATCTGCCTTAACTATAGCAGGAAGTGAACCACCTTCTCGCAAAGGCTGTACATATTGAGTAACATTTACTGTACGGATATCGATTTTACTCATAATTACTAATAATGTAATGCACTAAATTAAATATGATACATATCTAAATTTAATAAGATTATATACGGAATGACTCTTAACGTTTATTAAAATGACTAACTTATTAAGTTAAAGGAAATTTTAATTCCCTGAATAATCATACCTGTTCCAATAATTGCAATAATTAATCCCATTATTTTTCCAATCACAGAAATTACATTATTACCAACTATTCTCACGATTAAATCACTTAGCCTAAAGGTAAAATAAGTTAACAAACTCATTGATCCAAATATAAGAATTACTAACATGATATGTATTGTTTCAACATTAGCTACAAAGTTCATCGCTGTAACAATGGTTCCTGGTCCGGCTAAAATTGGAATAGCTAAAGGTGAAACAGCAATATCTTCATCAATATTTACATTGTCAATACTTTTAACATTAGACCTTTTAGATTGTAGCATATCAAAACCAATAAAAAAGATTAAAATACCACCTGTAATCTTAAATGCAGGAATGCTGATATTAAATAATTCAAAAATATATTTCCCTAAAAGAACAAATACGGTTACAATTACAAATGCAATAATATTTGATCGTTTATTTATATCTCTTTTTGTTTTTGCATCTGCTCCTTGGGTTAAGGATAAGAAAACAGTCATATTTGATATCGGATTCGTTATGGCAAAAAAGGCCGTAAAGACCGTTATTGAAAATGTAATTAAATTATCCATAGGTACATAAAATTGAATCTTGAAAGAAATTGAATTAGTTCTATTTTACCAAAGATTTTTATTTGTTTTTTTTTATGAAATCGATTCTGACAATAAAAAAACCTGTAAAGAGAACTTTACAGGTTTTTCATTTCTATAGTAACTAGTTCTATTTAATCTCTACTAACTCTAAATCAAAAACTAATTCTTGACCAGCTAATGGATGATTTCCATCTAAAATAACATGATCTTCATTTACCTCAACTATTCTAAATTGGTGCTCATTTCCTTGTGCATCTCTAGATGCTAATCCTAAACCAACTGCAGGCTCCATTTCTGGTGGCAATTGTGTTTTTTCGACTTTATGAAATAATTCTTTAATGATATCTCCATAAGCTTCTGCTACTGGAATATCAACCGTTTTTTTGTCATTCACCTTCATATCGATAACTGCTTTTTCAAAACCAGGAATCAACATACCTTGTCCTAATGTGAATTCTAATGGCTCACGCTCTAAAGAACTATCGAATATTTGTCCGCTTTTTAATTTTCCTGTGTAATGAACTTTTACAGTATCATTTTCTTTTACTTGACTCATAAATTTTAATTTCATATTAAATAAGATGCAAAACTATTATTTATAATAGAGAATAAAGAATGATACTTAAGGTTTTGTATGGTTTTTAAGAAAAACTTAACGTGACCATTGAAAACCTACGAGAATTAACCATTTACCTTGAACTCACATCGAAGCTAATTAATTAACCATTCCTCTGTAATAATCTAGAACTTTTACACGTAACAAGTATTCATATTTTGCATTGGCGAGGTTCACTTTGGCATTATCTAAATTATTCTTACTGGTAATATAATTTAAGAAATTAGACACTCCATTTTTAAATCGGATATCATTAATACGATAAGACTCTTGGTAAGCCTCCACTTGTTTTTCTAAACTTTGATGACGGTTATAAGCGGCTTCCATATCAAAATAAACCTGAGCAATGGCATTTTTTATATCTACATGTGTACGCTCTAATTCTAGGATGGACTCCTCTACTCTAATTTTTTCTAAAGCCACATTGTTTTTTGCTCTAAACCCATTAAACAATGGTACATTAACAGCAACACCAACCACAGTATTTAAGTTATTATCTAATTGATCTTTGTAACTTATAGCTTTTGATGTAAAGTTGGTTTGCTCTGTCATAATTGGTAAGTCTTGACCATCAACCGTAACGAAATCACCAGTTTCCACAACGTTTGTCCCTGTTGCGGTAAACAGTTCTGCGACACTAGAGTAATTGGTATTGACACCACCAAAAAGCGAAATTTCTGGTGTGAATTGAGACTTTGCAACACTGACACCTTTTTTAGCAGCTTCAATACGTAATTCCTTAGCTTTAAATGTGGCTAAATTTTGAATAGCCTCTTCAAAAACAGCATCCGAACTTAAATTGTATTTTTCAAAATCTAGGATTAATCCATCTGTCGCTAGATTGACGTTTTCTTTTAAATTCATTAATTGTGCTAAGTTCAGTTTGGCATTATTTAAGCTACTTTCAGAAGACAAAACACTAGTTTCATCGCTTGCCACTTGTCCTAAAATATCTGCATAATCTGCTGGATTTCCAGATTCGTTGTCATAAAAATCTTGTTGAATTTTAAGTTGTTGTTTGGTTGTTTCTAGTCGTGCTTTAGTTAATTCTAAAACATCTCTAGCATTTAAAACTTGAAGATATGCTAAGGTTACATTTAATATTAAATCTTGTTGCGCGGCTTCAATTTCTAACTCAGACGCCTTTTTATTCAATCGCTCTTGTTTGGCCGAATTTAATAATCGAAAGCCATTAAAGATTGTCATATCTAAACTCAATCCTAAGTTTGAAAAGGTTAATTCTTGATTGATATAAGCGTTGGTAAATGGATCGATACTTCTTCCATCATTAACACCCAAACTAAAGTTTCCATTAAGACTTGGCAGCAAATTAGCTTTAGACTGCTGATAATTTACTTTTGCTGAATTGGCTTGTAAATTGGTTGATTTTAAATCGAGATTATGCTCTAAAGCGACTGCAATGCATTCGTCTAAAGTATAACTTTTGTTCGGTTTATTTTGAGCAAAACCAGCCCAGCTCATCAGTACAATGATGATTAGTATTACAAGTTTATGTATCATGATTTGTTTCTTTTAGAACACCCCTAAAGTCCCCTCAAGGGGACAATTTTAAGATGTTATTATATACCTATACTATTTTTCCGTCCAAAAGATTAATAATTCGAGAGCCATAAGCGGCATTACTTTCTGAATGTGTAGCTTGAATTATGGTCACACCTTCTTTATTTAACTGTGCAAAGAGTTCCATAATTTCTTCGCTTTGTTTTGAGTTTAGATTCCCTGTGGGTTCATCCGCTAAAATTAATTTAGGTGTTCCTATTAATGCTCTCGCAATACCCACTAATTGCTGTTGCCCTCCACTTAATTGCATAGGGAATAAATCTTTTTTACCAACAATATTAAAACGATCTAACATATCAGCTACCATGGCTTTGCGTTCAGAAGATTTTACATTTTTATAAAGCAAAGGGGTTTCAATATTTTCGTAAACGGTGAGTTCATCAATAAGATGATACGCTTGAAATACAAATCCGATGTATTCTTTATACAATTTGGATCTGTTCTTTTCTTTCATGCTATGCACAGGCTCTCCTAAAAACGTATAGCCTCCATCTGTAAAATGATCTAACATGCCAATGCAATTCAACAAGGTTGATTTCCCAGAACCAGAAGGTCCCATTAGTGATATGAATTCTCCCTCCTTTACATTCAAATTGATATTATCTAATAATGAGACCTTATTACTACCTGAGTTTACCGTTCTAGTGGCTTCGTTTAGACTTAATAATGTGTTTTTCATTTTTATTGATGTGTTAACTATTGTATTCTTTGTTTTTTTATTATAATTCTCTCTAAAAAAAACACCCCTAAAATCCCCTCAAGGGGACAATCTAACTAAGACTATTCTAGGAAAATCTTATAGTGTTTCTAATTTAATCAATCCGTCTAATTTCTGAATCTCCAAAACTCAGTCCTTTATTGACCTCAGCATCGCCTTTATATCGTAATGTCGCTTCTCCATAGGCTGTAAATTTGATACTTTTTGAAGCTTGAATTTTAAACACCGCTTCTCCATAAGCTTTAAGTTTCGACGATTTATTATCCACATCTACTAGGTTAAGGATTCCTGCTCCATAGGCTGTAATATTCTGCTTAACTGTAGCTCCTTTTTTAATTATCAATTCACTTTCTCCGTAAATATCTACGTTAAATGTGTCGAAATCCACATGATTAAAAGTTACTTGAGATTCACCATAAAGATTAAGTGTAAACTTTTTTTCATCTATTAAACTCTTACACAGTGTGCGTTGTTCTCCTCTTAAAGACAATGCATTAATATTTTTGTAGGTAACTAGAATAGTTAGCACTTTTCCTTTATAGATTGGCACTTTCATCTTCATACCATCTTTTGTAATACTTTCGTTTTTAGTAGTTTCTTTCGCATCATCTAAGTACACGCGAAGTGTTCCCCCTTTAACTTCAATGTTTATTTTGTCTTTTGGTTCTGAGCTCTCTAATATGGTAACAGATTCTTCATCTCCTTGAATAAATGTGGTTTCAATATGTGGACTTATAATAACCTTATTAAAAGATTCAACAGGCTTCTTTGTTTGCGCTAGTGCAATTTGGCTCATACAAACCAATAGTAGGACTAAGCTATATTTTAAATTTTTCATGATATTGTTTTTTCTATATTGATGAATTTGGTACAATTAATATTATTCCGTTTTTAAACTATCCACAGGATTTGCTAATGCTGCCTTAATTGCCTGAAAGCTTACCGTTACCATCGCAATTACAATAGCTACGGCACCAGCTATGACAAAAATCCACCAATTGATTTCTATACGATATGCATAATTTCCTAGCCAATTATCCATAACATACCAAGCCATAGGAATGGCAATTACAATGGCAAGACCAACGAGTTTTAAAAAGTCTTTAGATAATAATTTCACGATGCCTGCAACACTTGCTCCTAAAACTTTACGAACTCCAATTTCTTTACTGCGCTGCTCTGCGGTATAAGCCGCCAATCCAAAAAGTCCCAAACACGAAATAAGAATGGCTAATAAAGCAAAGAGTTGAGATAGCTTTCCAACGAGCTGTTCACTTTTAAATTTGGCATTAAAAGCATCATCTACAAAGCTGTATTCAAAAGGAAACGCTGGATTGTGTTTTTTCATTACCGCTTCAATTTTAGACAACACATCGCTAGTTCCTATTTTAGGATTTGTTTTTAAATACATATAACTCGCTTCACCATGATAGTTAAAAAACATCACAGGGTCACTTTGTCCATACATGTCATCAAATAGGTAATCTTTTACAACGCCAACAACTGTATACACATCTCCTCGATCTATCTTTTTACCAATTGCACTGCCTTGTCCCATCAGTTTAGCAAACGATTCTGTAATTAAAACACTCGCACTGTCTTTTGCCATATTTTCATAAAATCCACGACCTTCAACGATTTCCATACCTGCAGTTTCCAAGAAATCGGAACTGACATATCTAAAGAAAATCAATACATCTTCAGTATTTGTGCCTCCTGTCCACGTTAAGTTAGAACCATTATTACCTCCATTTAGAATCCCAGAATTATTTAAACCAACGCTTGAAACCGCTCCTGTATGTATTAAATCTTGTTTGATGACATCAAATTTTTCAATCATCGTCCCATTGACATTCAATGAAATCAATTGGTCTTTATCAAAACCTAAGTCTCTATTTTTTATATGCTGAAGTTGTTGATACACGAGAATCGTACAAATGATAAAAACGATTGAAATTGTAAACTGCCCAACAACGAGCCCTTTCCGGATATAATTTGCAGAACCTTGTGTAACTTTTAATCCTTTTAAAACCTCAACAGGCTTAAATGAGGATAGATAAAAAGCCGGATATAATCCTGCGAAGATGCCACACACCAATGTAATTCCTAATAAAAAGACCATATGTAACGGCTTAGCCAATCCTAAAACTAAATCTTTCTCTATGAGTAAATTGAATTGTGGCAATAAAATAAAGAGCAATAATACACTCACTATAGTTGCCATAAACGCGAGAATTAAAGCTTCTGAAATAAATTGAAAAATTAATCGTGTGCGACCAGAGCCCATGGCTTTTCTAACTCCAACTTCGTTGGCACGTTTTTCACTTCGTGCTGTAGATAAATTCATAAAATTGATACAGGCAATGAGTAAAATGATTAAGGCGATGACAGTAAATAGTCTTACGGAATCTATGCGTCCACCAACTTGCTTTCCATTTTCAAAATGATCTCGCAAGTGCCAATCTTTTATGGAATGTAAAAATGCTTTTGAATCACTATCTCCTGTTTTTTTCTCTAATAAATGTCTTACTTGTACATCAACAGTATTAAAATCAGCTTCTGGTGATAATTCGACAAAGGTATCTGCGAAAAAACTACCATAGCCATTGGTCCATTCTTTATCTCCACTCCATCGTTCAAATGGTGCAATCCAGTTGATAGGAAACGTCACGTTTTTCGGCAAATTCTCAATCACTCCAGTAATGAGGTATTGATCTTTATTATCTATAGTTAAGACTTTGCCTAATACTTTGATGTTTTCGCCATAAAGCTGTTCTGCGGTTTCTTTAGTAATAACGATAGCTTCCGGATTCTTAAAGGCGTCTTTAGCATTTCCTTCTACAAACTTTAAACTAAAAATTTCAATAAAATCTTCATCTACAAAACGTCCACCGCTATTAATGGCATTGTCATTAACCGCAAATAAAAAGTCTCTATGCTTGGTACGCGATGCCTTAACAATTCCCGGAATTTCAGTTTTCATAGCTTCCGCAAATGGTCCTGGTGTAGAATTGAACGTTCGCCATTCTCCATCATATTCTTGATGCGTTGGCACGTAATACACTTGATCTTGTTTATCAAATTCCGAATTAAAACTCAACTCATCTTCAACCCATAGAAAGATTAAACTGGCACACGTAATTCCTATGGCTAATCCGAAAATATTCAGAAAGCTATACCCTTTATTTTTACGTAACGTCCGGAATGCTATTTTTATATAATTTAAAATCATACTATTTTTCAACTGAATTAATTATTGCTACTCACTATATAGTGAAGATGATGCCAAAACTACAAAACACTAAAAATCAATTAATTAATTTTTATTTTAAAATCCATAGTGTTCGATTTTGATACACTTTTTGTTCGTTAACGGACAGTTTAGAACTAAATTTAAAAACACCCCTAAAGTCCCCTCAAGGGGACAATCTCAAATTGATTTATTCTGAACGTAAAGAATCTACTGGATTAGCGTTGGCAGCCTGAAGCGTCTTTACACTAATAACTAGTAAAGCAAAGAAAATCATAGCCAATCCGCTTACCAAGAATATCCAAAAACTAATACTCGTTTTATAGGCAAAATCTTGCAACCAATTATTAATCCCATACCAAGCAATTGGTGCCGCAATTACAAAAGCAATCGCAACCAAGATTAAGAATTCTTTACATAGGATTGTGTTAATTTGAAATAATGACGCACCTAAAACCTTACGCACGCCTATTTCTTTTACACGTCGGTTTGTGGTATAAATGACAAGACCCAATAAGCCTAAACAGCTAATGAGAATAGATAAGCCCGTAGCCCAATTTAATAGTTTAGACATTTTACGTTCGCGATTATAGAAATTTTGAATGCTTTCGTCTAAAAACTCTACGCGGTAATCATCTATTTCTGTATAGACGGATTTATAAGCATTTTCAATTTTAGACAATGTTGTTTTTAAGCCTTCGGAAGATTCATTTTGCAACGCTAAATGTAGACCCTGAAATTGACTCCAATCTGTACGGTTCCAATCTCCACGAAATGCCATAGGCTTAATATTGCTTTTCAATGAACGTTGAAAAAAATCGTCCATGACACCCACAATCGGAACATTCTCTCCACCTAACAAAACGATCTTACCAACGGCTTCCTCTGGACTTTTAAATCCTAGTTTTTTTCTACAGGTTTCGTTTATGACTAACTCTTTAACCGTATCATTTCTTATACTTCTTCCGGCTAAAAGATCTAACTCAAATACTTTGGCATAATTAGTATCTCCAAAAATAAACTGCAAGTCGGTGTTAACCTCATTTTCACCATTATTATAGGAAAGAGACGTACTATTTGTGGATATCGATGCAGGAGGTGTACCACCAATACTAATTTCTTTTATTTCTGGAATGGCTCTTAATTTTTCAGCATAAAGCTCTTTTTTGGAAACTTCACGTTCACCTCTTGGACTATAAACAGAAATAATAGCATCCGTTTTAAAACCCATATCTGTAGTGAGCAGAAAATTAATTTGTTTACCGACCAATAATGTGGCAATTATGAATATCTGAGCAATGGTGAACTGAAAAATGGTTAAAAACTTTCTTAGTTTCACCTTTTTGTCGCCAACAGCTAAATGATTTTTTAATACGGAAACGGTATTAAATTTTGATAAAATTAGGGCTGGATAAAATCCTGATAAAAAGGTTACGATGACTAATAAAAGAATAACACAAACAACAATTAAAGGCGATTTAAAAAGCTCAAAATTTAGACCATCTGGCACAAAATCTGAAAACACATTTATTAACCATTTAGAAAGTAAAACAGACAATAGAGCAGATATAAGCACCAATAAAAAGGTCTCTCCCATAAACTGACTAATCAATTGCTTCCTAGAACTCCCTAAGGTTTTACGAATACCAATCTCTTTGGCGCGTTGAGATGCTTGTGCTGTATTGAGGTTAATAAAATTGATACAGCCTAACAATAACAAGAATACAGCCACTAAAGCTAAGTTTGTCAGAAGTGATTTATTGGCTTGCCCTTTTGTCCAATCATAGATGCCATATTTTTCATTAAAATGAATATCTGATAGCGGTTGTAATCCAAACTTTTGCTCATCACCATATTTTTTTGAATCTTCATCTTGGTGCTCTGCAGCTAAATTATCAAGACGATTTTGTATGGCTGATACATCGGCATTAGAAGCTACTTTTACAAAGAGTTGTGAAGCATCATTTGTATTATTCCAATTTAAATTGAGGAAATTTTCTCGTAATCGGGTTTGCAAAAGAAGAGGTTTTGCTATAAATTCTTCGAACACAAAATCGGTTCTTTCTTTAAAATTTTCAACAATACCTGTTACAGTAACATTAAGAGAATCGTTATAGACTAAGGTCTTTCCTATAATATCTGAAGGTACCGTATTTGGAAAGTAATCTGCTGCTCTATTTTCAGTTAGTATAACACTATTTGGATGTGATAAGATGTTAGTTTCATCTCCTGCTAAAAACGTGTAATTGAAAATCTTAAAATAATTAGCATCTGTAAAAATGACAAAGTTTGGCCACTTAAATTCCGAACCTAATTCTCTATTTTCAACTTTAAAAGGGCGTTCTATATAAAAACTACCAACCGTTTCAAAATTGGAATCATCCTTTATTTCATCCTCTAAGGCTAAAGTGACTCCAGAAATAGAAAAGGTATCTTCTGGACTAATTAAATCGGTAACCACTCTATAAATTCGGTCACCATCTTTATGAAAGTCATCAAAGGTAGCATCATAATACACCATTAAACCAATTACAAACGACGCACTTAATCCAATGGTAAGACCTATGATATTGATTAGAGAAAACACCTTATGCTTCATAAGGTTCCTCCACGCTATTTTGAAATAATTTTTAATCATGATGTGTATGATTTAATGGATTAGTTATTCCGTTCTTAAAGATTCTACAGGATTAGATGTTGCGGCTTTTATTGTCTTTACAGCTATGGTTAGCATGGCTATTAACACGGCAATTCCACCAGCTGCAAGGAAAATCCAAATATTAAGATCAATACGATACGGATAGTTCTGTAACCATTTATTCATGGTCCACCACGCAATAGGTGTAGCCATAAGAAATGCAATAACAACTAATTTCAGAAAGTCTTTGGTAAGCAATACCGTAATTGCAGAGACACTCGCACCAACAATTTTACGTACACCAATTTCCTTTCGTCGTTGTGCCACAATAAGCAATGACATGGCAAACAAACCGATACAGCTTAAGATAATCGCTAGTATTGATCCACTACCAATCATGGTAATCATAGTGCGTTCGTTGCGTAAGGTCCGTTCTATATTTTCATTTAAAAATGAGCCTTGAAACTCCACATTAGGCTCTATGGTATTCCAAGCTGTTTTTACATCATCATAAGCCTGTTCTAAATTTTGAGATGTGACTTTAACATAGACATTTCTTAGATTCCAATTAGGAAGTGCAAATAAGGTCATAGGTGCAATATGCTGATCTAATTCCTGAAAGTTAAAATCCTCAATTACTCCAACGATATTGTATGAAGCATCATCTAGTGTGATTTGAGATGCTAAAATATCGTCTTCATTCATCTGTTTGGCCATCGCTTCATTGATAATAACCGATAGACTATCGCTCACTAAATTCTTTCGAAATGAACGGCCTTCAATAATATTCAAATCTAAAGTTTCAACATAATCGGCATCAACAACTAACATATGCGTATCCACTCCACGTCCTTTATGCTCAAAACCTAAGACACTCGTCGTTCGATTACCATCTTTACCAATACCCAAAATATTATTGGATGCTGTGATGCTCACAATATTCGGCTTATCCTGAAGCGTATTTCGAAGTAATTCTATAGCCTTTTGGTCGTTGAGTTTTCCATTAAGCGGAAAAGCAATGACCTGATCTTTATTAAACCCTAAGTCTTTAGTTCGCATAAATTCGACCTGATCCCAAAGTACAAGCGTACCACTGATCAATAAAATAGCAATCCCAAATTGTAAAACCATTAAACTGTTACGTAAACGATTTTTACCATTCACCTGTAGCTTTCCTTTTAAACTTTGTAAAGTCCCTAGACGACTCATAAGTAATGCAGGATAACCACCTGCAATTAATGTAATAAGCAAAACACTAAAAATTAGCAAAATCAGTAATGATGGATTTAGTAATGTTGCCAATGAAGCTTGCGTCCTAAAGAGTGTTTGAAAATAAGGCAATAACACCACAGCTAATAAAATTCCTAAACCTATAGCCATTAAAAACACTAAAATGCTCTCTCCCCAAAACTGAAAGAAGAGCTGTTTTTTATTGGCTCCAAGTGTTTTTCGCATACCGATTTCACGCAAACGTTGTGAACTTTTGGCAATACTCATATTTATAAAATTCACACAAGCGATAAACAGAATTAAAAAAGAAATTCCCAAAACTAAATACGGCATGGTACGATTGACACTAACCACTCCTTGATTAAAATTCGCAAAGCGAACATCTGCCAACGGCAATACTTTTATTTGTCTGTAAAGGCCATCTGCATTAGGCTCAAAACCATCACGCTTGGCATTATCAATCTCATTTTTATAGTGTAATTGGGTAAAATCTGCTGTGCTTTTCTCAAATTGCTCAGGTTTTAAACCTTCAGAAAGTTGCATATACACCTCATGATTCTCCATGTCCCAACGTCCTACAGTTCTGGCATAGGCATGTTCATTTTGGCTTTTAAAATTGAGCACGATATCAAAACCTATAGAACTTGTATCGGGAAAATCTTCAATAATCGCGGTGACATTAAAAGGCACTTCTTCTTCATCTCGTAAAATAGTAACCGTTTGCCCTATAGGATTCTCATCTCCAAATATGCGTTTTGCAGCCTGCTCTGTCATTGCAACTGAAGACTCTGACGTTATTGGATTTTTCGTATCACCTTTTACAATGGGAAAACTGAACATATCAAAAAAGTCGGGATCTACATAAGCAGTCCCCATACCAAGTTGCTTGTCTTGATACGTTAATAAAACTCCAGATCCACTATAACGTGTAATTTTCTCTACTCCTGTAACCTCATCTCGAAGTGCTGCCGCAAAAGGTTCAGATTTTGAGGTATTGGCTTCAATACCGTATGGTCCACTATCTTCTGAATACACTTTATAAATCGTATCTCCATGGTCATGAAAGCGATCAAAAGACAATTGAAAAACCGCAAACATACCTAATAATAGAGCTACTCCGAATGCCACTGTAAGACCTACAACATTGAGTGCTGTGAATATTCTGTTCTTCCAGAGGTTTCTGAGTGCTATTTTGAAATAATTTTTAAACATAGTTTCTAAGAATTACTGTTCGTTTTTTGATTGATTGATTGATTGATTGATTGATTGATTGATTGATTTATTGATTTATTCTGTTCTAAGTGATTTCACAGGATTTGACGTAGCTGCTTTTACGGCTTGGAAGCTTACAGTGATTAGTGTAATGATTAATGCTCCAAAACAAGCAATCGCAAAGACATCCCAACTTACGGTTGTGCGGTAACTAAATTTCTGCAACCATTGTCCCATAATATAATAAGCTAACGGAGATGCAATTAACAATGCTATGATTACAAGCGTGATGAAATCTTTTGAAAGCAATAACCACAATTGACTGATTGATGCTCCTAATACTTTTCGGACTCCAATTTCTTTTGTGCGTTGTTCTGCAACAAACGATGCCAATCCAAAAAGTCCTAAGCAACTTATAAAAATCGCTAACACTGTAAAGACTCTTGCTAAACTGGCAACACGTTCTTCCGACTTAAACTTTGCTCCATATTCTTCATCCACAAACTGATAATCGAAAGGTGTGTTTGGGAAGTTCTTTTTAAAGACAGTTTCAATAAGCGCTAAATTTTCACTGGTGCTTTTTTCAGGATTAAGCCTTACATTATAAAACGCCGTATTATCTTCGCTATCAAAAACATACATCGCTTGTTTTACTGGACTGTAAGGCGATTGAATAATCATATCTTCAACAACGCCTACAATTTTTAAAGGTGGACTTGGATCTTCAGTATCAGAATCCCTTATATACTTCCCAATAGGATTTTTGATATTCATATATTTTACAGCGGTTTCATTAAGAAGTACCGCATTAGAGTCTGAAGCAAATGCTCTCGAAAACCCTCGCCCTTCTAGTACTTTTAAACCTAAAGTTTCAACAAATTCATAAGACACAGAAGTGTATGCTAAATCTTCTTGAAACCCCTCAGGCTTACCATCCCAAGTATAGCCAGATCGGTTGGACCACACATTAGTCATTGGTCCACTTGTACCCGTCATTTCTAAAGCACCTCCAGAAGCTATAAACTGATTCCTCATGATATCTTTTTTTCCGATAAACTCGTTACTCATTACAGGAATTTGAATCAATCCTTCTTTATTATACCCAACAGGGCGATCTTTAGAAAATTGAATTTGATTCATTACCACCAATGTTCCTATAATTAATGCTACTGAAACGGTAAACTGTGCTACAACTAAAATTTTTCGAGGTAAGGATGAATAGCGACCAGATTTAAAAGTGCCTTTTAATACCGCAACAGGATTGAAAGATGACAAATACAATGCAGGATAACTTCCTGCTAAAAATGCCGTAACAACTACAAATACCAATGCTATCAACCAGAATTGAAGACTTGTCCACGGAAAAACAATGGCTTTACTCGCTAGGTTATTAAATCCATTTAAGAATAACAACACTAAACCAAGTGCAACAATAAATGAGAGAAAAACTATTAAAAACGATTCACTTAAAAATTGAAAAATAAGCTGACTACGTTGTGAGCCAATCGATTTTCTAATACCAACTTCGGTCGCTCGTTTTTCGGAACGTGCGGTACTTAAATTCACAAAATTGATACAAGCTAATAACAGAATAAACAAACCTATAATACCAAACAACCAAACGTTTTCAATACGTCCTCCAGATTGCACACCGTTTTCAAACTCACTTCGTAAATACCAATCTTTCATTGGTAATAAAAATAGTTGCGGATTAAATTGAGCTGTTTCGGATGAGGCATTTTTCTTTACATCACTAATTTTAGAATTGACCACATCCATAGTGGTATTCGCATTGATTTGCACAAACAACTGAAAAGAATTGTTTCCCCATGATTCTTTAGACCATTCAATCCAATCTTGCGTGGTGACATAATGTTTCCATGGAATGATATATTTCATGTCGCTAAACGAATTGTTAGCTGGTATATCTTTATAAATTGCAGTGACAACTAAATCATCTTCGTTATTTACTTTTACGATTTTACCAAGTGCCGTATCATTCCCAAATAAAGCATTGGCAGCAGATTCAGAGAGCATGATTGAATACTTCTCTTTAAGGCCATCCTTAACACCTGCAATAATATCCAAGTCCAACATATCGGTTGCACCTTCTTGCATCGCGTTTCCTGTTCTGTAAATGTTGGTTTCACCAAATTTTAGGTATCGTGGTTGCTCCCAAGATGACATCACAATATGTTTAAAGTTATCGGTATAATCTTGACGCAAAGCAAACTCTAATGGTCTCGGAATTGCTGGACCTGTTCCAATGGTATTATTTATAGTCTGACTTTGAAATATTTGAGCTATAGTCTCTTTATTTTTAAAATGATTATTAAAATTTAATTCATCAGTAACCCATAAACCAATCATAATCGTCGCTGCCATGCCAACCGCTAAACCTGAAATATTGATAAATGAATACACCTTATTTTTAATAAGATTCCTAAACGCTATTTTGAAATAATTTTTTAGCATGATTTCTATAAATTACTGTTCGTTTCTTGATTGATTTGGCTTTGACACTTCAGTACATTTAAGTGATTGGTTGGTTGATGCTATACTGAAGTGCTTCCACCTGATTGATTGATTGATTGATTGATTGATGAAAGTCGATTTATGCTAATATATTTTCAGTTACTTTTTGTCCGTCTAACATTCTTATAATTCTATGACTGTATTTAGCATCATGCTCACTGTGTGTTACCATTATAATGGTTGTTCCGGCTTCATTAAGATCGATTAATAAATCCATAACCTCGTTACCATTAGTACTATCTAAATTTCCTGTTGGCTCATCGGCAAGAATTAGTTTCGGTTTGTTTACAACGGCTCTTGCGACAGCCACACGCTGTTGTTGACCACCTGAAAGTTGTTGAGGAAAATGATTACGACGATGCATAATTTGCATTTTTTCTAAAACCGCTTCCACTTGCTTTTTACGTTCTGCAGGTTTTACACCTGTGTAGATTAATGGTAATTCTACATTTTCAAAAACGGTAAGCTCATCGATAAGGTTAAAGCTCTGAAATACAAAACCGATATTATGTTTACGTAATTCTGAACGCTTACGCTCATTATAACCAGCGACTTCAGTACCATTAAACATAAAGCTGCCTCCATCTGGATCATCCAATAACCCTAAAATGTTTAATAAGGTCGATTTCCCACATCCTGAAGGCCCCATGATTGCCACAAACTCACCTTCTTTTACATTAAAAGACAGTTTATTTAAAGCGATGGTTTGCACTTCTTCTGTTTTATAAAATTTCTCTAAGTCCGTAATTTGTATCATTGTATTTGTTTTTACTATTCCTGCGAAGGCAGGAATCTTTATTATTTATCTATATTGTATTTACTTTATTAACCCCCCCCCCTCAAGTCCCCTCAAGGGTACAATCCACATAATGATTATTAGAGCAATAATGTGTTATTTTTTATCAATTTCAATTTTATATTATCTTTTATCTCTACTCTTAACTCTATTTCAAAATCAACTCTTCTGTATCACCAAAAGCATCATAACTCGATGTCACTACTTTATCACCAGGATTTAATCCCTCAAGCACTTCGTAGTATTCTGTATTCTGACTTCCTAATCTGATATTTACTTTATAGGCCGTGTTACCATCTTCACTCACTTTAAACACCCAATTACCTCCTGTTTTTTGAAAGAACCCACCTTTAGCAACTAACAGAGCTTCTTTCTCTGCACTTAACGCAACACGTATCTGTAAATTCTGCCCTCTTCTTATACCTTCTGGCACCTCTCCTTCAAATTTCATATCCACTTGAAAACGACCATTCGTTACTTGTGTAAATACTTTTTTAATGACTAACGAGTAGGTTTTATTATTCAACGTAAAAGTTCCGATTTGACCATTATAGATTCTAGAAATATAATGCTCATCGATATCAACTCTTACCTTGTAACCACTAGTGACATCAACTTGTCCTAATCGTGTTCCTTTATTTATAGATTGTCCGATTTCAGCATCAAGAGATGTTAATTGCCCATCAATTGGTGCTCTAACCACTAAATCACCTACTTTTTTTCGCATTAATTCTAAAGCACTTTGGGTTCTGGCATAAGAGTTTTTTGCTTGGCTTACTTCTAATTTAGACGAAATAGTATCTTCAGTTAAGACTTGTTTAGCCAGTTTCATACGTTCTTTTTGGTACTCATAATTATTCTGAGACGACTCGTAGTCCATTCGTCCTATGGCTCCTTTTTCATATAAGCGTTTATTCAAATTATAAACACGTTCCGCTTCAATCAGATTATTTTCAACATCAGTAAATTGATTTTGTCTGTTAATGGTATTTTGACGCGCTGCATTTTGAGAGATTTGCATTTGCGTTAACAAGTTATATACGGATGTTTCTTGGTTCACTAAACTCAATTCCAAATCAGTGTTCGATAATCTTAAAATAGGTTCGCCTTTCTTTAACATAGCTCCATCTTCAACAAACTTCTCCTCTACTCGGCCGCCTTCTAACGCATCTAAATAAATAGTGGTGATAGGCAATACAATACCATTAACAGGAATATTCTCTTGAAACACTCCTTTTGAAACGGTATTGATTGAAATGCGTTCTTTTTCAACATTCAATTTTGAACCACCTGAGGTTTGAAAAATAACATACACGATTAAAGCCACTATGGCTAAAATCCCTAAAGCTAATCCTAGTTTTTGATTTGAAAATTTCTTCTTCTGAATTGGAACGTCCATTATATCTCTTTTATTTATACAGTTTATATAGTGAAGATGATGCCAAAACCACAAAAACCTTATTTACAGCTAATTATGTTTAAATCTAAAACTAAAAGTGTCCGTTTTTGATACACTTTATGTTCGAAAACGCACACTTTTGAAGGCTCTAAAAATTTAGGTTTTGTAATTTTTATAAGCCCAAGATAAAATCGTAATATTGTAAACACAACCTTAGAATGAGCTCCATACGTTATTTCCGAAGAATGACGTTGGGCTTTGAAAGGACTTCCTAATAAATAAACCTCGATTATCGAGTGATGGTATTAAAAAACGCTACAATATTAGTTATAGACGATGATGTTGATGTATTAACAGCATTACGCCTGCTTTTAAAACCACTGGTTAAGGAAGTGGTTACCGAAAAAAATCCGAGTAATATTGCGTCTCAAATTGAGCGTACCTCCTACGACATTATCATTTTAGACATGAACTTTAATGGTTTGGTCAATACAGGTAACGAAGGTATTTTTTGGTTGAATAAAATTAGAAAGCAAAAACCTGAAACCTCTGTTATTTTAATGACCGCTTATGCTGATATTGATTTGGCGATAAGAGGATTAAAAGAAGGAGCTTCTGACTTTTTGATGAAACCTTGGAAGAATGAAAAAATCGTAGAAACGATTACAACGATTCTAAGTCAAAAGAAATCCCAAAACACTCAGAAGAAACAACTTAATAGCAATACAGTTGAAATCATTGGCGACAGTGATGTTATGACGGATGTCTTTACCAAACTTAAAAAAGTGGCACCAACAGATGCCAACGTTTTAATCCTTGGTGAAAACGGCACAGGTAAAGATTTAATTGCTCGTGCGCTTCATGATAACTCCAATAGAAAACACCAACCTTTTGTAAAGGTAGATGTTGGTGCTTTAACCGAATCATTATTTGAAAGTGAATTATTCGGGTATAAAAAAGGTGCGTTTACAGACGCTAGAGAAGACAGAAAAGGCCGTTTTGAAGCTGCCCATGGTGGTACATTATTTTTAGATGAGATTGGTAATATTAGTTTAGCCCAACAAGCAAGATTGCTCACCGTTTTACAGAATAGATATGTGACGCCTTTAGGTTCTAATACTTCAATTCCTATTGACATTCGCTTAGTTTGCGCGACGAATATTGACCCACAAATTTTAGCGGACGAAAAGAAATTTCGAAAAGATTTAATTTACAGAATAAATACGGTGGACATTATTGCGCCACCACTTAGAGATCGTGGCACAGATATTACCGAATTAGCACATCATTTTGTCACCTTATATGCCGAAAAATATAATAAAAGTCCGTTTTCATTTGATTCCGGATTTATTTCAAAATTAAAAAATCACGATTTCCCAGGTAATGTTAGAGAATTACAATACGTTTTAGAACGTGCTGTGATAATGACCGATGGTTCCGTTTTAAAACCTGAAGACTTAGTGTTTTCATCAATAGAACGTCCGTCCTCAGCAACCAGTATTACCACGAAAAGTTTAAACTTAGACGATTTAGAAAAAAATGCGATTTTAAATGTCCTTGAAAAAAATAAGGGCAACGTGTCTAAATCGGCTAAAGAACTGGGCATTACAAGAGCTGCTTTATACAGAAGATTAGAAAAGTATGAACTATAGAAGTTACATCTTTTGGCTCTTTTTTAGAATTCTACTTTTAGTGAGTACCATACTTGCATTAGCCTATACCATATACAAGGAACAGACGGCTTACATTGTAGTAATTAGCATTGCACTACTTTACTTATGTATTAATACCTACACATTTGTAAAACGACGATTTGTGGTGATGGATGATTTTTTTGAAGCAGTTAAGTATCGTGACTTTTCGAGATGGTTTCCAGAAGATAGAGGGCCAAAAGATATTCGTTTTTTATACACAGGCTTTAATGAAATTAATAGAACGATTAAAGAAATCAACTCTCAAAACGAAGCGCAATACGTTTACCTTCAAAAGATTTTAGAGATGGTAGACATTGGTATTATTGCGTATAATCTGGAATCGGGTGACGTGCTTTGGAGTAATGATTCTTTTGGGGAAACGCTAGATATGCCGTCGTTTAAAAATATTCGATTTGTAGAAAACAGAAAACCAGAATTATTCAATACTATTTTTGAAACCTACCATAGAGAACCGAATTCCATTTCGATTGCGCTTCAAAATGAAAGTATTAAAATATTAATTTCAGATACTGTATTTCAGGTTAAAGAGGATGCTTTCAAATTAATTGTGATTCAGAATATTGATGATACTTTAAATAAAAATGAATCGGAATCTTGGAAGAAACTTTTAAGTGTGATGACACACGAGATTATGAATTCTATTGCTCCGATTTCATCCTTAGCAGATACACTTCAAAAGAACTTACAATTAGCTATAGAACAACCTGAAGAAACACGCCTTGAGTTAGACGATTTAAATGCAGGAGTTAAAACCATTAAAAACCGTAGTGAAGGTCTTTTAAAATTTGCGAAGACCTATAGAAGTTTGAGTAAAGTAACCCACCTCAACCTACAACGTGTTAAAATTGACGACTTATTTAATAATCTTCAGTTGTTAATGGAACCTTCAATAAAGGCTAAAAATATAAGCATAGCATTTAATGTTACCTCTCCTAAACTAGAATTGGATATTGACACCCATCTTATAGAACAAGTCTTAATCAACCTTATTTTAAATGCTGTTGATGCTTGTAAAGACGGAGACCATCCCGAAATTAAAGTCCTTGCTTCTGAAAACCCAAATAGAGATATTGTGATTAAGGTTTTAGACAATGGCTCTGGAATTCCTAAAGACATTTTAGAAAATATCTTTGTACCGTTCTTTACTAGTAAAACCACAGGAAGCGGCATTGGATTAAGCCTTTGTAAGCAAATTATGTTGCTTCATAAAGGTAGAATTATTGTTAAAAGTGTAGAAGGCGAAGGTTCTGTATTTAGTTTGGTGTTTTAAAAACAATTGGTTTTACGTCACAACATACACTATAATTTAAAATCTAAGTATCTATAAAATTCTTATTTATCAAAAAAAATTACTCTTTAGATAATTTATCTAAGAACATCTTAATTGACATTTCTGACGGTATATCTAATCTCTTTTTTAATCGGCTTCTAGCAACTTTTACAGTATCAGGAGTTACATTTAAGATCGTAGCCGTTTCTTTAATAGAGAGATTCATTTTTGTTAATAAGCAATAGCGTATTTGGGTATCTGATAGATTAGGATACCTGTTTAATAATTTAGCAGACATTGTTGGGTATTCTGACTCTATCCTCTTAGTAATAATAGACATATCTGAAGCAGATCTTATAAGATTATCTATTTTACGCTTAGCCTCTTCTAACTTTGGAATTAGTGGTTTTTTTATTTCGTCTAGTTCGTTCTTTATTAACGTAAGTGTTTCTATACGTTGTGATAACGCTATAGCAGAAGCTTCTAGTTCATTTTCACGAAGCATAATTTTTTCTTCGAGTAGCTTTTTCTCATTACTCTTTAAGACTTCTATAACCTTTTCTCCTTTTTTATATTTTCTAAATAATAGAACACTTCCTAATAAAAGAATGATACTTACAAGTATGGCACTAATACTTAGATAATAAAGTTCTTGCTTTTTGTTTTTTATTTCAAGTAACTCCATGTCAAAAAGTATTTGCTGACTTTTTTGTTTTTCTTTAAGAAGTTTTATGTTAGAATCAATATAACTAGAAAGGGCTTTTTTCTCATTTGACCTTAAACTATCAACTAGCTCATCTTTCTTTTTATATACTTCTATGGCATTTAAGTATTGTTTTTTCTCGGTATAGTACTCGGCAAGCCTATCGTAAGTATCTTTCTTATATTCTGACCCAGATGCTAACTGAAGAGCTTCTTTTCTATAAGCAATTGCTTTATCTAAATTTCCTGCAGCATGATAGAATGTGCTTAAATAAGCTGTGTTATTAAAAATGAGTTGATGAGTATTATTTTCTATACAATATTTTCTCACAGCTAAGGCAGAATCAATAGCTTTTTGAACATCACCTAACCTAAAATAGTCATTTGCCAATCTGTTTTTAGTCCACCATATTCCATCAATATCATTATCTTTTATCGCTAAATCTAATAATGCTTTATGCATGGTATAGCTTTTTTCAGGCATGTCTTTATGAACATAATTTGCTGAAATATTTTTTAATAATCTCTTTTTTGTAAAAGACCCAATACCAACAGTATCTTTTAATAGAGGCGTGAGCACTTCGAGTGCTTTATCGTATTGGAATTTATGATAGTAAATTTCAGAAATCGAAATGTTGTAAGCTATAGATAACTTAATATTCCCTTTGGGGATTAATGGATAAACTTTAAAATAGCTTTCTAACCCTTGTTCAGGCAAACCAAAGCCATTAGCTAATATTTGACCTTTATTTAAGTAATATTCGGGAAGCTTTAACTCTTTAATTAACGAGGTGTCTGCTTGAATACTTTTTGTTGCGATTTTAGTTTCAAAAAGGTCTGCGTAATGTAAAACACTATCTAAATTTGCTCTTGAACTCACACCATGTTGCCACATTAGTGATTTATAAGCTGAAAGTATACCTTTAGTATAAGACAGTTTTTTTGATTGCCTTAAAAGTTTGTTATGTATAATATATGATTCTTCAGAAGCTTGTCCATAAAATTCATCATGCAAACTATCTAAGTCACTAATCTTAATTAGGCGTTCCTTATCTTGAGCATATAGCGAATTACAAAAGGCAAGCGATATAATGAGTAAAATTATTTTTTTTAAGACATTTAAAAACATAGTTGCTTTATAATTTTTATCAATTTGAGACGGTAATTCTTCTCAAAAAAAGAGTTATTATTCTTGTTTTGAAATTCAATAATTCTTTAAAGCCTTTAATGATAATGAAAGTTTACAATATAATTAAGGCAATTAAATTTATTTCAGATTTTTTATGATAATCATGATTTTTTAGTATGTTTTTTGTCAAAAATGAATGCTAATCTTAAGATAATATTAAACTCAAATTTTTTCTTTACAAATAATTTTAGCACTAATAACCTCCTTCAATATTATTGCTTTTTTTATTCATAGATATTTTAATTAACGCTGTTTTTATTAATACAAATTCAATTAAAATTCAATAACCCTACTTAATTCTCATTTTTTTAATACTGTTACTGATTTTTTTCTTGCAAATCTGCGTTTTTATTAACATACTGATTAACAGTAAATTAAAAACAATCATCTTTATTAATTTTAGCATGATTACCTTTTGATAACCTTTAAAATTCAAAAATAAGGAAGATAATGTTCAACTTTAGCTTCATAAGTTTTAAATATTTAAAAGAGCTAAATTTTAAAACTATTAAAACACTAACTTTTTAATCCAAACTTTATGAAAAAAATTACTTTTCTATTTATCGTAATGATTGCTTTTTGTTGGCGATCTAATGCACAATTTACAGAGAGCTTCGAAACCGAAATACCTGCAACTTGGACTATTTTAGATCTTTCAAGTACAAATTCTTGGGTGTGGGATGACACACCAGAAGGAGATGGTGCACAAGATGGCTCTGCTATTGCAAGGATAGAGTCTGGATATGATAATCCTAATGATGACTACTTAGTTACACCTCAAATTACGGTAACTTCTGGCTTAAACGACAGAATAACGTTCTATGTAAAATCAAGAAGTGGTACATTTCTAGAGCCTTATGAAGTACTATTATCCACTACAGCTGCTACTGCTGCCGATTTTACTGTAGTCTTACAAGAAGAAAGTAACGCGCCTGGAGAATGGACTAAGGTAACTTTAGATTTATCAGCTTATGATAGCCAATCCGTTTATGTTGCTATTAGATCAACATCACAAGATGAATGGGAATTGTATGTAGATAATTTTGTAAATGACACATTTCCTGCATGTATGGAGCCTACTGATTTAATAGTAGAAAACATATCTAATGCCACTGTTGATTTTGCATGGACAGAGAATGGTACAGCTACATCTTGGAATATAGAAATTGTAGATATTACTGCAGGTGAAACTGTAACTGGTACACCAACAGTTAGTGGGGCTACAAATCCTTATACAATAACCGGTTTAACGTCTAACAACGAATATGAAATATACGTACAAGCAGATTGTGGCACAGAAGGTCCATCTATTTGGGTAGGTCCTATCGCATTTACAACTGCTTGTGATGCTTTTACAGCACCTTATATACAAGATTTTGATAACGCAGGTGATATTCCAGATTGCTGGTCAATGTATAGCGATTCCGGACAAGAAGACTGGTTTTTCAATGAATCAGGCCCTAGCCATGTAGGTGACGGAGGTGACATAACAGGAACAACATTATCAAGTGGTTATTATGCTGTTTGTGATGCATCTAGTAATCATGGTCCTAGATATTTATTGAGTCCTCTTGTAGATGTAAGTACATTAACAACACCTGAATTACGTTTTTACGAAATAAGTGATGCTGAAGACTCAGATAACGCACAATTAGATGTTGAAATTTGGGATGGAGCAGCATGGAATCTTATGGCTACATATAATACGAATACAGTAGGTTGGGAATTAAAAACAATAGATATCAGTGGCTTAACATTTACAGGGCCAGCACAAGCGCGTTTTACGTTCTCTGAACCTAACGGAGGGAGTGATGATGATATCGCTATTGATGATGTCATTTTTGACAATCCTATAGCTTGTATCTTTCCTGCAGATTTAACAGTTGCAAATGTTACTGCCACAACAGCAGACTTAGCATGGACAGAAACGGGATCTGCTACAGCTTGGAATATTGAAATTGTAAATATAACTGCAGGTGAAACGGCAACAGGTGTAGCAACATTATCTGAAATTACCAATCCATATACTGTAACAGCTTTATTACCAGACACCAATTATGAATTTTATGTACAATCTAATTGTGGTGCAACCGATGGTAATTCATTTTGGGTAGGACCAGTATCATTTCAAACAGATTGTAATCCGCTTATGGCACCATATACAGAAGGTTTTGATAATGGTGGTGCAATACCAGATTGCTGGAGAATGTATAGCGATTCAGGAGAAGAAGATTGGATTTTTGAAGCATCAGGATTAAGCCATGTTGGAAACGACGGTGTAATAACAGGAAGTACAACATCAGGTGGTTTCTATGCAGCAGCAGATGCTTCTCAAGAACATGGGCCTAGATATTTATTGAGTCCTTTTGTAGACGTAAGTACACTGACAACACCTGCATTGAGTTTTTATGAAATAAGTAATTCTGAAGATTCAGCAAATGCTCAATTAGATGTAGAAGTTTGGGATGGTGCTGCTTGGAACCTTATGGCAACATACAATACAAACACATCCGGATGGGAATTAAAAACTTTAGATCTTAGTGGCTTGACTTTTACAGGACCAGCACAAGCAAGATTCACATATTCTGAAGTGATTGAACCAGGTGATTTTGATGATGATATCGCTATTGATGATGTTACTTTTGATGAAGCTCCTTTATGTATGTCTCCAACAGCATTAACGGTATCAAACATTACAACTACTTCAGCTGATTTAGCATGGACCGCTAACGGCACTGCTACAACTTGGAACATTGAAGTTATTAATATAACTGCAGGTGAAACGGCAACAGGTGTAGCAACAATATCTGGAGTTACAAATCCATATACACTTACAGATTTAACAGATGATACCCATTACGAGTTTTATGTACAATCTGAGTGTGATGCAAATGGAGTTTCTCTTTGGACTGGCCCTTACACATTTGCAACGGCAATTGTCCCTCCTGCATGTGGCGGTATCTTTGTAGATGGTGGCGGAAGCAACGGTAATTATTCAGATTCTGAATTTTCATCTACAACTATTCTTCCAGATTCTGCTGGACAAGCAGTAACTATTACGTTTACATACGTTGATATAGAAGTAGACACCTTTGGTCCTGGTGAACAAGATGGATGTTACGATTACTTAACCATATATAACGGTCCAGATAACACATACCCAGTTTTAGCTCAAACACTATGTGGACAAGACAGTGGTAATGGAGACAATACTATAGTTGCAAGTAGCGAACTTCATGTAGGAGACTTTTACACTTCTACAGATCCATCTGGAGCCTTAACTATTGAGTTTACATCTGACCCTTATACTAGCTTAACAGGATGGGAAGCAACAGTAACTTGTACTGCTTTAAGTGTTGATGATGTAGTTAATGAATCTGCATTTACCTATTTCCCTAATCCAGTAAAAAACACATTAACATTGAATGCTAAAAAAAGCATTGAAAATATAACTGTGTATAATATGCTAGGTCAAGAAGTATTAAGAACGACGCCTAATAACATTGCTAGTGAGTTAGACATGTCTAACTTAAATATAGGAACATATTTTGTTAAAGTAACTATAGCAAATGTTACAGAAACGATACGAGTACTTAAACAATAAATTTGTTTGTAAAAAACAAAAGCCACTTAATTTCACTTTGTGGCTTTTGTTTTTTTAAAACATACCTGAACAGGTCACCTGTTTATAAATTGACTGATTTTTTTAGCGAATTAAATAAAAACTGAAATGAATAAGAATATCTTCAAACTGACCTTTTTAGCATTCTGCATGCTTGGAAGTTCAATAGCCTTATGTCAAACAATATCTCCTCCAGTTGGAGTCTCTTGCCCGTCTAACAACTCTACGTTTGTATTTACAGCCGAATTTGATGATTCTGATGGATGGATAGGAGATATCACAAACAATAATATTGGGGGAAACTGGGAAATACCAGGAAATTCAGATAGTGGCTCAACAGGACCAAGTTCACCATATAGTGGCTCTAATTATATGAATTTTGAAGCTTCTGGTAATGTTAACCAAGAATCGGCATCAATAATTAGTCCTGTTATTGATCTTACTACAGCTACAGATAGCGCAGAACTATCTTTTTATATGCATGCCTATGGTGACAATATGGGAGAATTAGAAGTTGGAGTTTCTAATTCAATTTCTGGCCCATTTACTAATGTATTTACATGGACTGGTCAATTACAGACATCTAGTTCTGAAGCTTGGGTACCAGTAGGTGTAAACCTAGATGCTTATCTCGGGCAATCTATATATCTTGAGTTTAAAAATACTCGAGCAACTTTTAGCAGTAGAGCAGATATGTCTATTGATTTGGTACGTGTAGAAACTTGTGGAACATTTTGTATTTCGCCAACACTATCTCTTAATTACGTGAATTCTAATGACACATATGCTTTTGCCAGCTTTGCTTGGGAAGCTAATGATAGTGAATCGTCATGGGAGTATGTTGTTATCCCTTCGGGATCTAGCATTCCTTCATCGGGTACATTCTCTTCTGTTACAAGTATTATAGAAAACAACCTATTATTTGATACAGAGTATGATGTATATGTAAGAGCAAATTGTACAAATGGCAATAGTATTTGGGCAGGCCCTCTTACTTTTACAACACCAGTACAAACAGACTTTATCATTGATTGTAATGACGGCCCATTAGTGGAGTCTATGTGTTATGGAGATGATGGAGTGGTTAATCCCGAAGTCTTTACTTTTACGAGTACAGATGGCACCCCTTTAACTTTAACTTTTCAGTCTGGTTATATTCAAGAAGGATGGGATCCATTGGTAGTTATTGATACTGATGGCTCTCCTATCGTGGCTTACACTGATTATTTCTTTGGCAATGAAGGCAATCTAGCAGGCGTTTCTTATACATCTAGCGGTAATAGAATATCATTTTATATCGCTTCAGATGATTTTTTACCATCAAGTTGTGCTAGTGGAGACTTACCTATGAAAGACGGTATTAACTATACTGTTTCTTGTGCTACATGTACAAATTCAGAGTCAACCTTCGCATTTGTGGATGATTGTGACAATGGTGATCAATATTTATTGGATGTTAATGTTACATCATTAGGTAGCGCAACATCATTAACCTTATCTAACAATATAGACCCAAATACCACTACTATTACATCAACAGGCATTTACCAAATAGGACCTTTTCCTTTTAATGTGGATGTCATATACACTTTAAATAACGATCAAGATTTCAATTGTGTATTCAACAGTTTACCAATACAACTAACAGGCTGTATTCCTGACAACAATGATTGCTCAAACGCTACAATCGCAGTTGTAAATACAGATAACAGTTGTGACCAGTTAAATTTTGGTACGATTTTATCGGCAACCCCATCTGGTACACCTGATTCTTCTTGTTCAGGCGACCCTGATGATGATGTATGGTTTCAGTTTACAGCTTTACATAACAACCAAATAATATCATTTGAAAACATAGTTGTTAATGGTAATTCGTCAGGTATTAATCATGCTGTTTACGAAGGTAGTTGCGGCAACCTTAGTGAATTGTATTGTATGGATAGTACCACGAGCACTACTCCGCAATTAGTCATTGGTAATACTTATTATATAAGAGTATTTTCAGAAGGCTCTGAAGCTGAGGATGTAACTTTTGATTTATGTATTAAACCTGGTTTTAATAGCATAGAAGTAACTGATGATTCTCATACTATTGAAGAATTGATACAAGACGTATTATTTGGAAGTGATTGTGCTAATGTTTCAAATATTACATTTTCAACAGGTACGAGCTTTAGTAGCGATCAACCAAACGGGATAGGTTATTTTACAATGGACGGAGATGAATTCCCTTTTAGTGAAGGAGTTTTAATGAGTACAGGACATGCCATAGAAGCAGCCGGAACAAACGACAATCTAATGAGTGCAGGTGGAAGCGCATGGCCAGGAGATTATGACTTAGACAATAATTTTGGTATAAATTCTAGAAATGCAACTATAATAGAGTTTGACTTTGTACCCTATGTACCAGAAATTAGCTTTGATTTCCTAATGGCTTCAGAGGAATACACCGGAGCTATTGGTGGTACTGATGAATGTAATTTCTCAGATGCCTTTGCCTTTTTCTTAACAGATTCCAGCGATAACACAATTAATCTGGCAGTTATTCCATTTTCCGATACACCAATTTTAACAACTAATGTTCATCCGCAAAATTCTGAATGCCCTGCTATTAATGAAGAATATTTTGGAGAATATATCACAGAAAATTTACCACCAATGAATTATAATGGTAGAACAACTGTGTTTACGGCTCAAGCATCTGTAAATATTGGAGAAACTTACCGTATTAAGCTCATTGTTGCAGACGATAGAGATTCGCAATACGATACTGGAGTTTTCCTTAAAGCAGGTAGTTTTGATATTGGAGAATTAAGTTTAGGTGATGATATTACTATTGATGCAGGTACAGCAACTTGTTTAAATGAACCTGTAATTATAAACACACATGCACCTGAATTTCCACATGTTTGGTATAAAGACGGATTTGTTATTCCTGGTGAAACATCTTCTACGTTAACAATTACTGAATCTAATTATTATGACGTTCAAGTTATCTTCTCAGAAGACTGTATGATAACAGATGGTATTCTTGTTGAATTTCTACCAGAACCAATAGCGAATCCTGCTCCTGATTTATTTGAATGTTCTACAACAAACCAGGCATTCTTTCATCTTACCGAAAATGATGATGCTATTTTAGGGACTCAAGATTCATCAGACTATACTGTAACTTATCATATATCTGAACAAGATGCTATAGATAACTTAAGTGAATTGACGTCTCCTTACAATAACACATCAAACCCTCAGACAATTTATGTTAGAGTAGAAGATAATGCTACAGGTTGTTTTGCTACAACAACATTTGCTATAGCTACCTCTACTCCAACACATACAGCTGCAAGTGTAGACTTTATTGGATGTGATTTTGATAACGATGGCATTGTTAGTTTTGATTTATCAGAACACGATTCAGCCATCCTTAATGGTCAAGATGCTTCATTGTATAACGTTACTTATTACACATCTCAAGCAGATGCTATATTAGCTACAGGAGCAATTTCAGGAAATTATGATAGCTCAGGTGAAACTTTATTTGTGAGAGTAGAATCTAGTAATTATATAAATTGTTATGTAACTAATAGCTTCAATTTGGTAATTGGAAGTGAACCAGTTACAAATTTCTCTACAGATTTTGACTATGAAGTATGTCCTAATGCTTCAACTCCAATAATTATTGAGGCAATGCCAGAAAACTATTCACCTTCAGATGTATCTATTGTTTGGTATCGTGATGGTGGTGTTATAGATAACGAAAATAGCTTAAGCTTAGAGGTATTAGATGCTGGGTTATATGAAATTGAAGTCATATTTAATGATACAGGATGTAATCAATTTACAGAAGTTACAGTTATAGAATTAGACAACTGTGTTATTCCTCAAGGAATTTCACCAGGAGTCTCTCCTGGACAAAATGATTATTTCGATTTAAGCAGTTTTAATGTTACCAAACTAGAAATTTTTAATAGAAATGGAACCCTTGTATATTCTAAAACCAATTATACAAACGAATGGGAAGGCCAAACTAATGATGGAGAAGAACTTCCAGTAGGCACTTATTTCTACACTATGGAATATGAAGGAGGAAACAAAACAAGAAGTTCTTGGGTATACATTAACAGATAATCAACTAACAGAATCAACTTTATATAATGAAAAAACTCTCTATTATAGCGGTTTTGCTTTTAGCATTTCAAATGCATGGGCAACAAGACCCTCAGTACACACAGTACATGTATAATATGAATATAGTAAACCCTGCTTATGCAGGTTCAAGAGAAAATCTTTCTTTTGGACTACTATACAGAAACCAATGGACTAAAATTGAAGGTGGCCCTGAAACAGGTACATTCTTTGGTCATGCGCCAGTTGGAAATAATCTTGGAATAGGATTATCTATTATTGCAGATCATATTGGTCCTGTTAAAGAAACTAATGCTTATGTAGATGTCTCATATACCTTAAACTTAGGCAGCGAACACCGTTTAGCTTTTGGTGTAAAAGCAGGAGCTACATTCCATGACATTGATTTATCAAATGGAAACGTTGCTGTGATAGACACTAACGATCCTTTCTTTGGATTTGGTATTAATGAAACAACACCAAACATTGGTGCTGGTTTCTTTTACTACACTGAAAAATATTATTTATCATTATCTGTACCTAACT
>NZ_BAABCB010000014.1:0-4119 GCF_039538385.1 Winogradskyella damuponensis | reverse complement strand
TCAGTTTGTATTTGCTAATTTAGTTGCTGAAACACGCAACGAAATCATACACAAAACCGTTGTAAACAATGCCGAAACCAAGCGACATCTGAACTAAAATGAAATTTAAAAAATTAAAAAATACTGAAATAATTACAATCGGATTATCTGTATTGGCTCTGATTATTTCTATTAGAAGTTGCTCTATTTCTCAAAATGCATTGAATCTTTCTCAACAAGAATATTTAGATAAATTTAAAAACGTTTGGACTGGTACTTATGACAAAGAAAATGAAACGCTGAAAATAATTCCGACTAATAAAAATGTTGTTTTACAGAAAGCTACAGCATATTATCCTGATGTAATTTCTGATTCTGAATGGCCAATAAGACCACCTGAAAATATACTTCATATTACAGTTCCTACAATACAAATTCGACGAATGATTAAAGACAAATTCCCTTTAAAAAAAGGTTTTGCTCAAGTCCTTGATACTTCACGAATACCAATAATAATTGAATCGAATTATACTCTGAATGGAGACAACCTATATGACGTTTCAGTTTATATGATTGAATTTAATGCTGTGATTAATGACGAAGAAAATGATTTACCAAAGGTTTTTATTAGTGGACTAATATTTTCTCACCAAATAAAAGAAGACATAAAAATCAAAGATTATATCAATGATTTTTGGAAAAACGGATTGGAAGGGAAATTTGAAAAGTAAAGCACAGTTTACAACACTGTATATAATTTATTGCTTGGTTCTAGCCTACTTACGAAAATCCTTGCGGATTTTCTATTCGGTTTTTATTTGTTAACTTAGTTGCTTAACCACGCAACAAACCATATACAAACACGTTGTAACCAATTTGAGAAACCGAATGGCAATTAACCAATTTATAACATACATACTGCCGAAAAAGGCGATTGAAATGAAATTTGGAGAAATACCAAATCAATTGGAAATTAAACATTCTGAATGGGAAAAGTTTTGGGAAAAATATACTGAAACTGACAACGAAGATTTAGAGCCTGAATTTGAAGATGCAAGAACAACAAATTGGTGGAAAGAGATAGAAGTTAATTTAGTAGAATTAGAAAAACAAATTGACAAAATAATTACTCGTGCAAGTTGGACTGACGATACAATTTGGAAAAGTGAAAAAGCGGAATTTGACCACGATGTTAGTCTTGGTTTAAATAAAACTAATGAATTTATCGATGAATTTATGTTTCGGACTGACTTAACAGATACTACTCTAAATTTCCTTAATTCAATGCTTGATATTTGTAAAGAAAATGATTGGATTTTAATGGACAGAAACGGAAATTTATGCAAACCAAATATTTCTGATTTAGCACAATTAATAAAAGGTTCAGATGCTGACCGATTTTTAAGAAATCTGAGCAAATTTTTTGACGAATTGAGTAATAAAAAATAAAAACTGGTTACAACACCGTATATAAAAAATTGCTGGTGTTGTGCTAAAACAAAGGTCGTTGCACGTTTGCTACGTCTGATTTTCCTTCGGAAAATCCTCGCACGCAAACACGCAACTTTNTTTTATTGTTTTAACTAACCTTTTGAGTTTTTCAAACATTGTCTAAAAATCATGCGTTAGCAAGTTTGCGCTGAAAAATAAAAAAAGGCGTCAGTGCTTTAGTCGAATAAGCAAACACATGCGTGAATTGGACACAGCTTATCTGCAATGGCTTCTTAAATAAAAAACCTATAATCGTGTTCAGCATTTCTGCTAACTCTAGGCTACGCATTTAAAGTGTTTGCTTTCGGCAGGAAAAATAACACCTCTACTTTACCAAAGTCTATGCGCGCCTACTCATAGCTAACAATGTATATAATTTATAGCTGCTACTCGCCTACTGTCGAAAAACCTCGCGGTTTTTCTATTTCGGTTATTATTTGCTAACTTACTTGCTGAAACAATGCTACAAATCATATACGAGACCGTTACCTGCAAGCTAAAAACCAACATTGAGAAAAAGAGATTACATAGAAGAAATTACGTCAATTAAAGACCGTTCTAAATTTCCAGGAAGATTCGAATTAATGGCTCGACTACACGCTATTGATTCTATCATTTATAACTTGACAGATGATAATTCAATAAAAAATAAGGAAACTCTGAAATATATTCCAATTGCTACAGTAGCATGTTTCGAATCATTTTTAAGAAGTATAGTAGCTGAATTAATAGATAAAGGTGAGCCTTATAATCAAAATGTCATAAAATTTAATCAATCAGCAAACATAAAATTTGATTTTAATATTGTGACCGCAATTCAAAAAAAGAAAATTTCAGTTGGGGATTTTGTCAGTCATATTTTGAATTGTAATAATATTAAAGATTTTTGCTCAAATTTATCGATTTTAACGCAAACCGATTTTTTGGAGGAACTAAAAAAATTCAAACCAAGACAACTTGAAAAACCTACAATAGATATCGCTGAAAAATTTAAAAAAAATCACTCAAGAATTTTAGAATCAATTGATTATGTTTTCAGATTGCGACACATATTTTGTCATGAATTTGCAACCAATGTAGAGTTAGAGTATTTAATGATTAAAGGAACTTACGAACATTGTAAAATATTCTTATTTCAGGTTAATGATTATGTATGGAATTTACTTGAACCAGATGCACCATTAACGCAAACTGAAATCACTATTTGTGCAGGAAAAAACTATGAAAAAGCAGAGTCTGAATTGATTAAAGTCATTGAAGAAATTAAAAATTTAAACCTTACTGAAGAGAATATTTTTTTGGACAACAAAGATTTTGAGCTTGTTATAAATAAATGGAAAGAATACAGAGAATTAAAAGCAGAATCATTTGCTAAACATGCAAAAGGAGGAACAATTCATTCAACTTTAAAATTAAATTCATTAAAAGCAACTACAGAAAAAATGACTGCTGAATTGATTGAAGAATATGGATTAGAAAAAGCCAGCAGGTAACACCGTGTATAATTAATGGCTGGTTCTCGCCTACTTACGAACATTCCTGCGGAATATTCAATCTGTGATTTATTTGCTAAATTAGGTGCTTAAACACGCCACTAACCATACACAAAACCGTTACCCAACATTTACGAAACTGTATAAATTGAATATTTCCCTAACTGAAATAAACACTTCACTCATTATGAGTTTTGAAAACAAAAATTTCAAACTATGTTTGAGCAGTTAAACTAATCAATAAACCTTATGAAAAACATTCTGATATTAGGATTTACTATTTTACTATTCGCATCTTGTGGAAAAGAAAATAAACCGAAAATTGTACACGCTGAAAATAACGGAAAAGAAATTCCTGAATTGAAAAAAGACACAGCATTTATTGAAATTTCGGATTTGCCAATTCAAATAGACAGTACTGACTATTTAATTCATCCAATCGGAGATTTTAGAATAGAAGACAATAGAGGGAAAATTATTTACAAATCTTCTGGATATGGTTCTAATAACTTTAAAATTTCAAGTTATGGAGGTTATAGAATATCAGGAGATTTAAACAATGTGAAATTCCAGCATGTAGATTCTGAAAAACTATCGTCTCTAACCGAAAATGTAATCAAAATACATTCACTTTCCTTTTTAAGAAAAGTATTTGACAATACTAAAAAACAGTTATTGATTTACGAAGTAACTGACAGAGACACTAATCAAGATGGAAAACTTGACTTTAGTGATATAAACACTTTGTATATAAGTAAAATTAACGGAACTGACTTTAGAAAATTGACTGACAACAATAAAGAACTCATTGATTGGAAAATAATTGAGTCAAAAAACAGACTTTATTTCAGAACGATTGAGGACATCAATAAAGACGGAGAATTTGACAAAAAAGATATTGTTCATTACAAATTTGTGGACTTGAACTCTGACAATTTAAAAGTAACTGAATATAAACCGATTTAAAAAACGTTGGGTAACACCGTGTATAATTAATTGCTTGTTTCTAGCCTACTTACGAATATTCCTGCGGAATATTCTATCTGTGATTTATTTGCTAACTTAGTTGCTTAACTACGCAACTAACCATACACAAAACCGTTGGCAAACATTTTGCGCATACCAACAATATCAAGGCTTTTACAAAATTCTATGC
>NZ_BAABCB010000013.1:0-6508 GCF_039538385.1 Winogradskyella damuponensis | reverse complement strand
CTGATTTTCCTGCGGAAAATCCTCGCACGCAAACACGCAACTTTCCATATACAAAAACGTTGTGCGTAATCTAATAAAAATCGTGAATAATTGAACAATCTGACTAAATTCGACCAATTTTACCTGAAAATAAAAGCAAACAGATGGTATTGGTATTTTTCAATTTTTTGCCGACTGACTTTAGCTCTTGGATTTATAGTTGCGGGAATAACAAAAATAATTGACGAACGATTTGCTAGCGGATTGTCGGAAATTCATCCGATGGGAGCATATCTAACTGCACTGCATCGCACAGGATATTATTATCACTTCATTGGTTATGCTCAAGTTTTTTCAGCCGTTTTATTGCTAGTACCTCGAACTGTCACTTTAGGAGCAATACTCTATTTTCCAATAATAGTGAATATTTGTATTCTTTCTTTCGCTGTACGATTTGAAGGTTCATTTATTTCTGCACCATTAATGGTTTTAGCGAATTTGTATATTCTCGTTTGGAATTATGACAAGTTAAAATATATTTTACCATTTAAAAATATACCAGATTATGGTATTGTAAAGCGACCAAAAAAATGGAACAATAAATTCCCATTTCTGTTTTTTGGTGGAGTTGCTTTAACCTTTGGACTTACAATTTTAATATTTCTAAAAGGATTTGATATTATGCCAAGAAATTCATTATCCGATTGTAAAAAACAATATGCTAATACTAAATATGAGAATATTGGAAATGAATTTTGTGAGTGTATTCATTCAAAAGGCAATAAGTTAGATGACTGTTTAGAAAATTTTTCGGAAAATAAAAAAAGAATGGAAAAGAATTAAAAGCGGAAAAGACTACGCACAACAACGTATATAGCTCATATCTAGTTATTTGCTCAATCGAAGTTAAGGTAAATTTGCAAGTCCGCCAAATTTTTTAATTTGGCTTATTGAAAAGAAAAGATAATAAGAAAATTAAAAAATTCGGCTCGTGCTTAACCGAAAAATAATCGCTAATTTACACGCTACGAGNAAATAAAACGCATTAAGATCGTTCTCTATTTGCAATTTTTATTGTTTTAACTAACCTTTTGAGTTTTTCAAACATTGTCTAAAAATCATGCGTTAGCAAGTTTGCGCTGAAAAATAAAAAAAGGCGTCAGTGCTTTAGTCGAATAAGCAAACACATGCGTGAATTGGACACAGCTTATCTGCAATGGCTTCTTAAATAAAAAACATATAATCGTGTTCAGCATTTCTGCTAACTCTAGGCTACGCATTTAAAGTGTTTGCTTTCGGCAGGAAAAATAACACCTCTGCTTTACCAAAGTCTATGCGCGCCTACTCATAGCTAACAATGTATATAATTTATAGCTGCTTCTCGCCTACTGTCGAAAAACCTCGCGGTTTTTCTATTTCCGTTATTATTTACTAACTTACTTGCTTAAATAACGCTACAAATCATATACGAGACCGTTAGGCAACATTAGTGAAAATCGATTATCTAAATATCATTAAATCAGCATTTGAAAATCACGAAATTTCAAAAGCATATTCGATTGACATAAATTATTTTGAGCGGAGTGAAAATTATCCGAATAGTGAAGGAATACATTTTGAGTCAAAGCTTTTTTGCGGAGAAATTTTTATGTATTTCGGAACAATGAAATATTTGGAAGCTCAATTCGTGATATTTGAGACTGGTAGCGACAATACAATTATTAAAGATGATTTAGATAAATCTGGAATAGTCAATGAAATTATACAATTTTTAGACGCAAGAACAGTGGAATTAAAAACCATTGCATAGTAAAGAACTAAATGGAAACTCAATTCAAAAAACCGATTTCAATAGCTGAACTTAAAGAACGCTACGCAAAAGGCGAACGGAATTTCAGGAATTCGGATTTTGATTCTGGAATATTTGAGAACTTGAATCTTGACGGAATTGATTTTGAGCATTCTTGGTTTCATAGTTCAATATTTCGGAATTGCTCGCTGAAAAACGGAAATCTAAAAAACTGCAATCTGAAATGTTGTGAATTTGACAATTCGAATTTTGAGAATGTTAGCTTTTATAATTCTCTACTTTGTGGTTCTGATTTTCAAAACTGCGAACTGAAAGGAACTGATTTTACCAAAGCTGGGTTTTATGGAGCTGAATTGAATACTGTTGATTATTTAAAACATTTATCTGACAAAAATAACGTTGCCTAACAATGTGTATAATTCATTGCTAGTTAGAGCCTACTTACGAAAGTCCTCGCGGACTTTCTATCTGTGATTTATTTGCTAAATTTAGTGCTTAAACACGCAACGAAATCATACACTAGACCGTTGGCAATAATTATGATAAATCTGGTGCAATTCAAAATACCCAGTAAAGGGGATATTTAATTATTAATCTATTTCTTAATTTTAGAAAACTATAAATCAACCTATTATGAGGTATTTCTTTTTAATAATCACCGGATTAAGTCTTTTTAATTGTAGCGATGAAAAACAAACGTTTGATGATAATTTAATTAATGGAGAATGGGTCTATCGCAGTATGCACAATATACCAAATGAAAATATTCCATTTTGTGAACAAGACTCTTTAGAGTGCAAAAATAATCTTGAGTTCGCAACAGCAATTATGCGATTGACATCTAAAGATGGAATAATTGATGGCGAATTAGATATGGGACAATGGGGTAAACTAAAAATGACTGGTAAGTTTAACTCAAAAACGAATTTCACTATTACTGGGAATGGCTTAAAAAATACTTCCACAGAAGGCTGGATATATGACTATAATGGATATACAATTCCAAAATGGCAGTTTGGAATTGACCAAAAAGATGCACTTCTTGGAAGCGTAATACGTTCCGCTGACCACGGAACCTCACTAAAAGGTAAAGTTGCGAGCTTTTATATGGTCAAAAAATAAAAATACTAACCAAAAAATCTTATACAAATGGACAGAAAAGAATTCATTAAATCAGCAGCATTGGGAGTTGGAAGTCTATCTATTATATCTGCTGTATCAGCTTGTGAAGATGACACAAAGGATAATTCAAAACAGAATAATGATAATAAGTCTAATATAAAAAGTAGCGTTAGTCCAATAGCTTTACCTCTGAAAGTGGCTGAATTATTTGCATCTCGCAATCACCGATTACATCACGCTTTATGGCACGGTTTAAGAGATTACTGGAATAATGAAAATTTAGTTTCAGAATCAGCAAAGGTTGAAATAACAAAATTAAAATGGAATCCACCAAGACCATCTTTAAAATGGAATAGAGATGGATGGACACCGTTAACAACAAATGGTTCTGGAATTGATTTTCTTTTTATGCATCGAGAGATGATTTTAGAGTTTGATGAAGCTATGAAAAAAGAAGGAGCTGACCCAGATATTGGTTGGAAACTAATACCTGAACCTGGTAGACCTGAGTCAACTCACCCAGGTATTTCAGTTCCACCTACTTGGGAATTACCTGAATCACTAAAATGGTTGGAAAGAAGATTTAAAGCTGTAAAATCTGATGAATTTTATTGGTCAAGAATGAGATGGTGGGATAGAGACTTTCACGACCATAGATATTTAAGGAATTTGACTTTAGGAGAGTTAGGTTCTCTAATAGAAACCTCTGTTCACAACGATATGCATATGCGATGGGCTGGAACACCAATTGACCCTGAAACAGGAAAACCTACAGTTATGGGTAGACCTGAAAACAGTATGGATAAAAAGTGGGACAATGTGAAGTATGACTTTATTGGAGAAACATATTCATCACAAGTAAATCCAATATTTTGGCGATTACACAAGTGGGTAGACAGTATTATTGATGAGTGGTTCATTGCTCATAATTCATTCGAAAAAGGAAGAATCAAGAGAAAAACAATAGATGGTATACCTTGGTTTGAATCAACTAATTGGGTTGAAAACGATTCACCTTGGTCAGCACCTTCAAAACACGCACACCACGATATTCCAACAATGGAAAAAGTTTTTGAATTATTATTCCCTGCTGACGAACAGAAATTCCTCGAATCAACAGATGAAAAAGTGAGAATTCCAATGACTTGGTTCTAAAATAACTATTGCCAACAATGGCTATAAGTAATTGCTTCTACTCGCTTACTTGTGAAAATCCTCGTGGATTTTCAGTTTGGTGTGTACTTGCAAAGTTAAATGCTAAACCACGCAACTACTCATAGCCGAGACCGTTGTAAACAAGCTGTAAAAAACAAAAGCTTATGATATATTTATTTTGGACAGTCCTCAATGGAATTATTTTTTTCTATTTTTTGTATTTAATATTTGGTTTTATTGCAATTGGAAAACGAATTTTTCGACCACAATTTAAAATAGTTTCTATTACAATTATGTTTATTGGAATTATTCAAATTATTTCTGCTTCTAATAAAGAAGAGAAAAACAATATGATTGTGATAAATGAAAAGATAAACGGTAATTACAATTCAATGTCGAAAACAATAAAACTTGAGGATAATCTGACAATGGACATTGTTTTACTAATAAAATACACAGCTGATGGAGATTCATTTATGCCAACTGCAAGTCATAGTGTTTTAACTGGATTTGTTGGCAGTTATATTTGGGAATTTAATTCAATTCAAACCAGTAATCTGAATCCAAACGAGCAAGCTGAATATTCAGTAAACGGAATTCTAAAATGGAATCTTTTCGGAATTAATGTATATAGCGAATCGAAAAGTTTCAGTGGAATTATAAAATGAGAAAAGCCTGTTTACAACAACGTATATAATTTATTGCTAGTTCTAGTCCACTTACGAAAATCCTCGCGGATTTTCTATTCGGTTTTTATTTGCTAAATTACGTGCTAAACCACGCAACAAACCATATACAAACACGTTGTGCCCAATTAAAAAACACGAACCAAATGAAAGAAATTAAGGGAGTTGGATTTACATTACCATCAAATGACGATGACTTTATAAAACTTGATAGTTTGAGTTCTTTATCTGAATCCGATATTGTGATTTTTGACCCTTCATTTCGAACAACTGAATATTCTACTTATACAGGTTCCTTTGATGATGGTACTTACAATGGAAAATCTTGTTATAACCACGACTCTTCAGCTCAAATAGCGGAACATTGTTTGCATTGGCACAATGAAATTAAATCATATTTGAATACAGGTAAAACTCTTTTTGTTGTGTTATCTGAAAAAAAATCATTTTACATTCAAACAGGCAAAAAAGAATATAGTGGTACAGGCAGAAATAGACAAGTAACGAATATTGTAAGTAATTTCGATAATTTTAAATTTTTACCAAACTTCGATGGTTTGAAATATAATGTTGCTCACGGTAAAAAGATATTATCAAGTGATTTTCTATTTCATAATTTTTTAAAATCATTTAATGAATTTATAACTTATGAGACATACTTGAATATTGACGCAGAATTTAGAAACGGATTTACAACTAAAAATAAGGATAAAATTTTAGGAGGAGTAATTTCAGCATTTGGCGGACAAATTGTTTTCTTACCAAAAATTGATTTAGATACAAGTGAATTTACAGAGTACAATGAAAAAGAAGAAGCTTTATGGACTGAAGAAGCAATAATCATTGGAAAACGATTTATTCAATCCATTATTGAAATAGATTCAACTTTAAGAAAAAAATCCAATAAAACACCTAAACCGGATTGGACAAACCATAAATTGTATTCTTTAAAAAAATCTGAAAAAATTAAAGAATCAATTGAAAATAACAGAGAGAAAATTACTAATCTAAATACTGAAATTCAAGAACTGAATGAAGAATTAATTGAGTCTGAAAAATTAAATGATTTACTATTTGAAACAGGTAAACCATTAGAAGAGGCTGTTATTTATGCACTAAAAATATTAGGATTTAAAGCAGAGAATTTTGACGATGGAGTTTTAGAACTTGACCAAGTTATAACATCACCTGAAGGATGGAGATTTATTGGCGAATGTGAAGGTAAAGACAATAAAGCGATAGATATTACGAAGTTCAGACAACTTTCAGATGCACTTAATGAGGATTTTGAAAGAGACGAAGTAAATGAAAAAGCTTATGGACTTTTATTCGGTAATCCATTTAGACTTACAGCACCTTCCAAAAGAAAAAGCCCATTTACAGACAAATGCAAAAGTGGAGCTGAAAGAGAAAAAATAGGTCTTGTAGAAACGATTGATTTATATAAAGTTTCAAAATATCTATTAGAAAATAAAAACGAAAAATTCAAAAAAGAATGTAGGAAAGCAATTTTTGAAAAGCTTGGAGAAGTTATAAAATTCCCTACTATAAAAGAGAAAAAATAACTGGGCACAACACCGTGTATAATTAATTGCTGCATTGAGCTTACTTGCGAATATTCCTGCGGAATATTCACGGGTTCGTAAAAGTTTACTAATTTAGTTGCTTAACCACGCAACTAACCATACACATCAACGTTGCCAGTAATATGAGGAAACCAAAATCAAATGAAAATAATGAACTATAAAACTATCTT
>NZ_BAABCB010000012.1:0-905 GCF_039538385.1 Winogradskyella damuponensis | reverse complement strand
TCTTTTGTCTTTTCTGATTTATCCTTAAATTTAATGAATTGTAAACTTAAGACGTGTATAACTAATGGCTAGTTCTCGCCTACTTACGAAAATCCTCGCGGATTTTCTATTCGGTTTTTATTTGCTAAATTAGGTGCTTAAACACGCCACTAATCATACACAAAACCGTTAGCAAAAATTAAAATCAACTGACAGATGAAAAGAAATATAATAAGATTAATTATCTTGACTTTTTTGACAACTAATATTTATGCCCAAAAGCCTATTAAAGCTCAAAAAAAAATGATAGGTAATAAAATAGAAAATATTGAATTTACCGATTATATAGAAAACATACCAAATAGTATAGAATTTAACGACAAATTTAAAGTTCTTGAATTTTGGGCAACTTGGTGCAAACCGTGTTTGGAAGCTGTTCCACATTTGAACGAATTGAAAACTGAATTCAATAATGAAACTAACTTAGTGTTTCTGTCAATAACGTACGAGACACCTGAAAAGGCACAAAAAATTCTGGAAAAAATAAACTTTGAAACAATTGTAGTTTCTGACCAAACAAAGAAAATTCATAATGACTTAAAAATTGAAAATAATGGAATGATGATTTTACCTCGAACAGTGTTAATTGACGATTCAAATAAAATTGTTTGGTATGGAACGCCTACTGAATTGAATTCTGAATTAATTTTGAAATTTTTAAGAAAGGAATAAAAAAAACTTTTGCTAACACCGTATATAATTTATTGCTAGTTCTAGCCTACTTACGAAAATCCTCGCGGATTTTCTGTTCGGTTTTTATTTGCTAAATTACGTGCTAAACCACGCAACAAACCATATACAAACACGTTACCAAACAGTTGAAAACCGAACAATGAAACAACTTTTTATTTTAATATTAACATTTT
>NZ_BAABCB010000011.1:0-4553 GCF_039538385.1 Winogradskyella damuponensis | reverse complement strand
GGTTTTTATTTGCTAACTTACTCGCTTATAACACGCAACAAATCATATACGAGACCGTTGTAACACATTTAAGAAAGCCCAGTAAATTATATGAAAATCGAACAGATTAAAGAAAAATTTGATATAGATGTTGGTGCACCAACACCGACAATTTTATCGAATGAATTAAATCTATATCTGACTTTCTACGTTAGCAATGTTGACCCAAATTGGGATGGAAAATCAATACATATGCGGACTGACCAAGATGACGGAATTGTAACTATAAAATTTGACCGATTTGAACAATTCAAATTTGGAAGTCCGAATGATGAAGCAATTAGTGGACATCCTCTTTACAAATTAGGGCTTAAGCCTTACTCAATTCAAAAAGTAATTGGTTCGGAATGGATAAAAGAACTTAAAAAAATAAATTCTGTTCATCCATACCACAAAGACGAATTGTTTGAGAAATATGAACATTTTATTTTCTTCTTTCACGATAGGTGTTTTGAAATAGTATCACAAGGCTATACGATTGAGGAAAATTCCAAATCGAATATGAAAGACGAAATTAAAAGAATAAGCGAATTATTGTAAATAATCAAACTTGTTGGAATTAACTAAACCGAATAGTAAAAAAATAATATGGACAAAAGGAATGTCAATAGTGAGTTTTCTATTGATTTTAATGATATTCCTTATCGATAACATCAAAGAGCCTTTATTTGGATTGAAAGATGGTTATGCACCACATAACTTTGGTCTGAACATATTCATAATTGGACCTTCAATGTTATTGTCGTTTGTTTTAAGCATAATCGTAACAGTCAGAATTATTAAATATTGGAAAGTATGGCCAAGTTCAAAGGGTAAATATATATTTATTGGACTCGCTCTACCAGCATTAATAATTTACGTTGACTTATTAATTAGAATATTTAAAAATTAAAAACGTGTTACAACAACGTATATAATCCATTGCTAGTGAGAGCCTACTTACGAAAATCCTCGCGGCTTTTCTATTCGATTTTTATTTGCTAAATTAGTTGCTTACACACGCAACGTATCATATACAAAACCGTTACCACACATATGATTTACAAACTTCAGAACATAAAAAGCAATAATTTAGAAAGTCTAAAAAAAGATATTGATTCTGGAGGAAAATTTATATTATTCAATTATAGAATTGGACTTGGAGCAGTATCATTGTTAAGGTTTTCTCCTGCAATATTTATTAAGAGAAATGAAGAAATTGAACAATTTAGAAGAAAATATAATCGAATGAATTTCCTATTTGGACCTTGGTTTATTTTCAAAGGACCACTTTTAACATACGACGCTTATAAAGTTAATAAAAATGGAGGAATAGATATTACCAAAGATATTTTGACTAATCTAACTCAAGAACATCTTGAAAAAAGAGAAGTAAATATTCAAGTCATTCACAATATATTTTCAAAAGTCAATAAATCAGACAAAAAAAGTATTATTAAATCTTTACAGAAAACAGATTTAAATATTGTTCCTATTAAAAATGTTTATATTGCCTTGTATGTTAATGTTGAGGAATATCAAGAACCATATTTTGTTATTGGAATAGAACTTTCTAAACAAATTGATTTAAATAAAGAACATATTAAAACAAATCTGAACAAGTATTTCTATAAACACGTGGAATTTGAAATATTTGAAATTAATGAGAATGATGAATATTCAGAAAAACTAATTGAACAAGGAGAAAAAATTAACGGAATAAAAAACGTGTGGTAACACCGTATATAATTTATTGCTAGTTCTAGCCTACTTACGAAAATCCTCGCGGATTTTCTATTCGGATTTTATTTGCTAAATTACGTGCTTAACCACGCAACAAACCATATACAAACACGTTAGCTACAATTAAAACCGACAACATGAAAAATTCAATTAAACTTTTAGGAATATTTATTTTCACTTTGGTTTGTAGCATTACCAATGCTCAAATCAAAATGAACATTGAATTTGATACACCTTATGGAGAAAATGAAACAGTCGGGAATTATATCACGATAGATGGAGCAAAAATTTATTATGAGGAGTATGGAAAAGGCGAACCATTATTACTCATTCACGGAAATAATGGTAGTATCAAATCAATGGGTAATCAAATAGATTATTTCAAAACTAAATATAGAGTAATTATCGCTGACAATAGAGGACATGGGAAATCTGAATTAAAAACAGATTCTTTGACATATGTTCAAATTACAAGAGATTGGGAAGCGATAGTTAATCACTTAAAATTAGACTCTATTAATATTATTGGATGGAGCGACGGTGGGATTATTGGATTGAAGATGGGGATTTCAGGTAAATCAAAAATCAAAAAAACTGTAGCGATGGGAGCTAATTTAAGACCAGATTCAACAGCTGTTAACTCTTGGGCAGTGAATTACGCTTTGAAATCCAAAAAAATGATTGAATTAAAAATTCAGGAGCACGATACTACTCAAAATTGGAACTCACGGAAACAACGTCTCGGACTTTTGGGCGACCAGCCAAATATTCCAATTAGAGACTTATCAAAAATAAAAGCAAAAGTTTTAATAATGGCTGGCGATGAAGATATAATTAGAACTAAACATAGTTTAGAAATATATGAAAATATTCCCAAAGCTCAATTATGCATAATGCCAGGAGAAACACATTTTACACCTGCATCAAACCCTGAATTATTTAATGAAATTGCGAATAAATTTTTATCAGAACCTTTTAAAAGACCTGATTCAAATTTTACAAAATGGAAGAAATAACTGTAGCTAACAACGTATATAAAAAATAGCGATTTTAGTGCTTAAACAAAAGACAAATAATAAATTAAAGGTCAGTTATAATCCGAAAAGTTAGTGCTTAAAAATCCGCTACTTTTCATATACAAGACCGTTGTACACCATTTGAAAAAAGCATTTGTAATCATATTGACCTTTATCGGATTTTTGTCATTTGGACAAGAAACGGAACTGAATTCGATTGAAAAAAGCGAGTTGGACAGTATTTATGTCCGAGCATTAAATAGTAGATTTGACCTTTTACTTTCGAGCGGTTGGAAATATATTGAACTCAACGAAAATGGAAAGCGGATTTCTAAACTGAACGTGTCTGACCGATATAAGTTTTTGAACAATGAGGAATTAATTGACTTGTCAATAAAAGAAAAAAAGACAATTCAGGTTTTGCGTCTGACTCACAAAATAATCGGAATTGACACAATTGACGTGAATTTTGGAATTGTAAATGTTACTGGAAAGCGGAAAATTCATTTCAATAATGGACTGAAATTTAAAAAAGCGGATTTTGCATTAAACTGTGGCGGAACAAATGGCTACGTTCCTGATATGAGATTTGTGTTTGACCGAAAGAAAAATAATTGGGAATTAATAGATGGAAAATATAAAATCCCAACTGAATAAAAAACGGTGTACAACAATGTATAACCGCAATTACGGCGGATTCGACTACGTCCGAATCCACTCGGAATTGCTAACGTCAGTGCTAAACCGAAAATTAACGCATATTAACCCGTAACTGACGGTTATACGAGACCGTTAGCAGCAATAAATCACTCAATTCCTGAAAATAGGAGATTTAAAAAGCTACTTGCTAAAATTTGAAAAACGAATGATGACAAAAAGTATTTATTTGTGTTTATTAGTTTCTCTTTTTCTATTCTCTTGTAATGAGAGTGAAGAAGAAATTAATCTTGGAAACAATTTTTATTACATTCCATTTCAAGAAATAATTTTCGATGTAACAATTTTCGGAGGAAATGGAATTTATCAACTTGAGAATTATGAAAAAATTCCTGTTATTTTACCTGATATAGAGAAATATGAATATAATTCTGATTTTATTATTGTAAAACAAGATTTCAATATAAAACAAACTTCTCGCTTAATACAAAATATGATATCTATGCCTGGAACATACTTTACTTATGACAAAAGGTATATAAAATTAAATGAAAATTATTTTGCGAAATTAGACAAATCTGAAAATAGTAGTATTTATTACAAAAAATTCACGAGCGAACTTTTAGACAATACTTCTTCGATTCAAAAAATGAAAAAGAACAAGGAAAATTATTATATCATTGAAAAAAAAGAGTTAAAAGTTAATGGACCGTTAACCAAAAGTGAATTTAAAGAAATGAAAAAAAACCTTGAAATAAATTTAAGTTTTGAATAAAAAAACTGCTGCTAACACCGTATAAAATTAATTGCTGGTTTTAGCTTACTTACGAAAGTCCTCGCGGACTTTCTATCTGTGATTTATTTGCTAACTTTAGTGCTTAAAACACGCAACTAATCTTATACAACAACGTTAGCAAAGATTTTGGTGCTAATTTGCAATTTCAAGGCAATCACTAAATTCTGTGCTTATTTTCATATCAAAACTACGCTGGAATTTAAAGCTGAATCTCAAAAAATATTGCGCTGAATTTTTTTCACTCATTCGGATCGTTACGCGTGAATTTCGGCTTGCCCAACTTCTGTTCTTAAATTCAAAATAATAGCAATCCTCAACTTTTG
>NZ_BAABCB010000010.1:0-1338 GCF_039538385.1 Winogradskyella damuponensis | reverse complement strand
ATAGCAATCCTCAACTTTTGGATGATAAGCGGAATGGCAAAACGTACGGCTGAACTGTTCGGAATTTAAAAAAATTGAAACTAGTTGTTTAAATCAACCGATTTTGATGTCACAAAATTTCGGCCGAAAATCAAAACTGATGCTCTTTGCGGAAAAAANCTATAAATACACAAAGGAGTAGTTCGTAAAAAGAAAAAACGTTAGCCAACAATGTATATAATTTATAGCTGCTTCTTGCCTACTGTCGAAAAACCTCACGGTTTTTCTATTTCGGTTTTTATTTGTTAACTTACTCGCTTATAACACGCAACAAATCATATACTAAACCGTTGCCAACAATTAAAAAAACCGACACCTGAAATTAAGAAATGGGATTATTTGACATATTTAAAAAGAAAAAAACGGAATCAACTTTTCCTGAAAACGAACTTGAAAGAAACTTAATGAAAGCTTCGTCTGATATTTCTGCGAGAAATGAATTTTACACTAAACTACTTTGGAACGAACTAATTGTTTTAACAAATGGTCATAGAGAATCAGAAGAAGGTAGAAAAACATTAGAAAAAGACACAGATGTTCAACTTGTAACTTTTGAAAACGGACAAATTCCTGTATTTACTTCCACAAATAGAATTTTTGACAAAGGAATTGTAAAAGAACAAGTTCCATTTATATCAATGAAAGGACAAGACCTTTTTGGATTTACAAAAGGAGCAACTTTTATTTTAAATCCATATTCAGATTATGGGAAAGAATTAATTCCCCAAGAAATTGAAAGTCTTTTAAATGGTTCAATTTTCGAGAAAACTAATGAAATGGAAATTAAAGAAGATACTGAAGTGCTAATTGGACAACCTTCAAAATATCCGACAGAATTAGTTAATGAACTGTCTAATTTATTTAAAAAAGAAACAATTGTTAAATCAGCATATTTAGCAACTATAAAAATGGACAAATCCGAAAAACCACCACATTTAATAATTGCAATTGATGTTGAGGGAAATATGTCTACAATTTCTGGAAAAGTTGGAGCATTAGCAGAACAAATAATTGGAAAAGAAGAAATTATTGATTTTATTAAGATTGAAAAAGACAATGGAATTTCGGAATATTTCATTAACCAAACAAAACCGTTTTATATTCGGAAATAAATAACTGTTGGCAACACCGTATATAATTTATTGCTAGTTCTAGCCTACTTACGAAAATCCTCGCGGATTTTCTTGGTCGGTAAATATTTACTAAATTAGTTGCTTTAAACACGCAACAAACCATATACAAACACGTTGTGATTAATATTGCCGACTTTCGGTCACCCACCAAACATTGTAGCTTTCT
>NZ_BAABCB010000009.1:0-6588 GCF_039538385.1 Winogradskyella damuponensis | reverse complement strand
CCTGTACATCTGTTAGAGCATTGTACAACGGAACTTCATTAAAGATACCATACTCACAAATAGATTTAGCATCACTCTTATCTGTCTTTACTTTGGCTAGTTTCATTTGAATAAAACGCTTTACTGATAATGGGTTTACAACAGATACTAATACCCCTTTTTTATATAAAAACTGAGCTAATCTGTAATGATAATATCCCGTAGCTTCCATAACTACCAAAGCTTCTTTTGATAGACTTTTTAGTAGTTTTTTAAAACCCTTTTCATCATTCTGTAATTGATAATGTCCTGTGTCTTGATTGTAAATATCAAACACAGATTTACTAATGTCAATACCATAAATTTTTCTATCTTTAGTCATAACAACTTGAAATTTGGAAAGAACAACGCTACTCATATTTCAACAACTTGAAAACGAGATCTAGGTCTCACAGAACTGAACGAAGTTTAAGTAGTAAAAGAGAGAGGATTATCAATGTTGCCGAAGTCTAATGCTTCACCGTGTATAGTAACCTTAATGCTCTCTTTTGTTCTTTCTAATTATTAATTAAATTTAATGAATTACAAACTTAAGACGTGTATAAAACATAGCTAATAAGCTCAAATCGAAAGGTTTGTGCTTATTTACAAAAACCGCCAAATTTTTAAATTTGGCTTTTAAGATTGATAAGTTAAAAACAAAATATAAAAATTCGGCTCTGTGTTAATCCGAAAATTAGTGCCTTTTTGCACGCTACGTTTCATACACAAGACCGTTGTAGCACATTTGAGAAATGACCAAAGGAAAGTTAATAGACGTATCTGATAAAATTGATTCAATTGACACTTTTGAGTCATATTCGGGTGAATGTTATCTGAATGAGAATTGTCTTTTAATTCCATACATTAAGCTTGAACTTATTGACCAAAATGTAATCGGAAATATTGAGGATAGAGTAAATATTGAGTATAGTTATTTAATTTTTGACGGACTAAAAGAAATTAATTGGATTGGAGAAAATGAACTCGGAAAAAGAATCGTTGGTGGAAAAAACTTTGCTGAAAGAAAAAAAACGGACTTAACCAATTGGATAGCAATTAATCGGAATAAAGAGGGATTTGAAATTAAAGCAATCTTTGAGAATTTACTGATTTTTGTACCTTCAGATTCTCGAACTGGAAAAGAATGGTGGACACCTTGGGAAACACCAAATTTCCCTCAAAACATTACAAGGGAAAAAGTAAAAGACTTTTTTGAACTTAAAAATATTCCCAAAGAACTGACTGAAAAAATATTAACTAATCCCTATTCTACTCTTGAATTTAAAAACGGATTGAATAAAGAAATTGAATTCATTGAGGAGAACTGGACAAAATAAAAACGTGCTACAACACCGTGTATAATTAATTGCTTTGTTCTAGCCTACTTGCGAAAATTCCTGCGGAATTTTCACGGGTTCGTAAAAGTTTGCTAACTTAGTTGCTTAACCACGCAACTAACCATACACAAACACGTTCTACGCAATTTGAAAAAAACATTTTACATATTAACAATATTTTTACTGACAATAAATGTTCAGGCACAAAATGACATTTCTAAATATATCGGGAAATACGGAGACTGGATGCCAAATGGAGAAGCATTAATAACCGAATTGGAATTAAAAGCAAACGGAACTTTTAAATTAAGAACAACTGATTATGTTTATCCACAGACCTTTAAAAATTACACAAACGAAGGAAAATGGATTTTAAAAGATGGAGAAGTTATTTTAAATCCACACTTAAAAAGACGAGAGCCAACTGTGAATATAACTGAAAAGCAAATTGGACTTAAAGACTCGATTAAAATTAAGGTCAACCATTATGTTGAACTTTACGAAAAACAAAACTTGATTGAAAAACAAAAAACGGAATTTGAAATACTAACTCTTTACTTTAATAAAAGGAGAAAATACAAGCATTTGACAAGAGAATGGCTAAAAGAAGGAAGTTGCGCTTGGGCACCTCGATTAAGAAACAGAGTGAATTTAGATTCAACAAATACGTTTAGAATAGCAAAAAAAGATATTGAGAAATTCGGAATTTATACTTACGGATTTACAGATTTTATCGAACTGCGAACTAAAAAAAAACATTCTGACTATTACGAAATAGATATTGTAATTCCTATCGACAAGGAAAGAATGCCGAGAAATAAAAAAGTAATTATAAAAGGAAATAAAGCATATTTTTATGAAATTAAAGGAAAAGTAAAAAAGTCGCTGAATAATTTGTGGAAAAAAACTGCGTAGAACACCGTGTATAATTAATTGCTTCATTGAGCCTACTTGCGAATATTCCTGCGGAATATTCACGGGTTCGTAAATGTTTGCTAACTTAGTCGCTTAACCACGCAACTAACCATACACAAACACGTTACCCAACATTTGCCAAAAATCACGATAATCGAACCGAAAATAATATTGGAACATAAATAAATGAATATAAGTTTTGACCTTGACAGCACATTAATTCCGAACGGAAAGGAATTTGAAACTGAAAACAGAAACGGAATTGCAAAACTGTTCGGAATTGAAGAAATGCGAAAAGGTACTCGTGAATTGATTTCCTATTTACAAAACCAAGGTCACGAAATTCATATTTATACAACATCATTTAGAACTAAAAGAAAAATACGATTGACTTTAAAATATTACGGAATAAAAGTAAGCCGAATTGTAAACGAAAAAGAAAATCGAAAAGTTTTAAAATCTCGGAATATTAACTCATCCAAGTTTCCACCAGCATTTGATTTTGACTTACATATTGACGATTTAAAAGGTGTTGGAATCGAGAATGAAAGATTAAATTTTAAAGCAATTATTGTTGAACCGACTGATAAAAATTGGATTGAAAAAATAAAAAGCGGAATAAAAAACGTTGGGTAACACCGTGTATAATTAATTGCTTGGTTCTAGCCTACTTGCGAAAATTCCTGCGGAATTTTCACGGGTTCGTTAAAGTTTGCTAACTTAGTTGCTTAACCACGCAACTAACCATACACAAAACCGTTGTAAGTAATGCAGAAAAACCAAGAAACCGAGTGAAAAAGACAATATTTGAAATTACCAAAATGGACTGTCCTTCAGAGGAAAATCTAATCCGAATGAAATTGGATGGAATTTCAAGTATTGCGAATTTGGACTTTGATATTCCGAACCGAAAATTGACCGTTTTTCACAGCGGAGAAATTGATCAAATAGAAAAGTCAGTTATCGAACTGAATTTAGGCGGAAAGAAAATCTCGACTGAACAAACCGACCAAACAGAATTTAAAGAAAACGAAAGCCAAAAAAAGTTACTTTGGTCTGTACTCGTTATAAATTTTGCGTTTTTCATAATCGAAATGACAACAGGAATTATCTCAAAATCTATGGGACTTGTTGCAGACAGTTTAGATATGCTTGCGGACAGTTTTGTTTACGGAATTAGTTTGTTTGCGGTTGGCGGAACAGTAATAAAGAAAAAACGGATTGCCAAACTTGCTGGATATTTTCAAATAATACTTGCGATTATTGGATTTGTAGAAGTTTTAAGAAGATTTTTCGGAGACGAGAAACTTCCCGATTTTTCAACAATGATTATCGTTTCGATTTTCGCACTTATCGCGAACGGAATTTGTCTTTATATTTTGCAAAAGTCAAAAAGTAAAGAAGAAGCACATATGAAAGCGAGTATGATTTTCACCTCTAATGACGTGATTATAAATTTAGGAGTAATAATTGCAGGAATTTTAGTGCATTATTTGAGTTCAAATAAACCTGATTTGATTATTGGAACAATCGTTTTTGTATTGGTTATTCAAGGAGCATTTAGGATTTTGAAATTAAGTAAGTGAATGAAAAAAGCACTACTTACAACAACGTGTATAATTAATAGCTAGTACTCACCTACTTACGAAAATCCTCGCGGATTTTCTATTCGGTATTTATTTGCTAAATTAGGTGCTTAAACACGCCACTAATCATACACAAGACCGTTGGCAAACATAATGAGTGAACAAGAAGCTAAACTAAAAGCATTATTATCAATTAATGACGCATCGCTCTTAAATCAAAGAGAAATTCTAAAAGATTTAAATACTCTTCTAGCTGACTGTACTCAAGATTTACATGAATTTGGAATTAAATTTGAAAATGCTGGACTTTTTGAAAAGTTATTGTTTCAAATATTGTATCATAACTCAAGTCTTATAAACCTAACAAAAGGTTCAACTATTATAGTTCGTGATAAAAACATCAATATAAATGACATGACAGCTGTATATTCTTTAGCACGATTGCAGATTGAAACTTTTGTCAATTTAAGTTATATGTTTTTTTTGAATATTGACTACTCTAAAAACCTAAGGGCTTATGTTTATAAAATACATGGATTAAGAAAACACATCTTTCTTAATCAGAAGTATCCAAAAGATTTTCTACCGATTACAAAAATGAGAAATGAACTTGCTCAAGAATTAAGAAACATAAGAAAACTAGAAGAGTTTAAAACTGCAAACTTTGCAAAAAGAGAAAAATTCATCAATCCAAAACATGCTAGACTAATAACGCCAAATGAAGTCTATGAATTGATACAAATAGGAAATTTATCAAGAAGTCATTCGTTATATTCTAATCATATTCATTCAGAATATATAAGTATAAGACAGCTGAATTCTTCACTTAAAAAAAGTAAGGAAAGTGTAGAGTCATTTTCTAATATCTTATTAACTTGTTCTAGAATAACATCATTAGTTATTGTAAACATGAATTCATATTATAATTTTAAAGAAGGTTCGTATTCGAAAGCATCAACTCTTTTAATAAAAATAGTCGAATCTTTAAATAGGCTTTCTGCTAAACTATAATTACGTTTGCCAACACCGTGTATAATTAATTGCTAGTGATAGCCTGCTTACGAATATTCCTGCGGAATATTCTATCTGTGTTTTATTTGCTAAATTAGTTGCTTAAACACGCAACTAACCATACACAACACGTTAGCAAACATTTGAAAAAAAAATGAGAATACTGATATTAATATTTAGTCTTTTGTTCATTAATCAGTCAACTACTGAAAAAGAATTTGAAGGGGAATTGATTTATCATCACAATATGAAAATGAATTCTAAAAACTATTCCAAATCAAGAAATTTTTATGATACTCTAACAATATCTTACAAAGACAAGAATTATATCAAGCTGACAAATAAAAAAGAATATGAAAAAATACTCTTTATTGATTCTCTGAAAAAAATTTATGTAATCTATAAAGACAACTTGAGTAAGTCAAAAAAACTCTCAATGAATGAGGATAATCTGAATTTTGGAAAACTTTACAATCGAGAAAATTCACATTTTGGAAAAATAGTTTCATTATCAAAATCAGATACAATACTAAATCTCGACAAAAAAGATTGTGAATTAAAGAAACTTTTCGTGGAAAGAGAATATGGAAACGAGACTTATGTTTATTCGGAATCTAATGATTTTAAACTGACTGACAATAGGAATATACTAAGGAATATTGGAGAGCAAATACATCCAGAACAAATAGCATCGGAATTGCAAAATTCTATACTCTACTACTATAAGTTAAAAGTTAAAAATGCAGACTTATATGAAGAATATAGGTTGGTTAAAATTAAAAACAAGGTATTTGAAAGTAGTATATTTGAAATTCCTGAACATAAAGACGCTAAAGGTTATAAAAGAGAAAATAAAAAGCAAAGTCGATTTAAATATTACGAATTGACTGAATAAAAACGTTTGCTAACACCGTATATAATTTATTGCTAGTTCTAGCCTACTTACGAAAATCCTCGCGGATTTTCTATTCGGTTTTTATTTGCTAACTTTAGTGCCTAAACCACGCAACAAACCATATACAAACACGTTAGCAAACATTTTGCGCGTGTCAACAATTTCAAGGCTTTTACGAAATTCTGTGCTTACTTGCTTCAGAAAACTAAGTTGGAATTTAAAGCTGAATCTTAAAAAAACATTACGCTGGAATTTTTTACTCTTGCGGAAATTTACGCACGAATTTCGACTTACCCAACTTCGGTTCTTTAATTCAAAATTATAGCAATCCTCAACTTTTGGCTGATAAGCGGAATGGCAAAACGTACGGCTGAACTTTTCGCTGCTTAAAAAATCTGAAATTAGTTTATTTAAATCATTCGTTTCTGATATCACAAATTTTCGGCAGGAAATCAAAACTGATTCTCTTTGCGGAAAAGAACGGAATAATAATTCGGAGATTTTTTTGATCTTTAAGTAAAAAATGAAACAACGTCTGAAAAACAAATCGTCCGGAAATACACAAAGGAGTAGCACGTAAAAAGAAAAAACGTTAGCTAACAATGTATATAATTTATAGCTGCTTGTAGCCTACTGTCGAAAAACCTCACGGTTTTTCTATTTCGGTTTTTATTTGCTAACTTACTCGCTTATAACACGCAACAAATCATATACAAGACCGTTGGCAAACATTTTGCGCGTGCCAACAATTTCAAGACTTTCACGAAATTCTGTGCTTACTTGCTTCAGAAAAATACGTTGGAATTTAAAGCTGAACGTTAAA
>NZ_BAABCB010000008.1:0-10669 GCF_039538385.1 Winogradskyella damuponensis | reverse complement strand
AAAATGTTAATATTAAAATAAAAAGTTGTTTCATTGTTCGGTTTTCAACTGTTTGGTAACGGTCTTGTATATGGCTCGTAGCGTGCAAATTAGCTGATTACATTCGGTTGAGCACAAGCCAGATTTTTAAATTTTACTACTTATTTTATTTTTTTGGGAAGTTGTCAAATTTAAAAATTTGGCGACTTTCCAAATATGCCTTAATTTCGTTTAATCAACTGATTAGCTATGAGATATATACGTTGTTACCATACGTTTTTATTTCACGATGTAATTTCCTTTCGACCATTTTATAGTTGGCTCAATCCACTCTTTAAGTGGTTTGAATAAAAACCCGTGTTCCATTCCTGTATTAAGTTCAATTTCTTTGAAATGTTCAATCTCGCAACTCGATGTTTTCTTTCGTTCCAATGCCGAAACTCCAAAAGGGTCAGTCTTTTCATAAATCGTTAAAATATTTCCGCAATAATTTATTTCGGGAATATTCTCGATGTCACTATTTCTAAAACTTGCGATAAAAACAAAATTCAAACTTGGATTATTTGCCAAAGTCGAAACATATTGAGCAATATATCCACCTTTTGAAGTTCCTACTACAGTTATTTTATTCGGTTCTGTTCCATTTTTAATTAAGTTGTCAATTTGGTTGACAATTCCGCTTGCATATTCTCTTGCGTTTACGTTTCCATTCCTTTTTTCGCTGACAACCTTTAATCCGCTCTTTTTAAACTTATTGATTATTTCATTATACTCAGTTCGTCCAAATTCGGGATGCAAATCGTTTAGTTCGTGTTCTTCTAAAAATCGGTTATGAAGAAAAAAAATAAATCTATCTTCATTCTTGTTTCCGCACGCAAATAAAGTTGAGCAAAAAATAATACCGATTAGAATATAAATTTTCATTGATTTACAGTCTTGTTAAATCTTTGGTTTAGGCTACCTATAAATTTGTGGGTTTTTTTATCAAATCCGATAATTTGTCCTAAACTGTCTCTTTTGAAGTGAAACCATAATTCTGCGTCTGTGTCAAAGAATAAATCTTTTTCATATGAGTAAATTGGAATGGGGTCGCGAACAATATTTCTACGTACTATTTGAAATTTTAAAGTGTCGTTTTCAATTACAATATTGTTATAAAAGACCTTACTTTTCTCATAAAGATAATTTCCAACATATTCTTTCTGTTCGTTGGAAGAAATATCTTTTTTTACTATAAACTTATTCTGCTGAACCCTTCTTTCCTTTAGATTGTATTTGTCTCCATTTTTTAAAAAATAGAATTTGTTTTTTCCAGTTTCGAGTGTGTCAATTTCATTGAAATAAGGCGACCAAAATGTTCCATCATAAATTGCTACATATTTGTCTCCAATAACCTCAAATTCATTTCCTTGGACTAAAATTGCAGTATGTTCATCGATGCCAACACCTAATAATTCTGGTCTATTTTTTAATAATTCAAACATATCATATTGTCTATTCCGATAAAGATGATGTTGGTCAAAAGCAGTATTCGTGACAAACCCAAGTCCAATTTCGGGACTTCCAATAATACTATAATTTCCATTTATATCTCTTCCACCTCTTGCCAAGTAAGAACCTTGAATTGAAGCACCAGCTGAAGTTCCTCCGATAATGCCATTGCGATTTAAAAGGTTAATTAATTCGTTGTGCGTTTTGGTATTCAAATATGCATCAGCTGTTCTCCATTGTCTGCCACCTGTTAACCAAACTGCTGTTGCAGTTTTTAAAGGTTTTACAAATTCTTCGCTATTAGCAATTAAAGTGTCTCTTGTGTGCATAAATTGAATACTATCAAATCCACGCTCCTTAAATTGACGTTCTAAAATCTTAAATTCTGGGTCGTAGTTAATTGAACTTTCATCAAAAGCAGTTGGAATAACAACAAGTTTGGCGGATTTTCCACCTGCCAAATCAAAAAACACTTTCCACATTTCATCTGTCATTCCATCATTTTTTCCACCACCACCAATAAGCAAAGCACCATTTTTTGGTCCGATTGATTGGCTTTTGCTTGTGTTCGCTTTGTTCTCTGAATTTTGGCAAGAAATTACCAAAATAAGTAGTGAAAATAGTGTTAGGTTTTTAAGGATTTTCAATGTCAATTTTCTAATGTTCATAAAATGCAGAATGTTTCTTCAAAATGTATGGTAACGGTCTTGTATATGGCTCGTAGCGTGTAAATTAGCGATTATTTTCGGATTAAGCACAAGCCAGATTTTTAAATTTTACTATTTATCTTTTTTATTGGAAATCGTCAATTTTAAAAATTTGGCGACTTTCCAAATATGCCTTAACTTCGTTTAATCAACTAATTAGCTATGAGCTATATACGTTGTTGTAGGCAGTTTTTTATATTGTTGTAATTGAATTTGCTAATCTCTTTTCGTTTCCAATTGGTGTTGTATAATATCGCTGTTCAATTCCGTACATTAATTGCTTTAAATTTTCCTCCGAACCAATATTAAAATTTCTGTCTTCGTCTGAAAATTCAAGGTCATTGCAATATTCCTTTATATAGTCATAGATAGAATTTCTTTGTTGAGGATTAAAAGCATTAAATGTGTCCATAGCCATAGCAATTCTTTTTCTATTCGCCTTTTTTACTTTTGATGCATCATAATCGTCTGTTAAGTTAATGAATTCGTTCTCAAGGAATTGTTCAGTGTCTTCTTGTGTTGCTTCTCGATATAAAGTTCCGATTCCAGAAAATATTGTTGTGATTGACGTCAGTTTTTTGAAGTAGAGTATATCTTCTTCGCTGTCATAAATCGCATCTGGTAATTCTTTCAAAATAATTATCGGATTGTCATTTTGAATTTCTGGTTGGTTAGATATTGTAAACCATTTCCGTCTAATAGTTTGGCTTCTCGATAACTTTTGAAAGTAGTAATATTGGTTATCTTGATAAGAGCATAAATATTTAAGTCTATTATAATCCGCAAGAGCAATTTGATTATATTCCGCTGAATTAAAGTCCGTTGTTAGTATATCGATACAGAAATCAGTTTCGGAAAAATCTTCTATTCCAAACCATTCATCATCTTCAAGCTTATAATCAGTATCGTATTCGTGTGGATTGTCCAAGTCGTCTGGTAAGTTAAAAATATCCTCATCGGATATCATTTTGACGTATTCTCCATTACGTCCTGTTTTTTTTGCAAGTAAATGGTTCATATTATTTTTTTATGTCGATAAACGTGAAATTATTTATTCTTCTTAATTGTTCTATTTTGATACTTTTTGGGTCTTTTAACTCTTTTCTTGTTATTACAAAAAGTTGAACATTATTGGTAGTATTCAGGTAGTAGAAGTGATATCTAAACACTAAAAAAAGAGGATTGAAATATAAAGTTTGGGATAAAAATGTAAAAATAAATAATATCGCAAACACAAATATTAGTGTTTCAACGTAGGGAACACTTAATGCTACAAAAAAGTATCCTAAATAACTCGGTAAAAAGGCGTTATTGGCTTGTTCAATACTTATAATTGAAGCTTCTTGAATATTATCTTTACTTAAAAATCTTGCAATCAAAAGGCTGAAATAAGTCAGTCCAACAGGAATAAGAAAGTAAATGATGTACGATACGTAATTGGGTAAGTTGATTAATCGGCAGTCTATTTCATTAATCAGAACTTGCTCTTTGACTAAAAAAACAACGATTATCAATGATGTTGCATTGAAAGTTAGTAGTAATCTGTATAAAAAGTTCATTCAGTCATTTGGTTGTTAGTCCGTTTCTTAAATTGCCTACAACGGTCTCGTATATGATTTGTAGCGTTGTTTCAGCAAGTAAGTTAGCAAATAATAACGGAAATAGAAAAACCGAGAGGTTTTTCGACAGTAGGCAAGAAGCAGCTATAAATTATATACATTGTTGGCTAACGTTTTTTCTTTTTACGAACTACTCCTTTGTGTATTTATAGGATCTTTGGTTTTTCGTACGTTGTTTCGTTTTTTACTTAAATGTCAAAAAAATCTTCAAATTATTATTCCGTTTTTTTCCGCAAAGAGCATCAGTTTTGATTTTCGGCCGAAATTTCGTGACATCAGAATCGATTGATTTAAACAACTAATTTCAATTTTTTAAAATTGCGAACAGTTCAGCCGTACGTTTTGCCATTCCGCTTATCAGCCAAAAGTTGAGGATTGCTATAATTTTGAATTAAAGAACTGAAGTTGGGTAAGTCGAAATTCGTGCGTAAAGTTCCGCAAGAGTAAGAAATTCCAGTGTAATATTTTTTTAACGTTCAGCTTTAAATTCCAACGTATTTTTCTGAAGCAAGTAAGCACAGAATTTCGTAAAATCCTTGAAATTGTTGGCACGCGCAAAATGTTTGCCAACGGTCTAGTATAAGAATAGTAGCGGATTAAAATGCACTAATTTTCGGTTAAACACAGACCTTTTTTATATTTAATTACTTTGGTTTTAACACTAAAACCGCTATTATTTTTATACATTGTTGTGTTTTCGTACTTTATTTTCCGTTCAGTTTGTAGCGTTGGCAAAGACATACTCTTTTGCAATTTTTGGCTTGTGATTTGGCTGTAGCGAATTGCAAATGTGTATGGCTTTTAGCGTTGGCATTTTATTCTGTTCGTTTTATTATTGACGTAAATACCTCTCTATCCACATCGTTTATTAGTTCCAAATCAGGTGAATTCTCAATTGCTCGTGGAATTCCACTACCAACTCCGACAAATGGAAGGATGTATCTAGCATTTGTAAATAGTATTGGATTTCGAGGAATAGAAGTTCCAATTTTTATGTTATCAATTGTCAAAGTATTCGGTAGTTTTCCGGGACTTATAATTTCTATTCTATTGTCAAATATGAATACTTTAATAGTAGATGAAATAAAGTAATCTCTGTGGATTAATGCGTTAACAAGCAATTCCTCAATTGTTTGGATTGGAATTTCTAATTCAGACTGACTATTAAATCCATCCTTTGTTTGTTGCTTTCGTAAGTTCCTAGTTATGAATGAAAGCGTTTTTTCGTATAGTTCTTTTAAATTTCCACTGAATGGTTCTTCTTTGTCGCGATATTCATTTGAACTTATGTCATTTCCAACAATAGATACACATTGTACAGTGAAAGTTGGTCTAAATTGTTGAGGATTTTTGCCAAATAAAAGTAAACCTCCTAGGCTCAGTTTTCCTTCCTTAATCATTCCTAGATTAGAAAGTACAGCCGATGTTGATTGACCTAATTCCTCAATAGTTTTCTTCGTTTTTGAAATAATAAATTCCTTAAAGAAATCTTCATCTAGGTCATTCACGGTTGTGCCGTTTACCAATGTTTCATCTGCAAAAAGATTTCCGCTACTTTGAAGCAATCTGGCAATTTCCTCTTTTGCAATTACTTTTCTTTTATCAGAACCATTCTTTACCCAAATTATACCATTGTTGTCCATATGCGGTTTACTACTACCCTCGGAAATGTGAGCAACAATTACATATTGTTCTTCAACTTTTACGGTTTCGGTATATATATAAATAGGTGCTTTTACATTATTTGAAGCCGAATTGGCTAAAAGTTCGTTGGTAGCTTGTAATTCTTCAAATGAAAGTCCATTAATTTCTCCTGTTTTATCGTCAACACCAATAATAATTAAACCTCCTTTCGTGTTTGAAAAAGCAACCATTTCAGCTCCGATTGAATTTGCATTATTCACTCTAACTTTAAATTGAACTTTGCTGGATTCTCCCATTTGGATTAAATCCAATAATTCTAATGCGTCCATAATTCGTAAATTCTTTTTCTATTGTTAAATGCTTCCTTGCCACCTTCCATTATGTTTACTATTTCTTTCCTGATTGTTTCATCATCGATACTCCCAAGATTTGTTTTTATGATATTCGAATCATATCTGCAAGAAACAATCTGTTCGCAATCTCCAAGAACTGGGATATTAGGATTATGTGTTGCAAATATAAATTGAGAGGTGTTTTTCAATTCTTTCAATACTTTTATAACATCATTATAGATAGTCTGATTATCTAAATCATCTTCTGGTTGGTCAATAATTATTAAATCGCTTTCTCTGAGTGTTAATAAAAATATGATTAATGCAGAAGCTCTTTGCCCTAAAGAATGTTCGTTCAAAGACCTATTTCGATAAATAATTTCAAATTTATCAGGAATTCTATAGGTCAAAAAGGCTTCGATATTTGAGTTAAAATACTCTTTAAATGTATGAAGCTGTACATCAGAAAGACTTGTAGAAATTGTACTATTTGGTTGGTTCAAGTCTTCATATACTGCAATCAAATCACTGTAATTATCAATGATTACTTGAATATTATTACCTCTTAAATTACTGCCTCTGAGATTCTCTTTTAAATATGATTCAAAATCTTGCTTGTTTCCTTTAAACTCAACAGCAATTTTGATTGAATCTTGGTCATCATTAACTTTTTTTATTTCTTCTTGGACAATTTCAAATTCGTTATGCCAAAGCTTTTGTAATGAAATAAGAGTTTGTTTTAGCTGAGTTTCTAACTCTTTTTTCTTTTTAGAGAGTTTATCTAACTCGGATAATTGAGCTTTGGACAAATCTAATTCCTTGGTGTATTTTACATAGTCATCGGCCTGAATATTTGGTAAATTTATTTCACGTTTGATTTTAGAAAACTCTTCTTTCAGTTCTTCATACTTAACATTGAATCCTTTATGTAATTCTTCAAGCTCCAAGTTTTCAGCAACAAGCCTTGATGAAAGTGTTTTGGCTTCAAGAAAAATATTTTCAAAGGCTAGGAAGTGCTGCTTTAATTTATCGATGTCTAAACTGTTTTCTTTTGATGAATATGCTTTAAAACTTTGAAAACTATCTTCATATTCTCCAACATAATCATTAAGACCGTCTATTACTTTTTGCTCGAACTTCTCTAGACGTTTTATGAAATTGCTGTCCTTATCGAACGAGATTTGCTTTTCAAGTTTTTTGTCTATTTCATTATCCTTAAAAACTTGAATCTTAATTTTCAATTCCGCTTGTTTAGCTTCGATATCTGCTTTTCTAGCAACTTTTGAATCAATTTTTTTGAGTTCACTGATAAGTCTTAACACCTCTTGATTTTTTTCGTCAACCTCTCGCTTTTTATTAAGCAAACGGTCGCCAATCAGTTTACTTATCAAATATTCAGTTGATAAAGAATCTCCTATCTGAGAAAGGTCTTTCTGACCAAAGTAAATTGGTTTTTTTACAATGGCATTTGGTTTTAGCCCAAGTTGAAGCTCGCCATCTTGATATATGTTAGTTCTATCGCCAAGTATTTTTTCAGCTATGTATTCTTTACCTTGGTCATCGACTAAAACAGAAGTGATTTTTCCTCCGCTGCCCAATAGAGCATTTACTAGATTAGTTTTATATTCGAAGTCAACATTTTGGTTTCTAGTTAAGTCAATATCTAGAGAATATCTAATTGCTTCTAAAATTGAAGATTTACCACTTCCTCGTATACCAATCAAGTTATTCATAGAATGATTTAGATGAAGTGTTGAGCCATCTAACTTTCCTCCTTTAAAACTTATGGATTTAATATATCCATTAACCGGCTCTTTGGTTTCATTAGCTTGTCTATATTTTTGGTCAAGTAAGGCGTATTTTATTGCTTCAAAATTAAAAGCCCCAATTTTTAAGAAAGTTTTTTGTGTAATGTTATTTACGGAATTACCTGTTCCAATATCTTCTATTTTTTTAGCGTCCGAACCTTCCACAAAAACAGGTAAGTCATTATCAAGCCATAAATTAAGCTTGTCAATTATGTCTCTTGTCCTTACTTTTTGAAAACCTAGAACTGTTTTTCTGAATAGCGGATTCTTGCCTAATTCTTGAATCCTTCCACCATCTAATTCATTATAGAAACCACTTCTTTGTTCGATGTGAGCCATAATGATGAAATAATCTTTCTCAAAGGCATTTAATTTTTTGATGGTTTCAGTCAAATTATCATTTGAACGACCATTTTCATTTTCATAATTATGCTTTCCCGCAAATGTTTGAGTTATGAATTGGTTAATATAGTCAGTACTGTTTTCAAGCCATTCTAAAGGATTAAAAATAACAAGGCAATGGATTCCGTTTGCTCCGTCATTTACGGATAACTCAACTCCTGGCAACACATAGATTTCTTGCTTTCTAGCTTTTTTTGCAAGGGCTTTATATTCATTATAGTCAAATTTATTATGGTTGGTTATGGCAGCAACGCCTATACCTTTTTGACTTAATTGGTGTACATAATCAGAAACAAAGGAATTGTCTTCACCTTGATAGATAAATTCTTTGTCAGCCTTTGTATGCAAATGGAAGTCAGTTCTTAGCCAAGTGCTTCCATTTTTGAATATTTCAAATTCTTTATCCATTTCTAATCGTCTTTAGTGGAAACCAATAATTCTCTTATGTCAACATCCAAAACCTGAGATATATCTGTTAAGACCTGAATACTTGGCTGTGTATTATTGTTACAATAATTTGTAACGACCACATAACTTTTTCCAATTTGTTCAGCAAGCCAAGTTTGAGTTCTTCCTTGTTCCTTTAAAACCTTTTTAATTCGATTCATTGGTTCAGTCTCTTTGAGTTCCGACATTAATACGCAAAGATACATTTAATTATTAAAATACAATATAAATATGTATTGGTATTCAGTAGTGTTCTTTGTCAGAGCGTTGGCAGGAAATAGCTCTTTTGGTTTTATTAGTAGTTGGCTTTAAGCGTTGGAAGAAAACCAAATGTGCTGTTTGTGCGGTTGGATTTTGTATGAAACACAACGGTCTCGTATATGATTTGTAGCGTTATTTTAGCAAGTAAGTTAGTAAATAATAACGGAAATAGAAAAACCGCGAGGTTTTTCGACAGTAGGCGAGAAGCAGCTATGAATTATATACATTGTTGCCACACGTTTTTTTATTCAATTTCTTCTAAAATATAATCTTCTTTCTTTTTGTCAAATGTTGTGACATAAATTTTATTTCCAACTTTCTTTTTTAGGATGAACGGAATATAAATATCAGTAAATAATATATCAAATCCGTTATAATTTATTCTTTCCCACTTTAATTCCGAATTTTCCATTGACCAACCACTGCTTGTATAAACAGATTCATTTACAAAATGAATAGTGTCAGTCCATTTTTTGAAATTTCGGATATATTTATTTCCAGTCAATTTAAAATCAGCTGAATTATTTTTCAAAGAATCATCTAATTTTTTATACACAAGTTTTGAGTTACCATAACTAAAACCACTTAATTGAAAACTGTCTTTAGTAATCGGTTCAATTATATCAGATAGATACGGTTCAGCTTCATCAACAACGAATTTATTTCCTTTAAGTTTAAATTTGAATGAACTTATATCTTCATAAAAAAAGTCATATTTATATCTTTGGATTTTTAATGTTCCGTCATTAAATTCCCATATTTCATTAAAAGGAACTCCTGATAAATCATATTTCAGAGTGTCATTTTCTTCGTGCTTATAGGCTGAAATCCAAGTTCCATTCAATTTTTTTTCATTTTGACAAGAGTTCAAAATGAAAGCGAATATTAATATGTAGACTGATTTTCTCAAATGTGTGGCAACGGTCTTGTGTATGATTAGTTGCGTGATTTAAGCACTAAAGTTAGCAAATAAAAACCGAATAGAAAGTCCGCGAGGACTTTCGTAAGTAGGCTATAACCAGCAATTAATTATACACGGTGTTAGGCAACGTTTTTTAATTCGGTCATTCGTTTGGTTAAAAATTCAGCTATCTTATTTTCTATTTCTTTTATGTCTGTTTCTTCAACTACTTTTGCTTTATAATTTTCTCCCAAGTAGATTAAAAATTCCATTTCACAATATTTCATTTTATCACTAGAATAATAAAATATTTCTCCTGCGAAATGATTTGATTCGAATTGAATTCCCTCACTAATTGGATAGTGTTCAGATTTATTAAATTCCAATATTTTCAATTCCGAGTATTGAGAAATTTGGTGCTCTTTAAATGTCTTTAGTATAGAATTCAAATAGTTCATATTTTAAATATCGAGAAACTTTGTCATTTATTAATTCGAGTCCAAAAATATATTCCGATTTTTTCCAACTACAGCAACTGATAATCCAGATATTACTAATTCCGCAGCTTCTTTGTTATTATCAGAAAATCCAGTTAAATGATGCCACGGATTGTCTTGTGCAACAGTAATTTTATAGTATTGCTTTGTATCCATTTCAATTATTTTCACTAAAACTTGCCAATCTTGGTAGTCATCTTTGTTCGTGAATAATAGTTCAGCGTGCGAAGTAAATACCCAAACAGGTGCGTGGTCAATCGATTCGAGAGTTTTAATTAAATCGCACATCATTTCAGGCATTTTCTTCCATTGAGAAGGCCATTCATTCGGATTATAAAACTCAAGTAAAGTTCTTCCTTTTTGTCCAGATATTGGTTTTAATTCCATTTAGTTTAGTTTTTTTCTCAAATGTTGCCTAACGTGTTTGTGTATGGTTAGTTGCGTGTTTCAGCAACTAAATTAGCAAACTTTTACGAACCCGAGAAAATTCCGCAGGAATTTTCGCAAGTAGGCAAGAACCAAGCAATTAATTATACACGGCTTAAGTTTACAATTCATTAAATTTAAGGATAAATCAGAAA